>QHPD01000116.1 GCA_003218975.1 Verrucomicrobiota bacterium
CCATGGGCAACTCGGCTCCTCCGGTGAGCAAAAAGTCCGCTGAGGATGGCTGCGACGATTCCTGTAAAGGGAGGATATTAGCCATGGCGACTAACCAGGATATCATTAAGGAGCTGAGAAAATCGTACGGAATGGAATTGGAGACGGTGGAAAATTATCTGGCCAACGCGATTGATCTCGACGGCGTGCGCGCAGAAGAAATCAAAAAGGCGCTGCTGAGCGACATTGAGGAAGAGCTCGGTCACGCGCGGAAGCTGGGAAACCGGATCAAAGTGCTCGAAGGCCGCGTGCCTGGCTGGCTGGATCTTGAGCGCGCACAGCCCTTTTTGCAGCCGCCCAACGACAGCACCGACGTGATCGCGGTGATTCGCGGTGTGATCCGGGCTGAGGACGAAGCGATCGATCAATACAAGAAACTCATCAAGATGTGTGACCCGATCGATCTGGTAACGCAGGATCTCATTTTGGAAATCACCGGACAGGAACAGGCGCATCGGCGGCAATTTATCGGTTTCCTGTACGAGTATGAACGCGGCGAAGCCAAACGATTGACCGCCGCGGCGGCGTAGCTTTGATGTACGCGGACACGTCCGCACTTTGAAACAGATGACTTCAAACATGGCTCAGGTGCAGCCCGCACTAACTTTATTCGGAACGTGGTGGCTGGTGTCGTATGAAGCGCGCGATTCGAAAGGGCAGGTTCATTACCCGTTCGGCGCACAGGTCTCAGGCCAACTCATCTACGATTCCGCCGGCAGTATGTCCGCGCATGTCATGAGAAACGACCGCCCCCTCTTTGCGACCAAGGATCCCGCTAGGGGGACAGACGTAGAGGTTCGTGCAGCATTCGAGGGCTATGTTTCGTATTTCGGTACCTATACGATCGATCCGCAGACGCAAACCGTGACGCATCACGTTCGGGGCGCCTCGTTTCCGAATTGGATTGGCAACGACCAGCTTCGCTATTACAGGTTCGACCGGACTCGCCTATTACTATCCACTCCGCCAGTCTTATTCGGTGGGCAGTCGTTTGAATACGTATTGGTCTGGGAACGCATCTAGTGAACGCGACCGCCAGCGCATTCCGCAGCCCGGAAGGGTGCGGCTCCTAACAGGGGCTCGACCCATCAAACGGTTTTCTTCTGACAATGCGGACAAAACCATGCAGTGCGTCCACCAATCGTTGCCGATTTTAATTCGCGCCCGCAGCGCGGACACTTGCCGCCTTTCCCACGATGCGGCAGCAACCACGACTTCGGCATGAGATCGACATCTGCTTTGGCAGCGATCGCTTTTTCCAAGATGTAGCGCGTGGCTCGAAAGAGTTTGGCAACTGCTTTGTCTTCCAGAGAGGAAATCTGCGTTGCCGGATGAATTCGTGCGCGGCAAAGAATTTCATCCGCGTAAATATTGCCGATGCCGGCGATCAACTTCTGGTTCATCAAAATCGATTTCACTGTGCCGCGATGTTTTCCGAAAATATTTTTGAACTCCGCAAGATCGACATCTAGCGCGTCTGGGCCGAGGCCTCGCTTTTTCAAATATTCATCGACATCTTTGATTAATCCGATCTCGCCGAACTTGCGCTGATCATCGAATGCGAGCCGGTAATGTTTTTCGAAAACAAAGACAACACGCGCGTGTCGTGGCGCTTTTTCTTCGCTTTTGAAGTAATGCAGAAACCCAGTCATTCCGAAATGCAGCCGCAGCCACGTACGACTGTCAGCGCGCACAAAGAGATGCTTTCCATGACGGCGACTCGCTTCGAAACGACGCCTTTTCAGCTCACGTGTGAACTCGCGCCCGGAAAGGTCTTTGAGCAGATATGCGCTCCGTACATCGACATTGACGATACGCTGATGCAACGATGTGGCGTCGAGATATCGTTTGAACGTCTCGACATCAGGCAGCTCGGGCATCGGCTGATTTAGTAAAACCGTTCGATGTACTCTTTCAATGCCACGGCGTTGTTGTGCTCCGTATCTTTCGCGCCAAAGAGCAAGGTCACGGTTCGTTTTTTGGCCCCTCGCGCGAGTTGCTCGACTTGCTCGCGTTGGTCATCCAGTTCTGCCGAATATCTCTTTTTGAACTCTCTCCATTTGCCCGGATCGTGTGCAAACCACTTTCGTAACGCGGTACTGGGCGCGATTTCTTTCAGCCATTGGTCGATTCGCGCTTCGTTTTTCTTCAGCCCGCGCGGCCAGATGCGGTCAACCAGCACGCGCC
This sequence comes from Verrucomicrobiota bacterium, assembly GCA_003218975.1. Classification (GTDB taxonomy): domain Bacteria; phylum Verrucomicrobiota; class Verrucomicrobiia; order Chthoniobacterales; family UBA10450; genus Udaeobacter. The sequence goes on from QHPD01000116.1 coordinate 2,227, forward strand.
GGCCATCGGCTTTGGTCGGCTTGTCGTAAACGCGCTTAAGCCGAATGCTCACCCTCGTTATCGCAGCGGATGCCCTACCTAAGCTCAAGCGGCCACGCGCGAGGCGTGCTCGCTCGGTTCAGAGACTTGCTTTAGCACCTCGGCCGTCTTTTCCGTGGGCGCAACCTTCGCGATGTCAGCCTGCGAAACAATACCACAGCAGCGCCCCGTTTGATCTACAACGGGTACGCGCCGGATTTGGTTTTTCTCCAGCTGGCGGCAGCAATCCTCGATACTCGTCTCGCGTTTGACTGTCACAGGTGGACTCGACATGGCGTCGCGCACTTTCGTTTGCCTGGGATTCTTGCCTGTGGCCGCCACGCGGCAGATGACGTCGCGGTCGGTGATGACGCCGATCGGCTTTAGATTGTCTTTGCTCTCCACCACAGGGATCTCGCCGCAGTCGTGCTCGACCATCATCTGCGCCGCTTCCTCCACGCTATTCACCGGCGTGCAACATACGGCATTGGTTGTGATGATGTCTTTCGCTTGTTTCATGGGATTTTGCTCCTTCGAATGGCAATTGTTTCTAATAGAAATTCGCATTTCGAGCGTCTATGGCGTGGAACCTGATTGGGAAGTGAGGCAGGCGATTCTGCGCTCGCCAAACGAATAACAACTGTATGGCGGCGAAGAAGTTTGTGCTCCCGTTCGATGAGGTTTCATCCAAGGACAGCGACCGCGTCGGCGGCAAGAATGCCGCTCTTGGCGAGATGATTCGCGCGCTTAAAAAACAAGGCGTGCGCGTCCCTGACGGTTTCGCGACCACCGCTGATGCGTTCCGGCTGTTCGTGCGCGAAAACAAGATCGACAAAAAGATCCGCGCGGAAATTCGCCGGTTAAAGAAAGGCTCGAAATCTTTGGCCGCCGCTGCCAGGGCGCTGCAGGCGCTTTTCTTGAAGAGCAAGTTTCCCGAGCAAGTAGAGGAACAGATTCGCGAGGCGTATCGCGAATTGTGCGATCGCTACGAAAAACGCGCAGTCGATGTCGCAGTGCGGAGCAGCGCCACGGCGGAAGATTTACCCGAGGCAAGTTTCGCCGGACAGCAGGAAACCTATCTCAACATTTCGGGCGAGGACGCGGTCGTCGATGCGTGCCGCAAATGTTACGCGTCGCTTTTCACCGATCGGGCGATCAGTTACCGCGAGGAGAAAGAGTTCGATCATCTCAAAGTCGCGCTCTCCGCCGGCGTGCAAAAGATGGTGCGCGCGGACAAGGCGGGCGCCGGCGTGATGTTTTCCATCGACACCGAGAGCGGTTTCCCGCGCGTCGTGCGGATCAGCGCAGCATGGGGTTTGGGGGAAGTGGTGGTAAAAGGCGCAGCCAATCCGGACGAATACATGGTATTCAAGCCGTTGCTCGGCAGGAACAAGACGCAGCCGATTCTGGAAAAATCGCTGGGAGACAAGAAGCGCAAAGTTATTTACGCGCGCAACGGACGAGGGACGCGCACCGTCAACACTACCAAGAAAAAGCGCAAGTCGTTTGTGCTCAACGACGCCGAGATTCTGCGTTTGGCGAAATGGGCTTGCGCAATTGAAGATCATTACAAAAAGCCCATGGACATCGAGTGGGCGAAAAACGGCGACAAAGGTGAGATTTTCATTCTCCAGGCGCGCCCGGAGACGGTGCAGGCATTGAAAAAAGCAGGCTCGCTCAAGACTTATCGCTTGAAAGAAAAAGGCAAGCGGTTGCTCTCAGGTCTCAGCATTGGCGACACCATCGCCGCGGCAAAAGCGTGCCGTATCCAAAGCACCCGGGAACTAGGCAAATTCAAGGAGGGCAGCATTCTGGTTACCGAAATGACCGACCCGGATTGGGGACCGATTTTCAAAAAAACCAAAGGCATCATCACCGATCTGGGCGGACGCACGTGTCACGCGGCAATAGTGAGTCGCGAGCTCGGTATCCCGGCAGTCGTCGGCACCGGCGAGGCCACAAAAGTTCTGCGCGACGGCCAGGAAATCACGCTCTCATGCGCCGAAGGCGACGAAGGCTTTGTGTACGAGGGCTTGCTCGATTTCGCCGAGGAAAAAGTTAATCTAAAAAAATTGCCAGACACGCGCACGCCAATCATGCTCAACATCGCCAGCCCGGGCGGCGCGTTTCGCTGGTGGAAGCTGCCGTGTGATGGGATTGGCCTGGCGCGCATTGAGTTCATCATTGCCAATCGTATTCAGATTCATCCGATGGCCTTGGTGCATTTCGACGAGCTTGAGGATCGCGATGTGCGCGAGCGCATCCAAAACCTGACTCGCGACTACAAGGACAAGTGTGATTATTTCATCGACAAGCTTGCGCAAGGCATTGCGCGCATCGCCGCCGCGCAACATCCGCGTCCGGTGATCGTGCGACTGAGCGATTTCAAGACGAACGAATATGCGCAGCTCATCGGCGGCGAACAATTCGAGTCACGCGAGCAAAATCCGATGCTCGGCCTGCCCGGAGCGTCGCGTTATTATCATGAAAAATTTCGAGACGCATTTTGTCTGGAATGCGAAACGATCAAACGCGTCCGCAATGAACTCGGACTGAAAAATGTGATCGTGATGGTGCCGTTCTGCCGGACGCTCGACGAGGCTGACAAGGTCCTGCATTTGCTTGCTGAGAACGGCCTGGTTCGTGGACGCGGCGGACTGGAGATTTATATGATGTGCGAGATTCCGTCGAACGTTGTGCTCGCGGAGAAATTCGCCGAGCGGTTCGACGGTTTTTCAATTGGCAGCAACGATCTCACCCAGCTCGTGCTCGGCGTGGATCGCGATTCCGCCGAGCTCGCCGAGCTATTCGATGAGCGAAACGAGGCGGTGAAAGACGTAGTGCACGAGGTCATTCGCTCTGCGCACAAGAAAGATTGCAAGGTCGGCATCTGCGGCGAAGCGCCCAGCAACTACCCCGAGTTCGCCGCATTCCTCGTCAAATGCGGAATCGACTCGATTTCTATTAACCCCGATCGCTTTGTTGAAACAAAAAAGATCGTAGCCAAAGCGGAGCGAAAACAGTAAACGAATGGCGGCGCGTCTCGATGCTAAGCTCCAAGAAATGACATCGGCGCGAACGCTGCAGTCGATCGTGGACTCGTTAGGCGAGCATGACGGGAGGACGGCAGTGCTCGCATTAGGTAAGAAAGATCAAGATCGTTGGTCTTTTGAGAAACTCGCGAATTGCGCGCGATCTTTCGCGAACGGGCTCGCGAAGGATGGTTTCAAACGCGGTGATACTATTGCGCTCTTCGCGGAAAACCGCCCGGAATGGATCGCGGCCGCGCTGGGCATTATTCGCTCGGGCGCTGTGGCTGTGCCGCTGGATGTGCAGCTAGGGACAAAAACTCTCACTCACATTTTGCGCGACAGCGACGCGCGCGCGGTCATCACCACACAGCGGCGGGTGGGGTATATCGAGAAGCTTGATCGCAAGGAAAAGCCAAAGCTCATCCTGCTCGATGTTAGCTCCGATGACAGGCGCAGTTGGGAGCGGTTTCTCAACAATGAAGCGACAGAATTACCGACGATCAGCCCGGATGATGAAGCGGTGCTGTTTTACACATCAGGGACGACCGGTCCGCCCAAAGGCGTGCCGTTGAATCACGGCAATATTGTTTCGCAGCTCGATACCGCGGCCACGGTGAAGATCATCACTGGCGAGGATCGCGCCTTGCTCGCTCTGCCGTTGCATCACGTATATCCGTTTGTCATCGGGATGCTCGCCCCGCTCGCCCTTGGCTTGCCATTGGTTCTGCCATTTTCACTGAGCGGACAACAACTGCTGCGCGCGTTGCGACAAGGCGAAGTGACGGCGATAGTCGGTGTGCCCCGGCTTTACAGCGCGCTTTATTCCGGCATCGAATCCAGAGTGGAATCTTCCGGCTGGATCGCGCGCGGATTGTTCAGCGCATTCCTCGCCACGAGCGGGTTCGTGCAAAAGTGGCTCGGCTTCCGTGTTGGCAAGTTTCTGTTTCGTTCGTTGCACAAACGTTTTGGTGATAAACTTCGACTGCTCGCTTCCGGCGGCGCGGCGCTCGACCCAGAGCTGGCTTCGAAACTCGAAGCGTTGGGGTGGCAAGTCGCTATCGGTTACGGCCTCACCGAGACCTCGCCGCTGCTCACGCTGAATTTGCCCGGGAAAGCGCGGCGAGACAGCGTGGGAAAACCGTTTCCCGGCGTGAAGATTCGCATCGATTCGGAAGCGCTCGAAAAAGAAGAGCGCGTCAACGGGCACGAGGTCGGCGAAATTCTGGCGCGCGGTCCGAATGTTTTTGCTGGCTACCGCAATCTCGAGGACAAGACGAAAGAGGTCTTTACTGACGACCGGTGGTTCCGCACCGGAGACATGGGTTATTTTGATGACAGCGATGAGTTACATATCCTCGGCCGCATCTCAACACTGATCAAAACCGAGAGTGGAGAAAAAGTTCAGACCGAGGATCTTGAAGAGGCTTATGCCGAGGAGTCCGCGATTCGCGAGATCGGCGTGCTCGAAAAAAAAGGCAAACTCGTCGCCCTCATTGTGCCGGAACAGGCAGGTCGCGGGGACGAAACAAAGGACGCGGTTCGCAAGGCAGTCGAAGCGGCTTCTAAGCGCTTGCCGAGTCACCAGCGTATCTCCGACTACGCGATCACGCCCGATGCGTTGCTCCGCACGCGACTCGGCAAAATCCAGCGTCATCGCCTCGAAGAGCGCTACGAGCAGGTAAAAGAGGGCGGCGAAAAAGCTCCCAGGGCAGGACCGATGTCTGCCGATGAAATGTCGGGCGAAGATCGCGCGCTCCTGGAGGATTCTGCCGCGCAATCTGTGTGGGAAGTACTCGCGAAACGGTATCGCGACAAGCGGCTGACTCCGGACACGAGTCCACAATTCGATCTCGGTATCGATTCGCTCGAATGGCTGAATCTTACAATGGAAATCGCCGAATCCAGCGGAGTGGAACTGACCGATGAAGCAATCGCTCGGATCGAGACGGTGCGCGATCTTCTGCGCGAAGTGACAGAGGGCGGCGAAGGTGAAGCGCTCGATCCGCTGAAAAAACCAGATGCAGTTCTCGACGAAAAACAGAAGCGGTGGCTCGAACCGCTTGGACCGATCGCCGCTGTCAGCGCGCGCTTTCTCTACGCTGTGAATCGCGTATTGATGCGCGTGATCTTCCGCCTGCGCGCCGAGGGGCTTGAACATTTACCGGAAGATCGACAATGGGTGATAACGCCAAACCACGTCAGTTATCTCGATCCGTTCGCGATTGCCGCGCTCCTCGACTGGAACCAGTTGCGCAAAACCTACTGGGCTGGTTGGACCGGCGTTGCCTTTGCGAACCCGGTGATGCGTTTTCTGAGCCGGCTGGGTAAAATCCTGCCAGTCGAGCCGATACGTGCCGCCCGTTCAAGCCTGGCTTTTGGGGCCGTGATTCTGAAAGACAAAAAGAACCTTGTTTGGTTTCCCGAGGGCGAACTCTCGGGTAGCGGCGAACTACAAGACTTCAAGCCAGGCATCGGAATGTTATTGGAACATTTTCCCGTGTGCGTGGTTCCGGTTTTTGTCCACGGCACACGCGAAGTCTTGCCACCGGGGAAGTTTTTGCCGCGGCCGCATGCGGTCCGTGTGATATTTGGCAGGCCGCTTGACTCGCGCGAACCGAAACGCGAAAGCCACGGCGAAAAACTGCACGAGAAGATTGCGAACGCTTTACACAACAGCGTAGCGGAGCTCGGGCGCCACGTTTCGTGACGTTTCACATGTGGCGCAAGTTTCTAACTTTCGAAGTAATTGGAATCGCAACGTGGAAAGTTGCGCCACTTCAGATCGCGGTGAAACCGCCAGATTTTGAAAAAAAGAACCGGCGGCGCGTGAACGCCCGATTCATTCTTTACAAGGCCGGCAACGTTTTATGGGAGGAAGAATTTTCCGATCTCGAGTGTTGTTAATCGCCTTGCTCGTTTGTGCGGGTGACTTTTCCGCTGCCGGGCAGGAGCCTGCGCATACGCTGCAGGGACCGATCACCAGCTTTGCGCCTATCGTAGAAAAGGTCACGCCGACTGTGGTGACCATCTTTACCACTCAGACTATCTCCCGCCCAGGTTTGCGGTTTCCGTTTTCGGATGAAGCCTTGCGCGAATTTTTCGGCGGACAGCTTCCTCGAACACAAGGTAAACAGACAGTACAAGGCCTTGGCTCGGGCGTCATTGTCAGCCCGGATGGCTACATTCTCACCGCTAATCACGTCGTGTCGGGCGCGGAGGAAATCATGGTGGGCCTTGGCGCGGAACTCCGCAAATATAAGGCGAAGAAAATGGGCACTGATCCGGGCACCGACGTGGCATTGTTGAAGATCGACGAAAAAAATCTGCCCGCGATCACATTTGCAGACAGCGACAAGGCGCATGCGGGCGATATCGTGCTCGCCCTCGGTAATCCTTTCGGACTGCGGCAAACCGCCACAATGGGGATCATCAGCGCTGTGGGCCGCGGCGGCATGGGCATTGTCGATTACGAAAATTTCATCCAGACCGACGCAGCAATTAACATGGGCAACTCCGGCGGCGCGCTCGTCGATACCGAAGGCCGGCTCGTAGGTATCAACACCGCGATTTTCACCCGCACAGGCGGGAACCAGGGAGTTGGTTTCGCCATTCCATCGAATCTTGCGCGCGATGTGATGCAAAGCCTGCGCGAAAAAGGACGCGTCGTGCGCGGCTACATCGGCGCGTCGGTCCAGACGCTCACGCCAGAACTGGCCGAGGCGATGAAACTCAAGGGAGAAGCGACCGGCGCGCTGGTTGGTGAAGTCACCCCGAAGAGTCCGGCGGAAAAAGCCGGAATCAAAAGCGGTGACGTGATTACTTCGGTGAACGGAAAGAAAATCAACGACGCACGCGAGCTGCGCTTAATGATCGGTTCGATGGCGCCCGGCACAAAAGTGCGGCTCGAGACTAACCGCGAAGGTCAGAAGAAAACGCTCGATGGGGATCTTGCCGAGATGCCAGCCGCCGAGGCCGGGCCCTCGACTGAGGCCTCACCAGAGGAGAGCGCGCAGCCCGAAAAGGCCACCGTTTTCGGGAGCGCAGTCGTTGCTGATGTTACCGACGATGTCCGTCGTGTGCTAAATCTGCCGAAAGATGTACAGGGTGCGGTAATCGCAGAGATCGATTCCGACTCGGCAGCCGCACAAGCTGGCCTGCGCGAAGGCGACGTGATCCAGGAAGTCAATAAACAGCCTATTAAAAACCCCAAAGATCTCGTGGCGCTTACCAAAAAGCTGAAACGGAACGAAAAAATTCTGATGCGCGTCTGGAGCCAGGGACGCAGCGGCTACATAGCGCTGGAGCCGAAATAGAAATTGCTGTAGCGGCAGCCGTACCAGCTGCACGTAGATTCGCCGACTCGGAGATTGCGATACTCCCTCAAATGTCGAGGATCGCCGTGGCCTTCCACCCGCTATCGGTTTTTTCGACGCGGAAATCGTGAAGCGTGACGGCTTTCACGTCGGCACGCTGCTGGTGACGGGCGACATCCAGCGGCTCGCCCGCGGCGGCCGCCTTTAAAGAATAAGCACCCTCTTTCTCGTCAATCCGCGTTTCGCGAACGCGCAGCAGCAGGCGCTCCGCGTCTTTGAAGTAAATGAGCTCCTGCAAAAAATCGAAAAGCAACATGTCGATCTTATCGTTCGTCAGCTCGATGCGACGCGTCTCGCGCGGTTCGATAGCGTCCATATTCTCGATCATGACGTTCATGGTCGCGTCCGCCGCAGCCATGAACAATTCCGGGAGATCGCGCCCCGTGGCTTCGAATGCGATATCGGCGGTTCCGATTTCTTCCAGGTATTTGTAGGGCATGCGAACAGCTGGTGGCCGGTTAAAGCTCACATTTTTTCAAGGCATCAATAACCAATGATTTTTGCTCGGTGACTTGTCTGCCGATGAAAACGAGCTGCGTTTCCGCGGATTCGAAAGGCTCCAATTCCCAGCGGCCGGCAACGAAATTGAAAAGCCGCGCGCCATCCTCAAAACGCACGAAGCCCTTCGCGCGATACACATTCGCGGGCAGATTCCCCGCGAACCTACCGAAGCAATCGCGCGAGAAATTCTTGTCGGAGGTGAACGTGAACGATTCGAACTCCGGCTGATGCCTATGCTTGGGCCGCACGACCTCTTTCTCGCGCCCAATTCCGAATAGTAGCTCCGAGTCGATTCGACCGCGCGTGGTTCGGACAATTGCCGCAGTTGGGTTAATGTCGCGCAGTTTGGCTTCCAACGGCTCGATCTGCTCCGATTTGATCAGATCAATCTTGTTCAACAGCAAAATGTCCGCGCCTTCGATTTGCAAACGCGTGGTATGGCCGAGCTCAGGGAAACGCACGAGCATATCGGCGTCAATCACCGAGACTACGCCGTCGAGCCGGCATTGCGGCAGCGCCTCCTGTATGTTGAACACAAGCGCTTCGGGCTCAGCGAGGCCGGTGGTCTCAACGACGATGATTTCAGGCTCGACGCGTTGGATGATTTCGTTCACCGCCGCCTCGAATTCACCGAGCAACGAGCAGCAAACGCAACCGCCGCCGAGCTCGGCGATGCGCACATTCTTTCCCTCAATGATCTTCGTGTCGATTGCGATCTCGCCGAACTCGTTCATAACAATTGCCATCTTCGCCGGCTTCGTCGCGAGAATGTGCCGGAGCAGCGTGGTTTTGCCGCTGCCCAGTGGACCGGTTACGAGAGTGATAGGAGTGCGCAGAGTCATGACTGGATAGTGATCAGTAATCGCCAGTCCGTGATCCGGGCAGCAACCCGATCACAGATCACTGTCCACTGATCGCTAATCATGTCCAGACCTCGACCAGCGCAAAAGGAAAAGCGGCGAAGCACTGCCGCACTCTAAAAGCTTCTCCAAACTTCCGCTTAGGCGGCTGGCACAGAAGTTGGCGTGGGCGCTGCCGCTGCGGGCGCGGGTTTCTTTTTTGCTGCGGCTTCAGCCAGCTTGGCATCGACCTCGGGAGCATCGGTCGGACAGATTTTGTGATAGTAATCGTTCGACTTCGAGAGTTCCTCCTTTCGCAAAAGCAATGCTTCGAAACGTTCGCGCCGGCTGAGTTCGAAATCCTTGTCCATCTTAATCGCTTCAAACGGACAAACCTCGACGCAGATTTGGCAGCTCATGCAAACCGAGATGTCGATGTCGAACACCTTTGGATAAAACTGCGGTTTGCCCATGTAATCGGGCTTTTTGTCGTCGCTTTTAACGATATAAATGCATTGCGGCGGACATTCCTTCTCGCAAATCTTGCATGCCACACAGCGCAACCCCGCGTGTGGATCATCGCCGTCATAAAGCAGAAACGGAAAATTGCGGTAGTTCTCTGGCAATGGATTCCGCTCCTCAGGATACTGCACTGTGATCAGCCGCTCCTTGTCGAAATAGCTTCCGACAAAGTTCCGCGCTGTGACCGCCATTCCCTTGAGTACGCCAGAGCCAATCATCGCTTCGCGAACGTTGAATTGTTAAATCGTTGAATCGCTAAATCGGCACCCCGTTGTAACATTGTAACTCTTGTAACCCTTTTACCCTTCGCGCTAGCGGTCCACTTCTCCCATAACGATATCGACGCTGCCGAGAATTACCATTACGTCCGCGACGGTATGGCCGAGGCAGAGATCCTCTAGAACAGTCAGGTTAACGAAGCTCGGCGGACGCACCCGATAGCGGTATGGATTTTGTCCGCCGTCGCTGATCAAGTAGAAACCGAGTTCGCCTTTCGGTCCTTCGATTCGACCGTAGGCTTCGCCAACTGGCGGTCGAAATGCACGGATTTTCACTTTCGGGTTCATAATCGGTCCCGGCTGAATTTGTTCGAATGCTTGTTTCAAGATTGACAAGCTCTCGCGCATTTCGAGCACGCGCATCATTAAGCGATCGTAGGTGTCCCCATGTTCTCCAAGCGGGATGCGGAATTTGAAGCGCGGATAAAAGCCGTAGCCGTCCACTTTGCGGATATCATAATTTACGCCAGACGCGCGCAGCATCGGACCCGCGATACCGGCATTGATCGCGAGGTCGGGCGAAAGGATGCCGACGTTTTGCGTGCGACCGATCACCACTTCGTTGCCCACGACGAGTTGTTCCAGGTCGTCGATGAAGTGCGGGAAGCGATCGACGATTTGTTTCGCGCGCTCCATCCAGCCCGGTGGCGTGTCGCACCGGCAACCACCAAAACGCATGTAGTCGCACATCATGCGTGAGCCGGAGAGCGACTCGAACAGATCGAGAATTTTTTCGCGCTCACGAAACGCATACATGAGCGGCGTGCCCCACGCGCCCATGTCGTTGAGCAGAAAGCCGAGCAGTGACGCGTGATTTTGGAGCCGGGTGAGCTCGGCGAGAATGACACGCAGATATTCTGCGCGTTCAGGCACTTTGATGCCAGCGAGTTTCTCCACACTGAGCGCATAAGCCCAGTTGTTCGTCATCGAGCAAAAGTAGTCGAGTCGATCGGTGTAGGGCATCGACCCGAGATAACTCATGTTTTCGCCGAGCTTTTCGTGATTGCGATGCAGATAGCCGAAGACGGGCTTGAGCTTCCGCACGACCTCGCCTTCGAGCGCGACGTTCATGCGAAACACGCCATGCGTGGATGGATGCTGCGGCCCCATCGAGACTTCGAGCAGTTCTCCTTCAAGCCGCGAGCCCATGCTCACTGGCGGCCGCTCGATTGCTTCGAGTGTTTGAACCGTCGCGCTCATTCCAATTCAACGATTTAACGCGTCGCCTCCAGCCGTGATCTTCTCCGCTCCATCAAGCTCGGGTCGCTGCGTGTAATGCCGCTTCGCTTTTTCAAGGACCTCATCATGGGGCGTCGGCTCCCATTCGTAATCGTCCGGCTCGCGGTAGTCTTTGCGCATCGGATAATCGACAAATTCGTCCCACATCAAAATGCGTCGCAGGTCTGGATGCCCGTCGAAGCGAACGCCATAAAGATCGAAGATTTCGCGTTCCTGAAATTCCGCGCTCCGCCAGATGGTAGTAAGCGACGGCAGACGCGCACCGTCTCCGCGATCTCGCGTGCGTATTCGAATGATCACCGGCCCGTGTTTATGCGTCATCGAGTAAAGGTGATAGACCGCCTCGAGATAGCCTGGGATCTTTTCCTCGGTGGTTTCGTCCACTTCCTTTTCTTCACCATCGACGAGTCTCTTCATCTTCACTGTTTTCTTCACGACGCGATCGAGCCAATCGACACCCGTGACGTTTGAGCAGAAATCGAGTCGCAGCGTTGGGTCGTCACGCAGAAATCTTGCGACGGCGAACGCGTGTTCATTGTCGATCAAAAGCGACGATTGCTGCGCAGGCCCCGGGTTTGGTACGATGGCGATCTGGGCGCCGGACACCGCCCTTTCCGCACGCGCTTTAATTTGCTCGAGAGATTCCACGGCTACGCGCGCTCGATCTCTGGCGGATGAAAAACGCCCGGATTCGCCGACGATTCCAAATCGTGCTCGCCAAATAATGGCACTGGGAATTCGCTCGGTTGTTCGGGTTTGAGATGCTCAGCCTTATCCGCGCCGCTGAGTTTCTGACTGTCGATCTTGCGCTGTAGTTCCATGAACGCGTGCAAAAGCGCCTCGGGTCGTGGCGGGCAACCGGGAATGTAAACATCGACCGGAATGTAGCGGTCAATGCCTTTCAGCACATTGTAGCCTTGCTTGAATGGGCCGCCGGAAATGGCGCACGCGCCCATCGCGATGACGTATTTTGGATCGGCCATCTGGTTGTATAGCCGCACAATTTGCGGCGCCATTTTTTTTGTCACTGTTCCGGCCACAATCATCAAATCGGCCTGGCGCGGCGATGGCCGGAAAATTTCGCCGCCAAACCGCGCGATGTCATAGCGGGAGGCCGCGGTGGCGATCATCTCGATCGCGCAACACGCCAATCCGAACTGAAGCGGCCAAATCGAGTTCTTTCGTCCCCAATTATAAAGCTCCTGCATCGAAGTCACCCATACCCCGTGTTGTTGCAGTTCGCTTCGCAGTCGTTCGTCAATTGGCTCCGTCATTTCCGTTTCAACCCTTCAACGCCTCAATGTTCCCAGTCTAAGCATCCTTTGCCCCACGCCCAAACGAGACCTTCAACGAGGAGCAACAGGAAAACTAATATCGCGATGAACGCCCCGATGGGCAAACCCGTGAACGCGACCGCAAATGGCACGAGAAAAATGGCCTCGACGTCGAAGACCAGGAAGATGATGGCGTAAAGATAATACTGCGAGTGGAACTGGATGTGCGCGTCGCCGACCGATTCCACTCCGCATTCGTAGATCGATGTCTTATCCGGGCCCGGCTTCGGCGGTTGAAAAAATCGTCGCCACAGCCAGGCCAGCGCCAGCGGGATTAACGGAAAGACCAGCGCGACGCCGACAAAAATAACAATGAACAAATAAGGGTTCGGAGTCATCGAGTTTCGATCAAATTCGCTCGGAAAGTGTGACTGCCAAGCGCAGCCGACCTGAAAATTACCTCTCCTCGGCCGATCTTCGGCCAAACCAGCGTCTCTTTTTGGGCTTCGGTTCTTCACCCGGTGGGGCGGCTGGTTTCTCTTGTTTCACGGTCGGCGCTTTGTCTTTTGGCTCTTCCCGCTTGGGCTCCTCGCGTTCAAGAGCTTTTTGCTGAGGTTTTGGCTCCGCCTCCTTGCGCTTCGCCTTCTTCTCTTTTGCAGGTTTTTCCTCTATGGCTGGTTCTGCATCGACCCATTCGATGAACGCCATGGGAGCTGAGTCGCTCTTGCGCCGGCCTAGCCTGATGATGCGTGTGTAACCGCCGTTACGCTCCGCCGATCTTTGCGCGATGTCCTCGAACAGCTTTTTTACGGCATTTTTTTGCCGCAGCACCGCCAGGGCCGTCCGACGCGCGTGAATCGAGCCGTTTTTGCCGAGCGTCACCATCTTTTCCGCGAGCGGCCGAACCGCTTTGGCTTTGGCCAACGTCGTCGCGATTCGTTGATGCTCGATCAAAGAGCAGACCTGATTGACCAGCAACGCCTTACGGTGTTCGGCCTTGCGGCCCAGCTTAAGCGTTTTTTTCCGGTGTCTCATGGCGCGCCAAACGTAACTGTCGATCCAACAATTATTCCTTGGCCGCTCCGCTTGGCGTGGCACCATCGCCGCTCGCCGGCACCTCTACAAGACCCGGATCGAACTTCATGCCGAGACTCAACCCGAGCTGTTGCAGTTTGTCTTTGATCTCGTTGAGCGATTTCTTGCCGAAATTGCGATACTTCAGCATCTCGGCCTCGGTTTTTTGGGCAAGCTGACCGACGGTTGTAATATTCGCGTTGTTCAAGCAATTCGCCGCGCGGACACTGAGCTCAATTTCATTCACGCTCATGTTGAGCAGCTTCTTGAGCTTCAAATTCTCCTCGCTTATCCCAGCCGGCGTCTGGTCGAATTCGATCACTTCCTCGTTGAATTTCACGAACACATCCAGATGATGCCGCAAAATCGCCGAGGCCTGAAGCAGCGCATCATCGGGGGTCAATCGACCATCGGTCCAGATCTCCAGAATGAGCTTGTCGTAATCGGTACGTTGACCGACACGCGTGTTTTCGACCGCGTACTTGACGCGCGTGACTGGTGAAAAGATGGAATCGATCGGGATCAAACCGATCGGCTGGTCGGGGCGCTTGTTTTCTTCGCCGGTGGCAAAACCCCGGCCGACGCGCACCTCGAGCTCGGCATCAAATTTATGTTTCCTATCTAGAGTGCAAATCACCTGCTTCGGGTTGAGCACATCGTAGCCTTGCACGAGCTGAATGTCGCCGGCGGTCACCTCGCCTTCCTTGTTCACGGTAAGTGAAAGCTTCTTCGGTTCGTGATCCTGACCATCGACTTTGAATTTCACCTTCTTGAGGTTGAGAACAATGTCGGTCACGTCCTCGACCACGCCCGGAAGCGTGGCGAACTCATGCTGCGCGCCTGTGATTTTTGCCGCGGTGATGGCTGCGCCTTCCAAAGAGGAAAGCAGGACGCGCCGGAGCGAATTCCCAATGGTGTGGCCGTAGCCGGCCTCAAACGGCTCGGCGGTGAATTTTGCATAGGTATCTGTGGGTGTGCTCTCGTCTTTGGCGAGAGTTTTCGGCATTTCAAAACGACCGTAACGGATTGGCATATGTACTTAATTTTAGATTGTCGATTGCCGATTTGCGATTTGAGACTAGAAAGCCGCCTTGGTGAAAGCTCCTATCAATCGAAAATCTGCGATCTAATCTGCAATTCCTTTTCGCCGGGTTCCCCCTGGCGAGTGCGGCCTCGCGTCCAGCAACGGAGACCCAGGGACCAACGGCGTAATTTCAAAAACTCGCTGCGGAACACCGAATAAAGACCAGATCCGCAATTTTGCAAGTGGAACATTGCGCTTGCAGCCTCCGTTGCTGTCGGAAGAGGTCCTCCTCAGCGCATCCGCAAAGCAGTGGTCCCTACAACACGCTGCGTCCGCGATTTTGATCTGATTTTGCGATAATCGCGCTATTTTGAATCGACATGCAGCGGCGGACCGATCATTCCCGTTTCACGAAGAGACACGATTTCGTTCCGGATTTCTCCCATGCGGAACGGCGCACCCGCATCGTGATCGGGATTACCGCCGCGATGATGATCATCGAGATCACTGTCGGTTTGATGTCGCATTCGATGGCCCTGCTGGCCGACGGCTGGCACATGAGCACCCATGTCCTTGCGTTTCTGATAACGGCTGTCGCGTATTATCTTGCGCGCAGGCATGCCGCCAATGTGCGCTTCAGTTTCGGCACGGGAAAAGTGGGCGTGCTGGGCGGCTTCACCAGCGCCGTGGTGCTCTCGATCGTAGCGTTCTTAATGGCCGGCGAATCGGTGCGCCGGTTGTTTGTTCCGCTGGCAATCCATTTTAACGGGGCGATCGGTATCGCCTGCGTTGGATTGCTGGTGAATCTGGGCTGCGCATTGCTGCTGGCCGATCGTCATCACGAAGCCGGCAACGGAAGCGCGCATCATGATGATTTGAATCTGCGCGCGGCTTATCTGCATGTCCTTGCAGACGCATTTACCTCGATGCTTGCCATTACGGCATTAACCGGCGGGAAATTCTTCGGCTGGGCATGGCTTGATCCGGTGGTCGGAATTATCGGCAGCGGGGTTGTGTTTTCCTGGGCTTACACACTGTTGCGCGACACCAGCGGCATCTTGCTCGATCGCACGCCTGCATCTTCAGATTTGCCACACCAAATTCGCCGAACGGTGGAGAGCGACGGCGATTCAACGGTAACCGATCTGCACGTCTGGCAGGTCGGCATCGGGAAATATGCGGCAATGATTTCCGTGGTGGCGCATGAACCAAAGAGTTCGGATTCCTATCGCGAGCTGCTTCGAGAACACGATGAACTGGTTCACGTCACCATCGAGACACAGCACTGCCGCGAAGATCACGAATCGATCGCGAACCCTTGAATGGCGAACGCACTCTGGCAGGTCGTCGCGGCTTATGTTTTCGCCCTTGCCGGTGGATCGATCAGCACGACGCTGCGATTAGCGCACAAACCGCTCTGCGCGCTGATTAGTTTCGCTGCCGGGACGCTTCTCAGTGTAACGGTCTTCGCGATTTTGCCTGAAAGTTTGGGCGCTTGTCCGTGGTGGGCGGTAGTCATCGCGCTGGCCACCGGCTACGCGCTTTTCTTCCTAATCAGCAAACATGTTCATCACGTTTGCCCTGCATGCGCGGCCAGCCACTTCGACGCTGACGCGACGCGGCATTTCAACGAGATCGCCGCCGCGCTAATGGTGGCGCTTGCTGTTCACAGCACGAGCGACGGCATGGCTTTGGGAATTCAACACGAAGCCCCCGTGGGAGAAGCGACAACGTGGTCGCTTTTTTCCGCGCTCTGCATTCACAAGGTGCCGGAAGGCCTCGCGCTAGGGAGCCTCTTGATCGGCGCTGGATTACAACGCGCAGTGGCGCTGGGCTGGGTAGCGGCGGTAGAAGCAACTACACTCCTTGGCGGCGTGATCGGCTTTCTTTTCTTGGGTAAGATTTCGCCTTTATGGCTCGGCTTAATCATGGCGCATATAGGCGGCGGCTTCTTCTATCTGGCCGCCCATGCCGTTCTTGGAGAGATGCTGAAGCACGGGAAAAAACTTGTTCTGACAAGTTTCCTGGCGGGAATAGCGTTGATCGCGCTTCTCAATATCGATTTGAGACTGCTTGGATAGCGTACGCGTCCCGCGCTACCCAGCGATTTGGAAATCGCGGCGCGTTGCCGCTACATTCGCAGGTGCATTTTTTCCGCTATCACAATGGTCATCTCTATTGCGAAGATGTTGATCTTGCGCGTGTGGCCGAGAAGTTTGGCACGCCACTCTATGTTTACAGCGCGGGAACAATTCTAGATCACTACACGCGGCTCGATGCCGCGCTTGCGCCGCTCGATCATCTGATTTGCTACGCAGTCAAAGCGAACTCGAATCGCGCGATCCTGAACTTGCTCGCCGATGCGGGCGCGGGCTTCGACATCGTTTCCGGCGGCGAGCTTTATCGTGTGGTCGCAGCTGGGGGCGATCCGGCGCGTTGCACGTTCGCCGGAGTGGGCAAATCGCGTGAGGAGATCGAATACGCGCTCGAGCAACGTGTTTACAGCTTCAATGTCGAGAGCGAAGCGGAGCTGGATTACATCGATCGCCTCGCAGGTACGAAAAACTTGCGCGCACCGATTGCTTTGCGCGCTAATCCCGATGTCGATCCGCGAACGCACGATTACGTTTCGACTGGCTCGCGTGAGAACAAGTTCGGCATCGCGCTTGGCCGGCTTCCCGCGGTTTACGAACGCGCATCAAAAATGCGCAACGTCGAGATCGTCGGCGTGCAAATGCACATCGGCTCGCAGATTACCGAAGCGAAGCCGTTCGCAAGCGCCATCAAGAAAGTCGCGCCCATCGTTCGCGAGCTGAAATTAAAATACGGAATCAACTTCTTCAGCATCGGCGGCGGGCTCGGCATCGTTTACGAGTCGTCATTTGAAAGTGGCACCAAAGCATGGTGGGATGAATCGGTAGGGCGCGACCGCCGGGCCCGCCGCGGCAAGAGTCTATCGATCCGGGAATATGTGGATGCGATTTTGCCGGCATTGCGCGATTTGAATCTGCGAATCCTGCTCGAACCGGGCCGGTTGCTGGTCGGCAACGCGGGCGTTTTGCTCACGCGCGTCCTTCACATCAAGCAGACCGTCGAGAAAAAGTTCGCAATTGTCGATGCGGGTATGAACGATCTGATTCGGCCCGCGCTTTACCACAGCTATCACGAGATCGTACCGGTGAACCAACCGATCGCAAGCACGAGCATGAGCAAGAGTAAGAGTAAGAGTAGCATGGAAAAGATCGACATCGTTGGGCCGGTATGCGAATCGGGCGATTTCTTTGCGCTCGATCGCGAGATGCCGGAAGTGCATGAACATCATCTGCTGGCGATCATGAGCGCGGGCGCTTACGGATTTGTGATGGCGTCGAATTACAATTCGCGTCCGCTGCCGGCAGAAGCGCTCGTTCACGGCGACAGATTCACGCTGATTCGAGAACGCCAAACCTGGGAGGATTTGGTGCGTGGGGAAGTCGAACCAGAGTGGTAGGCACCGAGCGCCGGGCCGTCTGCGAATGGGCTGCGGATCCTCGGCGCGCTCGGCGCTCGCGGCTCGAGCTTGCGCACCCTTCGCGCTGCGCGTAAATAGTGCTCCTGCTCATGGGAGGTATTCGTCGGCTCTCTTTGTTGCTTGCGCTGTTGCTAGTGCTGACTGGCCACGCTCTCGCCGCCAACGGCGAATATATCATCGTGGTTGGTGGACCCTCGTTGTATCAATGGGAAAAATACAAGCTTTACCCGCACGATCATTGGTGGGCGAACTTTGTTCGTGCCGCACGACTGCGCACCGAACAGTTGCGCGCCCAGCTCGGCCCGGACGCGCAGATTACCTGGTTGGTTTACAAACAGGGCTATTTGGATCGCACGAAACAGGAACACCAGGATTTGGTCGCGTTGATCGATACGGTGCGCGAAAAATTTAACCTCAATCTCGTTTGGTTTAATGCCGGGTCGGAGGTGATCGACTACTTAAACAACGGCCAGCCGCGGAACCGGGTGAAGATTGCCGGATTTGAATATTTTGGGCACTCGAATCGCGCCTGTTTCATGTTCGATTACAGCAACCTTATCGACAGCGCGTGTAAATCTTGGCTGCACGAGAATGAACTAACCAAAATCGACCGGCGGGATTTCGCGCATGGGGCCTATGTGAGGAGTTGGGGCTGCCATACGGGGGAGAGCATGTCGAAGAAGTGGTATCGCGCCACCGGCACGCACATGATCGGCGCAATCGGGAAAACGCAGTTCATGATGGAAGAGCTGCCGATCCTCATTTCCGAAGACGGGAAATGGGTTAATTAATTTTCAATGGCCGATTTTCGATTGGCGATTGAACATCGCGCATTGCAATGAAATTTGCGGAACTAAGCGCGCTATATCATCGGCCCCTGTTCGATTTGATCTCGCAAAGCCGGGCGGTTCATCTCCAGCATTGGCCCGGCGAAGAAGTGCAGCGGTGCAGCTTGCTTAGCATCAAGACTGGCGGCTGCAGCGAAGATTGTGCTTATTGCGCACAGTCGGCTCATTATTTCACCGGCGTCGAGCGGGAAGAATTGCTGTCGCTGGAAAATGTGCTGGCCGCGGCCAGGCGGGCGCGCTCCCAAGGCGCCACCCGGTTTTGCATGGGCGCGGCTTGGCGCGGCGTGCGGGACGGCTCCGGAAAATTTGAATGCGTCCTCGAGATCGTTCGCGAAGTGAGCCAACTCGGCATGGAGGTGTGCGTCACGCTGGGTGAAATCGGCCCGGTGGAAGCGCGCAAACTCAAATCCGCCGGAGTGACCGCTTACAATCACAACATCGATACTTCACCGGAATTTTATCCCGAAATCGTGAGCACCCACACGTTTCAAAATCGGCTCGACACGATTGCCGCGGTGCAGAAGAGTGGGATGTCGGTCTGTTGCGGTGGGATTATCGGCATGGGCGAATCGGAGACCGATCGGCTGCGCATGCTGGAAGTATTGAGCAATTTCGATCCGCCTCCCGACAGCGTGCCGATCAACTGTTTGATGCCGATGCCGGGCACGCCGTTGGCCGATCAACCGCCAGTCGATATTTTCGAGCTTGTCCGGCTGATCGCTGTTACGCGGATTGCGTTGCCCAAAGCGCGCGTTCGTCTCGCCGCAGGGCGCACTCGCATTTCGCGCGAAGGTCAGGCGCTCTGTTTTTTTGCCGGCACGAATTCGATTTTTTACGGTGACAAGCTCCTCACCGCAAAAAATCCTGCGGCTGATGTCGATGTCGTCCTTTTGCGCGAACTCGGGTTACAGCCCCAAGGAGTGACGGCTTCCTAGCCGTCGTTCGTTGGTGACAAAATTTTAGATCGACATTGGCCCGACATTTTGCCATGAAAGCGTCAGGGTTCTTGCGCAGTAAAAACCTTAACAGAAAGAAATTATGAACTGGAAAAAATTCTTCATCGCATTCATCGCAGCGTTCATCTTCCTCTTCGTATTTGGATTCCTGTGGTACGGGAAGTTTATGGACCCGATCCACAAGGAAGTGCCAATGCTTTGGCGAACCCAGGCAGATTTTGGCAGTCACTTCCCTTGGCTGGTGCTGGGTCATATCGTGGTGGCTTTCTTCCTGACCATGCTTTACGCACACTTCGTCCCGGCTGGCGGCGCTGGTGCAGGGTTCAGCCTCGGTATTTTGTTGGCGCTGCTATTTGTGGGTAACAACGTGATCGTGTTCGCAGTACAGCCGCTGACGACGAAAATTCTCTGGGGGTGGATTGTTGGGGACTTGATCCAATTCGGGTTTGCCGGCGCAATCATCGGCGCGATCTACAAGCCTAGTTCACCCACGGCGAGTTAGATTCTAAATTCATGAAACGATTCATCGTGGCGTTCATTGCCGCGTACGTTTTCATGTTCTTCTGGGGATGGCTGCTTAACGGCGTGCTGCTCAAAGATATCTACGCGCAAACGCCAAATCTGTGGCGGCCACAAAGTGAAATGATGAGCTTGTTTCACTGGATCATTATCGGCCAGGCGCTTGTGATTTTTGCGTTCGTGATGATCTATGCGAGCGGTTTCGCCGGCGGGGGCGTAATCGCAGGGATCCGCCTTGGTATCGTGCTGGAAATCGCAGCGATCGGCATGCGCCTGGCGATTTACGCAGTGCAGCCGTTTCCCGGAAAATTGATCGTTTACGGGAGTATCAGCGGTCTAATCGAAATGATCATTGTCGGGGCAATTGTCGCTGCGATCTACAAGCCGGCACCCGCGCGTATGTCCACTTAGCGGCTGAGCCGCTTTTCTACAGGCGCAGCTAGGTGGGGATGGCTCTCCGGGTAGCGCGGCACTGTTTGATCGGGGAGCACAGGTTGCCAGCCTGCGCTCCCCAGAATTTCGCTGACGCAATGCTGAAGAGATTGCGAATTTTAGCTGGGCGTTCGACTTTTTGTTAATGACATCACAGACTCCAGCTGCGCTTGGCTATCGCATGCCAGCGGAATGGGAACCGCATGCCGCGACATGGCTTTCGTGGCCGCGACCCGAAGGAATCAGTTTCCCGGATTCGTTCGACCGCGTTATGCCGACTTTGCGCGCGATGATCGAAGCGCTGATTGAATCGGAGCGGGTTTGCATCAATGTCTGCAACGGTGCGCATGAAGCCGAGGCGCGCCAAGTCGTGCGCGGGTTATCGATGGAACGAATCTCGTTTCATCTCGTTCCGACAAACGAGCCGTGGTGCCGCGATCACGGGCCAATTTTTTTGACCCGCGATCGCAAGCCAAAGCTCGCAGTTGCTGACTGGGATTACAATGCCTGGGGAAACAAGTATCCGCCGTTCGATCTTGATGAAGTTGTGCCGACACGTCTCGCGCAACTTCTCAATGTTCCGGTTTTTTATCCGCGCATGATCTTGGAAGGCGGCGCGATCGAGGTGAATGGTGCCGCCGCGTTGCTCACGACCGAATCGTGTCTGCTCAATCCAAATCGGAATCCGACTCTGAGTCGCGACGCAATCGAACAGCGCCTCCGGGATTTTCTCGGCGTGCGCGAAATTCTCTGGCTCCGCAGCGGCATCGCCGGCGACGATACCGATGGCCACATTGATGATTTGGCGCGATTTGTTTCGGAACGGACCGTGGTAGCGGCCGTCGAAGAAGATCCTGATGACGAGAACTACAGGCCTCTCCAGGAAAATCTTGCGCGCCTGCGCGAGATGAAAATCGGCGGTCGCAAGATCGACATCGTCACTTTGCTGATGCCGAAAAGGATCGTGCGCGAAGGGCTGCGGCTTCCGGCGAGCTACGCGAACTTCTTTATCGCAAACACTTGCGTCCTTGTGCCGACGTTTGCGGATCGAAACGACGAAGCGGCATTATCGATTTTGCGGACGCTTTTTCCAAATCGTCGCGTCATCGGGATCGATTCCCGCGAACTAATCTGGGGCCTTGGCACATTTCATTGCCTGACCCAGCAGCAGCCAGCCGTTTGAGGCACAGGCGATTGGACCTCAATCGCCTGCGGTTTGGGGAACCGCCCCTGCCTTTCACTCCGCCCTCGGTCCGGGCTTGTAACCGGTGCTTAAGATGGCGTCGTGAAGGTCGGGCGGGTGTGTTTTGCGCGCATCAAATGTGACGATGACCCGCTCGTGCCTGAGATCGACTTTTACGTCGTGCACTCCCTTAATTTTCATGAGAGGCGCGCGGAGCTTTTGGACAGCACGATGGTGATTCTCGCCCTCGGTGGCGATCTCGATCGTCTCCAAAATCGCATGATCGGCGCGCTCGGGATAGAAGGGGTCGGCTGGATCGGGATCGTTTGGTCGTGCAGGGTCCATCGTTTTCATTTATTTAACGTGCGACAGCGGCGCAGCGGTCGTCTCTCGCGCTGTGGTCGCTTCGCTCTGCGAAATCCGGTACCGGCGCGGTCAACAGCCCTGCGCCGCACAGAGGACGGCGTCTACAGGCCACGCGCAATCGGCTCAAGAGTTTGCCAGACGTTCTCAGCCAGAATTTTTTGGCCAGCGGCATTGGGATGGATGCCGTCCGGCAAGGTCAATGCAGAATCGCCCGCAACACCGTCGAGGAGGTACGGTACCAAAGCGGCTCCGTTTTTTGCCGCAAGATCAGTAAACATCTTTCCGAACGCGGAAACATAATCGTCTGCCGCATAATTGGGCAGCTGCATTCCCGCGATCACTATGCGCACTTCTGGATTTCGGGCTTTCACTTTGTCAATGATCTGCTGGAGATTCTTTTGGATTTGATCGACCGGGATGCCGCGGAAAGCATCGTTGATTCCCAGCTCCAGAATGAAGATGTCTATCTTGCGTTTCAAATGGGTCGGCAGCCGCTCCAGGCCGCCCGCGGTGGTGCCGCCGGTTGCGCTGGCATTGATCACTTCCAAGTTCAGCCCGGCGTCGCGCAATTTTTTTGCCAGCAACATAGGATAGGCTTCGCTGGGCTTGAGCTGAAATCCCTCGGAAATGCTATCGCCCAGCACGAGAATTCTCTTCATTTGTGCCGCGTTGGCGACCTGCGTACACAAGAGTGATAAGATCGCCGCGATCGATATGATGGCGTTCTTCATTACATAAATCTCCAACGTCAAAACTCCAATGCCAATTGACTCCGGATTGGGATGTTGAGAGTTGAACGCTTGCCACGCCGACGCTGGGGCAAAGGCGGGTTGAGCATTGCGCGTTTTCGGTTTAACGATTCAACTCTTCAACTATTTAGTTTTCCTATGGCAAATTACGCTATCAACGGCTTCGGTCGCATCGGGCGCAACGTGCTTCGCGCCATGACGCAAAAACAAGTGGAACAAGTTCGCGCGATCAATGATCTCACCGACACACGCACGCTGGCCCATCTGCTGAAATGGGACTCTGTGCATGGCAAGTTCGATGGCGAGATCGCTTACGATGAGGAAAACATCATCGTGCGCGGCCACAAAATTAAAATCTTGAAGGAGCGCGATCCAGTGAATCTGCCGTGGAAGAAACTGGATGTTGATGTGGTGCTCGAATCAACCGGCCTTTTCACCAGCCGCGAGAAAGCCGAGCTACACTTAAGCAAGGCGGGCGCGAAACGGGTGCTGATCAGCGCGCCCGCAAAGGATCCGGACGTGACGATCTGCATTGGCGTGAATGACGACATCTATGACCCTGGAAAGCACAAAATTGTTTCCAACGCGAGCTGCACCACAAACTGTCTCGCGCCCATGGCCAAGGTTGTAAACGACACATTCGGCGTCGCGCACGGCTTCATGAGCACCATCCACAGCTATACAAACGACCAGCGCATTCTCGATTTTCCGCATAAAGATTTGAGGCGGGCGCGCGCCGCGGCAATCAACATCATTCCTTCCACGACCGGCGCGGCCAAGGCGATCGGCGAAGTGATTCCGGAATTGAAAGGGAAACTGAATGGGGGCGCCTTTCGCGTGCCGACTCCGGATGGATCGGTCACCGATTTCACCGCTGTGCTGGAAAAAGACGCGACAGTGGAGGCCATCAATGCCGCGTTCAAGGAAGCAGCGTCGGACAAAAGTTACAAAGGCGTGGTTGAATATAACGATGAGCCACTCGTTTCCGAGGACATCGTTGGCAATCCGCACTCCTGCATTATTGATAGCCAGTTGACGCTTATGCTCGGCAATCGGTTCGTGAAAGTCGTCGGCTGGTACGACAACGAATGGGGCTATAGCAACCGCTGCGTCGAATTGCTGGAAATGCTTGGGAAATAGCTCGCATGGCGA
Source organism: Verrucomicrobiota bacterium (assembly GCA_003218975.1). GTDB lineage: Bacteria > Verrucomicrobiota > Verrucomicrobiia > Chthoniobacterales > UBA10450 > Udaeobacter. The sequence goes on from QHPD01000116.1 coordinate 26,117, forward strand.
AGCTTTCCCTTCGTGATCTCGACGTGCGCGGGAAACGCGTGCTGGTACGAGTGGATTTCAATGTGCCGATCGAGACGCGCGGCGGGAAGATCCGTATCACCGATGACACGCGCATTCGTGAAAGTTTACCGACGATCAATTACCTGCGCGAACACGGCGCGAAAACGATTTTGATGTCGCACTTTGGCCGCCCAAAAGGTAAGCCAGTGGAAAAATATTCGCTCCGGCCGATCGGCGATTATTTACACTCGCTCATCCATCAGCCGGTCATTTTCAGTCACGACACCATCGGAGAGGTTCCCGCAAAGATTGTTGAGCACATGGCGAACGGAGATGTTGCTCTGCTGGAGAACCTCCGCTTCCAGCCGGGGGAAGAGACGAACGATCCCGCCTTTGCCAAGGCGCTTGCGGAGCTGGGCGATCTTTATATGAACGACGCTTTTGGCGCCGCGCACCGCGCGCATGCATCAACAGCGCGGATCACAAAATTCGTGGCAAAATCAGCGATGGGTCTTCTGATGGAAAAAGAATTGAAGCATTTGCGCGACGGCCTTGATAAACCTGCCAAACCGTTCGTGGTGATTTTGGGCGGTGTGAAGGTCTCCGATAAAATCGGTGTCTTAAACGCGCTTATGGAAAAAGCGGACACCATTTTAATCGGTGGCGCGATGGCCAATACATTTCTTAAAACGGAAGGAATTCCCGTCGGGGCGAGCCGCGTCGAATCCGATAAACTCGATCTGGCGCGACAACTCCTCGAAACGGCGAAGAAACGCGGGGTGAAATTCTTGGTTCCGATCGATGCCGTGGAAGCGGAGGAAATTCAGCCGGGCGCGCGGATGCGGAACACGAGCCGCCTCTCACAACAGCACGGGATCACCGAGGGATGGCAGGCCGTCGATATTGGCGCCGCGACGATCGCACTTTATCAGGACGAAATCGCGAAAGCAGAAACGATTTTGTGGAACGGGCCAGTCGGCATTTTTGAAATTCCCGAGTTTGCGGAGGGAACGATCGCGATCGCCGAAGCCCTCGCCCAATCAGGAGCCACCACCATCATTGGCGGCGGCGATTCGGTGACGGCTGTTAAGCAGGCTGGACTCGCCGACAAAATGACCTTCATCTCCACCGGTGGCGGTGCGGCCTTGGAATTGCTGGAAGGCAAGGAACTTCCCGGCGTCGCGGCACTTTCAGAAAAAAAGTAGGGACGCCGCGCTATCCCGCAGACGTGGGAGACATCGTAGCGCAATGTCGCTACCATTTAACCCCATACGCTTGCGGCTCCACGCAGACCTGACGAAGATGGGCAATGCGGATCGGGATCACGCTTGGTGATTGTGCCGGGATCGGGCCGGAGATTGTCGATCTTGCGTTGAAGTCCGGCCAGGTTACCGATTCAGTCGAATACGTCATCATCGGCCGCCAACCCGATTGTAAACCAGGCAAGCCAACGGTTGAAACCGCGCGAGCGGCCGCAGCCGCGCTTGAGGAGGCGGTCACGCTCGCGCGACGCAGCGAAGTCGACGCTATTGTGACAGGACCGGTTCACAAGGCGCGCATGTATGAGGCGGGCTTTAAATTCCCCGGGCAAACCGAATTTTTCGCCGAACGCTGCGGTGTAAAAAATTTCGCGATGTGTTTGACCGGCGGAAAAATCACTGTCGCGCTGGTCACGACGCATATCCCGCTGAGTGAAGTTCCGCACATGCTCGAACAGTCCGAGATCGTGCGCGTCGGCCTGTTGCTAGCGGATTTTCTTCGATATCGATCTAAAAACGCGCCGCGAATTGCCGTCGCCGGCCTAAATCCGCACGCGGGCGAATCCGGCAAACTCGGCCGCGAAGAAATCGAAATCATAAAACCAGCTGTTGAACGGCTGAAACTCGAAATTCAAAATCCGAAATCCGAAATAACCGGGCCTCACTCTCCCGACACGGTTTTCCATCGCGCGGTCGACGGCGAATTCGACGCCGTTCTTTGCATGTATCACGATCAAGGGTTGATCCCGTTGAAGCTTCACGCGTTTCACGAAGGTGTGAATGTAACGCTCGGTCTTCCGTTCCCGCGTGCCAGCCCGGATCATGGTACTGCGTTCGAAATTGCCGGCAAAGGAATCGCACGCCCCGATAGCATGATCGCGGCGATCAATCTCGCGGTGCAACTCGCAGAGAAAAAATGACGCGGGCCACGATCGATAAGTACATCTCAGTGTTCAACATCGGTCTGCAGAACACATTCGTGTATCGCTGGAATTATTTTCTGCGCGCGCTCTTCGGGCTAATCCCGCTCGCGGGCACTGTGTTCCTTTGGAGCGCAGTGTTCAAAGAGCGCGGGGGCGGCCTGCACGGTTACGATTACAGCTCGATGATCTATTATTATTTACTCGCGATTCTGGTGAGCAATCTGGTCACGCCCACGGAGGACGAATGGCAAATCGCCGCCGACATTCGTGAAGGGCAGATCAACGCGCTGCTGACGAAACCGATGAGTTATCTCGCCTATCGGTTCAGCATTTTTTGCAGTGGCCGACTGGTCTACACGTTCGTCACGCTTCCGCCCATCGCGCTCATCTTCATTTATTTTCGCGACTACATTGTGCTGCCGCACGATCCGCTGATTTACCTCTTCGCGACGCTGTCGATGTTAATGTCCGCACTCATACAATTCTTCATCACCTATAGCCTGGCGATGATGGCGTTCTGGATCTTGGAAATCTCCACCATCGTTTTCATCGTTTACTCGTTCGAATATTTCCTCGGGGGCCAAATGTTTCCCATCGACATCATGCCGAACGCGGTTCAGGCGGTGATGAAATGGTTGCCGTTTTATTATGAGCTGTTCTGTCCGATCGCCATTTTTCTCGGGCGACTCAGCGGTGCGCAACTCGTACAGGCACTCGGAATTCAAATGGGTTGGCTGTTGCTCACGTGGGCCGCCGCGCGCTTTATGTGGAAACGCGGCCTCGGCCATTACCAGGCCGTCGGCGGATAAAGAAACGATGTTGTAGCAGCGGTCTATGACCGCCGGGCCAAACTAGGGTGAGATTGTGCAGACGTGCGGCTGGGCTGATTGAAGGCACCGGTAATATGGCGTTCGTCATCGGACTAGGAAATCGTCATCGAAATCGCTTTTGATGATATCCCCTTTGATTTGCATCCAACCCTTGAGTGCTCCGAGACGCACACGTTTCGCCGGCTTTACAACCGGCTCTATCCGCACGACCCGGCACGCCGCGCAGCGTCACTAGGATCGGCTCCTTTGTCTTCTGCACGTCTTTCAGCAGCTCGATGCATTTGGCCTTGAACTCGGAAACGGGAATCGTCTTCATAGCAGCGACATCAATTTCCATCGCGAGACTTCGTCAGAATTCTACGGAGTTCCCGTTCATCGGTTCGTAAATCCCGTCCGAGCTGTTGAAGCATCCAAGTGGTCCGAGCTTCGCCTTTAAGCCTCATCGCAGCAGCTTGCTTCGCCAGCTTTGCAGCCCGAGCTTCCTCCAGCCGCGCCGCAGATTGATTTGCGTTGAGCTTTGGTCCCTGCTTCGGAACGCCGCGCGCTTTGTGCAGCGCCGTG
>QHPD01000156.1 GCA_003218975.1 Verrucomicrobiota bacterium
CTTACCGAGTTTTTTAGCTGAACCTCTTTTCACGTTTGGATTGTGCTCATTAAGCCAACTGCCCGTGACCGCAAGCCAAGGTCAAAGTGGTATGGCCATTTTGATCTGAGTGGACTGTTGACACTTTATGATACGACCAGAGACTGATATGAAAATGCAAACGCCGGTTAGCGATCGCGTCGAGACGAAAGGCCTAGTCTATTTTGCCCGGATGCTGGACAAAATCAGATTAAAAGCGCGAGGCGAATTGCCCCCAGATTATTTTGTCGGCGTGGACGACGACCCAACGATGTTCGACGCGCGTTGCACGAGATTTCTCGGAGTCAATTATGATGAACTTGCAGATCGAACGCTAAAAGGCGGGTCGGATGAAGAGATTCTCGAATGGTGTTTCGAACGCGGCCGGCGCCCCAGCGAAGAGGAAATCTCGATCTGGAATGCGTTTCTTACCAAACGTGGCTGGCGCGATGAAGCGAGTGCGGACCTGCAAGCAGCCAAGGAGCGATCAGGTTTCGGCGATCGCAACGACATCCAAACCTGGGTGGATCTGCACGACGCCGAAGAAGGCCGAACGCCGAGAGCTATTTGCTGCCGTTAAATTAAGCTGAGCGCCATCCTTTGGTCATTCTGGGCTATGAAGCTATGAGCGCGATGGCCTCTCGCGCAACGAATCTTCCAAGCTTCCCCTACGGCTGTTTCTCTGGCAACCTTGTGGTCAATGCTGGCGAAAATTTATTCGGCTGCCGTCTATGGCGTCGATGCGTATGAAGTTGAGATTGAAGTGAACGGGGCGGGCGGCGATCCGAACATCGTCATTGTTGGACTACCGGATGCCGCAGTGAAGGAGAGCCGCGACCGTGTTACAACGGCGATCTCGAACAGCGGTTACTATTGGCCGCGGGGTCGTACTACGATCAATCTCGCCCCGGCCGATATTAAAAAAGAGGGACCAAGCTTCGATCTACCGATCGCGCTCGGAATGATCGCGGTGACTGAGGAACTGGATAGTTCGCCATTCCAGGATTTCAGCTTTGTAGGCGAGTTGGCCTTGGACGGCGCTGTCCGCCCCGTCAAAGGCGTACTGCCAGTAGCATTGGAAGCGCGCCGACGTGGCAAGCGCGCGTTGTTTGTGCCGGAACCAAATGCACTCGAGGCTGCCATGGTTGATAAGATCGACATCTACGGCGTGCAAAACTTGCGGCAGACATTCGCCTTCTTGCGCGGCGAAATCGTGCTTCTGCCTACACGCGCCGATCTGACTGGATTTTTCGCCACGCATCAAAAGTACGATGTCGATTTTAGCGATGTGAAAGGTCAAGGCCATGTCAAGCGTGCGATCGAAGTAGCCGTGGCCGGAGGTCACAACGCCTTAATGATCGGACCGCCCGGCTCGGGCAAATCGATGCTGGCCAAACGCATCCCCACAATCATTCCACCGCTCTCGCTCGAGGAAGCGATTGACACAACGAAGATTCACAGCATCGCCGGCCTGCTCGACGCCGCAAAATCTTTCGTCTCCACCCGACCGTTCCGCGATCCGCATCATACCATCAGCGACATTGGGCTGCTCGGCGGCGGTACCTTTCCAAATCCAGGTGAAGTGAGCCTCGCCCACAACGGCGTCCTTTTCCTCGATGAGCTGCCGGAGTTCAAAAGATCGGCATTAGAGGTCATGCGTCAGCCCCTCGAAGACGGGAAAGTCACTGTTTCCCGCGCGGCAGGCAGCGTCACGTTTCCCTCGGAGTTCATGCTCGTTGCCGCGATGAATCCGTGCCCCTGCGGCTACTTCGGCGATTTAAAGCGCGAATGCCGTTGTGGTCCGGTGCAGGTGCAGCGATATCGCCAGCGCATTTCCGGTCCCTTGCTCGACCGCATCGATCTTCACATCGAAGTGCCCGCTGTCGAATACCGCGACGTCGCCAGCCAGCGCGCTGAGGAGAGTTCCGCTGCGATTCGCGAGCGCGTCGTTCGCGCGCGTGAACGCCAGCAAGAGCGTTTTCGTAATGACTCGAAAGTTAATTGCAACGCGCGCATGGCCACGCGTCAGCTCAAGCAACACTGCAAGCTCAGCCAGGACTCGCAGGAACTGATTCGCGTGGCGATGAGCGAATTGAATCTCAGCGCCCGCGCCTACGATCGGATCCTGAAAGTCTCGCGCACCATCGCTGATCTCGACCGAAAAGCGGAGATCGCGCCCGAGCACGTCAGCGAGGCGATCCAATATCGCACGTTTGATCGCACGCTCTGGATTTAGGAGTCATCTTTGAAGGCGGCAAAACTTTTTTGCGCAGCAGTGATCGTTCTCACAGCATGCGGTCGAGCTGATGTAAAGGTTTCGGGTCCTTTGCGGCAACGCGGCTATATTTGGCAGAGGGAATGGACTCCAGCGGTGATCGACTCGCTGGCTGAAGCTGAGCGAAGGATGGACGGCGTCGTTCTTCTGGGCGCGGAAATCAGTTTCGTCGCAAAAAAACCGGAAA
>QHPD01000157.1 GCA_003218975.1 Verrucomicrobiota bacterium
CTTCCGCCCGAGAGCGGCATCGATTACACCGAGCACGCACCATGCCGGGCCGTAATCTGCTTGAGCCTGGACGGTTTTCTCCTGCTCCGCGCGTGCAGCAGTAAAAGCCAATTGCGCCTTGTGCTCGTCATTGGTCATGCGTGCGATAATGCCTTCCACGAAAGGACGCGTGAAATGAACAGGGTCGCTACCTAACGGGATTTCGTCAGACGCGATCAAGGCCTCTTGGGCGGCAGCGACGTCGCGTTCGGCCAGCGCGCAAACTAGCCGCGCATTGGAATCGGCGATCTTCGGCATGGCAGCAGGATTTGTTGCCCGGATTTCATCGATCAATTGGTGCAATGGTCCTGTATCGGCTTTCCAATTCACGTCCACGAATGCTCGCTCTGCTTTTGCCCCGAGATTGTCTGGCTCGATAGTCAATATGCGATCGAACTTCGACTTTTGTTCAGCATAACGCCGGAAGCCTCCGTAACTAAGTCCGATCTGGTAGAGCGTGTTAACGTTGCGCGGGTCGAGCTCAAATGCTCGCTCGAGGCTTCGTGTAGATTCTTCCCAGTGTCCCTGACGTCTCAGGACGAAACCCATCGTCTCGAACAGCCCAGAATCATTCGGCAAAGTTTGGCGAGCAACTTCCAGTTCAGCCAGAGCGCCGTCGTAATCGAGGTGGCCATGATAAAGATTCCACGCCCGCGCGAGATGCGTTTCACCATCATCTGGACGAAGGCGAAATGCGGCCTGAATGGCTGCTTCTGCTGACGCCAACCGCGCAGGAGTATGGTCAAGTCCAGAGAAGTAAAGCTCGTCATGAGCCCAGGCGAGTTGACAATACGCTTGGAAAAACGATGGATCGCGCGCCACGGCCTGGTTCAGCAGTTCGATTGCCTGACCGAAATTCGCCATCCCGTCGCCAAAGGATGCCCCCGGAAACATATGACTGGCGCGCGAATAGAGATCGAAAGCGACGAGATCGCCGGTGGGCCTGCGCTCAATCGCCAATCTCTCAGCAGCCGTGATTTTGGCGCGAAGCCGCTGAGCAACTTTCTGCGCAATCTCGCTCTGGATCGCAAACAGATCGTTCAAATCGCGATCGTATTGCTCGGCCCAGATGTGAGTGTCGGTGCGGGTGTCGATCAACTGCATGTTCATATGAAGCTGGGCGCCGACTCTCCGGACGCTGCCCTCCAGCACATGCGATACTCGCAGCTCATTCCCAATCTCACGCATATTCCGCTTGCCGCGATAGCCCATTACGCTGGTCCGGCTGATGACTTTCAGATTGGCGATCCTCGCCAGCTTGGTCAGAATGTCGTCCTGCACGCCATCAGCAAAGACTGCGCTATCTTTCTGCTCGCTCAAATTTTCAAACGGCAGAACGGCGATTCCAGTTGTTACGGGCTGCCGGGGAAATTCGCTTTTCCAAACCATGACTCCTAACGGCACTGCCAGGGCGAGCAACATTGCTGCCATGACGGCGATACTTGGATTTCGCCGCACCCATTTTTTCCCTCGCGCGAAAATTCCGGTGCGACGCCCCTGAATGGGTTCATGTTTTAGCCAGCGCTCGAGGTCTTCGGCCAGCGCGAGAGCGGAAGAATAACGGCGCTTCGGATCTTTCTCGAGGCATTTGAGACAAATTGTGCTGAGATCGCGATCTATCTTCGGATTAACGAGACGGGGTTGCCGCGGCTCGGTATCCAAGAGTAGCTTGATAGTCTCGTAGGTTGTTCCACCGGCAAAGGGCGGCTGACCTGTCAGCAATTGGTAAAGCACTGCGCCAAGTCCATAGACATCTGTGACGCTGCTGACAGCCGCGTTGTTTCCCACTGCTTGCTCTGGCGCCATATAACTGGGCGTGCCCAAAACTTCCATCGTGCGCGTCACGGTGCTCTCAGTCTCCACTAGTCGCGCCAGGCCAAAGTCAGTAAGGTGCGGTTCGCCTTTTGCATCGAGCAGAATGTTTCCCGGTTTGATGTCACGATGCAGAATGCCGTGTTCATGCGCGTAATGCACTGTGCGGGCCACTTTCACGATGAGCTCCGCCGTCTGCCGGATCGACATCGGCGTGCACCGGACGACTTCGTCCAGTTGCCCGCCCTCGACGAACTTCATGCTGAAATAGCATGACCCATCTCGCTCGCCCACTTCGTGGATTGGAACGATACCGGGATGCTCTAACCTGGCTGCCGCTTCGGCCTCCAGACGGAAACGTTTGAGGTGTGCTTCGGTGGCCCAATGGCCTAATCCGATGACTTTGAGCGCGACGATGCGATTGAGACTCTTCTGGCGGGCTCGAAATACTACGCCCTGTCCGCCGCGGCCAATTTGCTCAAGCAATTCGTAATCGCCGAAGTCCATCAACATCGGTGAGGGCGCAGGATCAACATTTATTTCACCCTCGGGCTCGACTGAGCCGAGACCCGTCTCCAGCAAACAGGCGCCGCAGGAGTGCTGCGGAGAGTCGGGTGGAATGGCTGCTCCACATTTGCGGCAAAATCTTTTAGCGGTGGTGATTCTCATCGCGCGGCCATTCGGCCATTCCTCTCACTCTAATAATGAACGGAAATTCCCAAAAGGTTACGAGCGCAACGCGGCGATGAGGTGGCGCAGTTCGTCTTCGATCTCGGCTGGCGTTGCCACCGTGTGCGCGACTTCTTCACGCAACAGCTGTCGGTAACGCTGTCGCAGCCGATGGAGGGCCTGTTTAACTGCGTTCTCGGTCATGCCAAACTCGCGCGCAA
>QHPD01000060.1 GCA_003218975.1 Verrucomicrobiota bacterium
AGCGATGGATCGGATCGTGGGAATTGAAACCGAGTACGGCTGTCTGCTGAGCGAACAGGAGCCGCATGGAAACTCCGAGCTCTGGCCAGCAAAGGTAAAGAACTACCTTTTCCGGAAAGCCGAGGCCGGCACGATCGATCTGCACTACCGGGATTATGAGGAGCCGCCGGGCAACGGAGGTTTTCTTCTCAATGGCGGGCGTCTCTACCTCGACATGGGGCATATCGAGTACGCGTCGCCGGAGTGTTTGCATCTGCATGATCTCATTGCTCACGAGCTTGCCGGGGACTACCTGCTCCAATCATCACTGATTGCTCTCGGCGCCGAGGGCCGCGTGTCGTTTATCAAAAACAACGTCGATCACCACACCGGGGCCACGTTTGGTTGCCACGAGAATTATTTGATGAAACGCGAGGCGCAGTTCACGCCGCCGATTCTTGGAACGCTGCTCACTTTTCTGGCCACGCGGCAGATCTTTACCGGCGCGGGGCGGGTCGGTCAGTCGAATCCGCTCGCCTTCGATTTCGAGCCGCCGCAGCCAGCGGCGCAGGTGAGATTTCAGCTCAGTCAACGGGCTGACCACATCGTGAACGACATTTATCAATGGGTGCAGTTCAACCGCGCCATCATTAACGCGCGCGATGAGCCATTAGCCGATTATCGAAAATATCGACGGCTTCATTTGCTCATTGGCGATTCCAACATGAGTCCGTATGCCACAGCTCTTAAAATCGGGACCACCGCGTGCGTTTTATCGTTGCTAGAGGAGAACGCTTTGCCGCGCAATCTGGTCCTGGCCGATGCCGTGCAGAGCACCCGCGACATCTCACGCGATGCCAGCCAAAAATGGATTGTTCAACTTGAGAATGGCAAAACCATGGGTGCGATCGATGTTCAATGGCAATTCCACGAGCTGGCACAGAAACGTCTCCGTAATAGCAGCGCGGAAACATACTGGCTGCTGGAAAACTGGGGCTTTGTCCTCGAAGCGTTGGAACAAAATCCAGAATCGCTCATCGGCGGAGTCGATTGGATTACGAAAAAATGGCTGCTCGAAACTTTTGTGGACGCGGAAAAATTGAACTGGGACGATCCCTGGCTGCAAAGCATCGATCTCGAGTATCACAATATCGACCCGGTTCGGGGCTTGTTCTTCGGTGTTACCCCCGGCAAGCGAATTGCGGAGTGGAACAACAGTGTCCGACGTCCCAGCGCGACGCACGTTCCTCCGGCTAACACGCGCGCGTCCGGTCGCGGCCAAGCAGTTGCTTTTTTCCAATCCAGCGGAGGCGAGCTGCCCTACGTCATCAATTGGGATTCTATCGCCTGTGACAGCCGGGATTTTCTCGTCATGGGGGATCCCTTTCAAACTTATGACGAAGAAGTGCGCAGCTTTCTAGCAAAGCCGCGGCCCTCTGGCGACTCGAGCGATGAAGCGCGCTGATTTGCGGATTGATGCCGCTTTAATCGAGGCGATTCAGGAAGGAGATGCCGTAATTTTCCTGTAGATTGGGCGCCTCGGCGGCGACCTGCGCCGCGTCGAGCTCGATCTGCTTTGGATCTTCTTCAGTCTCGATCTTGATGAAGCCCTCGACCGGCTGCTTCACTGCTTCAGCCAAATCGGCTAACGATTTAATTTCTCTACCGTTGACTTTTGTAACGGTCAGATAAGCGAGGTCGTCATAGCCGATTGTGCTATTGGCTGGCAGGACTTGGCTCAGAATCACCACGCGGCGGTTGGCATCGGGAAAGAGTTCCGATTGGAACCGGTCGAAATAGACTAGCCGTTGTGGCGCTTCTCTTTGCCAGTTGGGCCCCCATTCTTTGAGATATTGACGGGAAAGTTCCTGAAAAATCAGGCCACCGAGAACATAATAGCGGGGCGGTTGATCCAAATTGTATGGCGGGCTGACGTAATCCTTCGCGTCGCGATGCTCTAGCGTCACATTTAGCTGCATCGGCTTGCCATTGCGCTGAATGCGGAACGGAACTACATCGCCCGAATACACGTGCGCAGTCAGTAGATTGGTAAACTCGATCTTGCCGTAGAGTGGATCGACATAATTTCCGTTTTGATCGATCTCGTGATTCGCTACGGCAGTTACAATGTCACCAACCTGCAAGCCGGCTTTCATCGCTGGCGTATTTGGTTCCACGTTGTTCACGTAAACCCCGCCGGCTTTGCCGGTTTCTCCGGCGAACTGGCGCAGTTCCGGATCACGCGTCGGGAAAAATGAAAAACCAGCCGAGGGGAAACCTCGATACTTCTGGCTCTCGGCCTCCTTTAAGAAATGCGTGATGATCGGCGCGGGAATGGCGTCGAGCAGTTGCGAGCGCGAATCGTAACGGAGCAGCAATCCGGCGAGCTTATTGTTTTTGACCAGCGGCACGGTGTAACTGTTCTCCCGGTACTGCATCGGGATACTGATGCGGTAAGTAAGAAATTGCCCAACATCGATCGGATACTGGGTCATTTGCACGGTTGTCACCAGTCCCTCGGTAGCGAGCAAGGCGCCGGTCGGCTCCAGTTGCCACGCGGCAAGTCGATCGCCGACCACGGTGTCGGGAGTAATTTCGAGCGGAGTGATTCCGTCCAAGAATTTTTTCTCTGTCGGTTCGAGCAGCGCCAGATTCGCTTCATAATCGATCACCTGTACGTTGGCCGCGGTCTTCTCTCCGGACTCCGCGCGCTCGAGTTCGACGTAATTTTGATTTGCAACCAAGTCCGCAGTGACAAGGACGCGCCCGTTGGACAGCACCGCGCCGAGCGCCCGCTTTGAAAACGGGGCTTTCTTTTGCCACGGCCGAAAATAATCATAAGATTGTCCGGTCACATTTACGCGGACGAGCGCCAACTGCTTTGGCGCCTTCACTGGGGCTGGAAGAGCGGGCTCCTTTTTAGCCAGCGCACCCGTGGCCGCAACGAGAAGAATTCCAAAAAAGATATAAGAACGCCTGGGCATCTTTAAATTTTGCTCACCTGTTGTGGGGTTTTCGAGATAGGTTGTTCCTCGAGATTTTGTTCTTTCAAGACGTTGTAACGCGCCTTGATTCGCTCGCGTGCGGCTTCCACTTTAGCGCGGTCGAGCACCAGAGGAGGCCCATCGCCGATCATGCGAATGACGAAATGCTCCGGCGCCTCAGCAAAAGCGCTGGCCAGTTCGTCCAGTGTGTGAATTTTCTTCCCGTTCACTTCATCGACAATTCCCCCGCGATATGGCCCGAGATAGGTATTGATCGGGTCGGGGAGAATATTCGTCAGCACAATTACGTCGGGATGCTGCAGGTAAATCTGTTCCTGAACGAAATATTCGAAGAAATGGCGAAGCCGCAGATCAGTTGGCCGATAAGTTTCAAGTGAATCGAGGTTCAGCGGTTGAAAAAGTAAGCCGCCATAAAGCACGTAGCGGGGATGCACATCATAGCTATGGCCCAGAATCAGATAGGGCCAGGGCGTAAAGAGCTTGACCGTGACCGTCATTGGTTTCTTGTCACGCCAGATATCGAACTTGACTGAATCGCCTCGGAATTTTCGTTCGACTACTTCCTGAAATTCCGCGCGTTCGCCTTCCAGTTCGACATTTGAATCACTCGCGATCGGATGACCATCGACGGCCAGCAGGACATCGCCGGGGCGCAAAATATCAGCCGAGGGCCCGGCCGCGACCACTGTGCTCACGAGTACGCCGCGGTCGTCGTCGTTTAGTCCGAGAAATTTTCTCTGCGCCGGATTTTGGAGCTTGGCATACGTAATTCCAAGGTCGGGATACTTGTCGTAGTGCGCGTCGCTGATGTCCTTCAAGAACCGGGTAATCACCGGCGTCGGGATCATATAGGCGACGCCTTGCGCGACATCGCCGCTGTAACCTTGAAAAGCAACGCCGACGACCTTGCTATCTTGCATTACCGGTCCGCCGCTGTTGCCGGGATTGATTTGCGCGCTGATCTGGATCGCGAGGTGCTGGTCGATGGACGAATGCGTGTAGAGCTGAAAATCAACCCGCGACACGATTCCAGTGGTAACCGACATCCGCTCGCCGCCGATCGGATAACCATAGGCCGAAACGGTCGATTCCAGCGCGGGGATCCCGCCGAATTTCAGCGGGATCATGTTTTTGAAAAAATCCGGAGCCGGCACCGTGATCAGCGCCAAATCACAATCGTTGGCTAGGAACTGCACTTTCGCCGGATATTTGTTCGGATCGCCGTCACGTTCAACCGTCAGGTAGCGGCTGTTGCTCACGACGTGCGCGTTGGTCATGATGCGATTGCCGTCGATAACGAAGCCGGCGCCGACACTGCGCTGCAGACCTCCGGCATTCCATGGCGCTTTGTAATCCGGCTCTGCTGCGGTGTTCGTAATGCGAACGAGACTCTTTTGGACAGGGCCATTCGGTTTCGGCGGCGCGATGGGAACAGGCACTGGAACTACTGCCTGAGCGGGAGTGTTCGGCATACGGGCGCCTGCAGGCGGCCGCTGCGGTTCGATCGGAGAGGGTGCGGGCGTGCTTTCTTGCGCGTAGCAAGTCGCGCTGAGCAGCAAAGCAACCCAAACAAAAATAAACGCACGCTTCATGGGCAGAAAGGCTGAAAAATCAAACGAAGTAACCGAAAATCAAGATTCGAATCTGCATCTGCAAGTGGCCTTTGAACAGAAACTGACATAAAAAACCCAATCGCCGTTCAACCATTTAAGGGCGGAACGCGACTTCGCGCCGACGCCATACCGCTGCGGCGGGGAGGAGGCCAGGCGCGTTGGCAGCAATCTCCGAAGGCGCAGCATTTCAAATTCCAGCCCGATCGAGAATCGATCTGAGCACCTCCTCAGCCTCGAAAAATTCACGCGCGAGAATCCTAGCACTGCGCGAATGCTTTGGATAGTCGCCGTTGATTGCTTTCACTGCATCGACAATTTCGTCCAAAGACCGGAACGACAAAAGTCCAGTTCGGCTGCCATAGTTCTTGGTGAACCCGGTTTCCTGAGTGATTACCGGACGGCCGGCGGCTAGGTAACACGCACTGCGGTCGCTGAACCAGCCGGTATTTAGCCGGACGTATTGATCTTTCGCCACTGTAAACTCCCCTTTTGAGCGGCGGATGTAATCACGATAAAGCCGGTAATCGACGCTCATTTGCAGCGGGCAACGCAGCCGCCAGCCGCTCCGCTCAAATCTGCGCCGCGTATTTCCGTCTTCGATGTTTGTCGCCAGCTCAAACGTTTCCCATGATTCCTTAGGTGCATTGATAAAACGCAAAAATTCACGCGACTTGCTCCACAGATATTTCGACCCGCGCCAGGTAATATCTTTCAAATCGCTCGTGGACCAGTTTGCCACTGAGGTGAAAACCGCCGCACTCGAGGGCGCGCGACTGGTTTTCCAAAGATCCGTGACCACCGGTTGCCGGGTCGGCAACCATTTGAAACCATGCGTCGGGACGGGAAACACTTTTGTGCCGATATTCTCACCAAATGTGAACAGCGCGCGATGCCGCCGCAGATACTCGATTGTCGATTTTACGCCATTGTCGATCTTGATTTGCTCAACGCCGGGATCGCTCTCGATGTAAAGGATTCGATCAGAAACGAGCAAGTCGTCATTGAATTCCTGCGTGCCGCAAATGTTCAGGATCGCGTCGGCCTCACGATAGAGCCGCCGGATAGTTTTTAACGGCAAGCCGGCAGTTGGATTGCGTGGTAAATAGCGAGCGCAAAACCCCCAGCGATTTTTGAATCCAAACTCTCGCGCCAGGCGAGAGAGAAGGTGTGCCGCGTAATCGAACTCATTGGTTACTTCAAACGTCTCCGGATTGTACGGAAGCCGGGCCGAGTCTTCGATGTAAAATACATCGTGACCGAGCCGTTGCAGCCCGACGATATAATGGACGTGCTGCCAGATCACGCCCGCGATCGGCATCGAACCCATGAAGCCCATAACGACAATTTTCTTTCTTTTCATTCTAACGAGGCGTGAATCGTGATCAGTCAATTGTGAATCGAGAATCCCGCTCCATTCACTGATCGCCAGTCACTATTCACAGTTGCCTGACCACAACCGCTGGGTTCCCAGCCACGACGGTATTTGCCTCAACAGACTTCGTTACTACTGATCCAGCAGCGACCACGGAGTTGTCGCCGATGGTGACGCCCTTCAAAATCACGGCGTTCATGCCAATCCAAACGTTGTCCGCTATTTTCACCGGGGCGGTTTTCAATTGCGGCCGGGGGGGGCGCTCTTTGAAAAACGGCGCAAGCGCTTGCGCGTCGATCAGGCGTTGCGCCGGTTCGAGGGGATGAAAATCCGAATCGGCGATTCCGACGTTCCACGAAATCAGGCAATATGAGCCGATGTCGATCTTTTCCTCCGCCATGATGAGTGCGCCGTTGAGCAGAGTGAAATCGCCGATCGTACATGTACCACCCTCGCCGAGAGAAAACGAACAGCCGGCATAGCACGAAACGTGTTTGCCGATCACGACCGCGCGCGACTTTTTGTTGCGCAGTTTCCTGAAAATTTGGGCGCTCTCGCAATAAAATCCTTCGCCAAACTGGACGTTTGGCGGGATTGGGTCCGGCCACCAGTCGCCTTCCACATGTCGGTCTTCGCGGACGTTGCTCATATATTGTTGGGCAAGTTTGCAACTTGCCCGAGCAACTTGCAAAGTTGCGCCACGTTATGTCGGGAATTTTCCTGAACTGTAAAGTTTGGCGTAAATGCCGCCGCGCGCGATCAGATCCGGGCCGCGTCCTTTCTCGGCGATCCGTCCGTGTTCCAACACAATGATTTGATCGAGGCCATGAATCGTCGCCAGACGATGGGTTGCAATTAATGTGGTGCGGCCGTGCATCAATTCTTTGATCGTTTCCATGATTGCCGATTCCGTGGCTGGATCGAGCGCCGAGGTCGGTTCGTCGAGCAATAAAATCGGCGCGTTTTTCAGAAATGCGCGCGCGATGCCGATGCGCTGCCGTTGACCCACGCTCAGATGGCCGCCGCGTTCGCCGACCAGACTTGCATAGCCATTGGGCAACTGCCGAATGAAATCGTCGGCCTGCGCCCGACGCGCTGCCTGAATAATCTCTTCTTCCGTCGCATTTGGCCGACCGTAGGCGATGTTCTCGCGAACAGTGGTGGAAAAGAGCAGCGTGTCCTGTAAAACCAAGCTAATCTGCGCGCGCAGAGATTTTTTTGTGATTTTGCGCAGATTGCGCCCATCCAGCGCAATCGAACCGGAAGTTGGATCGTAAAAACGCGGAACCAGACTCATCAACGTGCTTTTCCCAGCACCGGTTCCTCCAACAAGCCCGACGATTTGATTTGGTGAAATGTCAAGATCGAGATCGTGCAGGACCAGTCGATCTGGCGCATAACGAAAGGAAACATTTTCAAATTGTAGCGCGCCATTTGTTTCTGCGATTGGAATCGCCTCCGGCAAATCGATGACATCGTCCTGCCGATCCAAAACTTCGAAGCAACGTTTTGCACCGGCGGTGGCGCCTTCCATCGCCCAGGTCGTGTAGGTGAGCGATTCAAGCGGTTGATAGAGCATCAGCAAATAAGCGCTGAAGACTAGAAGCGAACCGAGGCTGAGCGTACCCGCGAGGACATGCAATGTTCCCACGTAATACATCGCTGCCGTGCCGATGACCATGAGTGTGCTGATCACCAGTGCGCTGTTCACATTTGTCAAAGTGAGCCGCAGGTTTGCCTGCAAGCTCTGGCGCGCTTGCTGATGAAATTGCCGGACTTCGAAGTCCTCGCGTCCAAAGGCATGCACCATCCGGATCGAACTCAGCCCTTCCTGCGCCTGGGCAAGCACCGCGCTTTCCTGTTCTTGAATCGAGGTCGATTCGCGGCGAATCCGGTGGGCGAAGAAATAAATCGCGCCCACGATCAGCGGCACAATCGCCAGGGAAAGCAGCGTCAGTCTCCAGTCGAGTCTCACCATGACAACAAATGTGCCGAGGAGTGTGACTACAGATGCGAAGATGTTTGTGAAGCCCTTGTTGTAGATCGTCTGGAACGACTGCGAATCATAGGCGACGCGAAAACTGGAGTCGGTGGATCGTCGCGCATCGTGGTATTTGAGCGAGAGCGACTGCAGATATGCGTAGAGATCGGTGCGCAATTTGAGGAGCGCCTGCAGGCCGATTTTTACGAACAGGTAATTCGTGATCCAATTAATGATTCCCCACGCGAACTGGATTACGACGAGGGCGAGACAGAGCAGGGGAACCCATGTGCGCCAATCGCCGCGGGCAGCGGGCGCGGCTCGCAGAAAATCGTCCACAATGATTTTGAACGGCCATGGCTTGAGCAGATTTAAGGCAATTCCGCAAAGCGAGAGAAATAAGCCGAGCATCGTTTGTCCCCAGAAAGGCTCGTAATAGCGAAGGACGCGCCGGTAGATCGACATGTGAATTTCGGATTGCGGATTTTAGATTTTCGACTGAACTACGACGGACCCATCACGGATCGCCGTCGAGAGATTCCT
Organism: Verrucomicrobiota bacterium; assembly: GCA_003218975.1. Lineage (GTDB taxonomy): Bacteria > Verrucomicrobiota > Verrucomicrobiia > Chthoniobacterales > UBA10450 > Udaeobacter. Next base: position 8,494 of record QHPD01000060.1, read on the forward strand.
CGACATCGCTCGGATGACAACATGCATCATTTTCTTCAAATTTGGTTTGGCTGGGTGCTAAGCGGCGGTTACGTCGGCATTATCGTGTTGATGGCGATGGGAAGCACGCCATTACCCGTTCCGGCCGAAGCCGTGCTGCCGCCCGCGGCATTCCTGGCCGCGCAAGGCAGGCTCAATCCTGTTGGTGTGATCTTGGCGGGAACGCTCGGCGCATACCTTGGCGCTGCGTTAATGTATTGGATTTCCCGGTGGATCGGGCGGCCACTGGTTCTGCAATTTGGCCGCTTCATCTTACTTACTCCGAACAAGCTCGAACACGCAGAGCACTGGCTCAATCGCTACGAAGCTGGCGGGGTCTTTTTTGCACGGGTGTTGCCAGTTGTGCGACATCTCATTTCCATTCCGGCCGGCATCGTTCGGATGAATTTTGTTGTCTTTAGTCTGGTCACCATTCTCGGCTCGGCGATTTCCTGCAGCATCCTCGCTTATCTGGGACATCGAGCATATTTGGTAGAACCCGAGCTTCTGACAAATCCCGAAGCGATGGTTCACTTTATCCGTGGTCAATCGCGCGGCATCTTACTTGTGGTTACGTTATTCGCCGCACTTTATATGCTGACGCTGCGATTAATGAAGCCACGCTCTGGTTCGCGCTCCTGAGTAGACTTTGCGGCATCCTGCCGCTGCCCGGCAGCCCTCGGCTGTTCGAAGATTGAACAAAAGTGTCGTTCGACTGTCACAACTAAAGTGCACAAGGATTGAATAACTGCACACGGCAGCATGGATGAGGTATTCACAATGAGCAGTGGCACCAGAGTTGCTCCTGGCAAAAAGGGGCACCACATGAAAAGGCATCGCCAAATTCTGAAGCCGCGCGCCAGGCTTTCACTTGGGGATTTGATCCTGGCAGTGAGTTCCTGCACCAGGAATAAGAAAGAAACAGTCGCAACGGTTGCAGACCTTTTCGCCAGCGGCAAGGTGCTGTTGCAAAATGACGGGCGCTTCATGCGTGCCCGCGTTTGCTGAGGCAAAAGAGCGCCATCGGCTTTCAGTTCCACTGCGTTATCGCGCTGGCGCAACCACACGCGCCCCTTCATCTGCACGATTTCATTTTGGAAATTCTCGGCAGAGACTTTATCTTCGCGCGGTGATCGATCGTTATTCCCGGTCGGAGATGCGCAAAATCTGGTCGGATGAGCGCAAGTTTCAGATTTGGCTGGAGATTGAAGTGCTCGCCTGCGAGACGATGGCGGAGCTTGGCGAGATTCCAAAAGAGGACGCTGCGGAAATTCGGAAGCGAGCGCGGTTCTCCATTCCCGGAATCCTGGAGATCGAGAAGCGAACAAATCACGACGTCATCGCTTTTCTCGAAAACGTTGCTGAATCGGTGGGGCCAGCATCGCGCTGGATCCATCAGGGGCTAACTTCATCGGATATCCTGGACACGACCATCGCAGTGCAACTGACAGAGTCGTGCCAAGTTCTTTTGGACGATTTGAAATCTCTGCGGACGGCAATCGCGAAACAGGCGCGGCGGTTCAAAACGACCCCGATGATTGGCCGCAGTCACGGCGTGCACGCGGAGCCGATCACATTTGGATTAAAGCTGGCGCTCATGTTCGACGAATTCGGACGCGCGGAGGAACGTCTCACCCAGACGCGCGAGCGGATTCGCGTCGGCAAAATAAGCGGAGCAGTCGGCACGCATGCACATGTCGATCCAAAGATTGAGCGTGCGGTTTGCGAGAGGCTCGGATTAAAACCGGCGACACTTTCAACGCAGATCGTACAGCGCGATCGCCATGCGGAATTTATGACTACCCTGGCCGTCATTGCCTCGAGTATCGACCGTTGGGCTACGGAATTTCGGCATCTCCAGCGTACCGAAGTGCTCGAAGTGGAAGAATTCTTTGGCGAAGGCCAGAAAGGCAGTTCCGCCATGCCGCATAAACGCAATCCGATCACGAGTGAGCGTTTGAGCGGTTTGGCGCGTGTCGTTCGCGGTAACGCGATTGTTGCGCTGGAGAACGTGGCTCTCTGGCACGAGCGCGACATCAGTCATTCGAGCGCCGAGCGTATCATTCTGCCGGACTCATGTATCCTGCTCGATTACATGCTCGTGAAATTGCGAGACATCGTCGCAAAGTTGCAGGTCTATCCGGAGCGAATGGCGCAAAACCTCGCTGTGACGAAAGGTCTCTATTTCAGCCAGTCGATTTTGCTAGCGCTTACTCGCGCGGGCGCAGAGCGCAAAATCGCCTATGAAGCCGTGCAACGCGCTGCGATGCGAACCTGGAAAGGTGCAGGGACATTTGCCGAAAATGCAAAGCAGGAGCCAGAAATCACAACCTGGCTCTCCGATTCCGACATCGAACGTCTTTGCTCGCTCGACATTCATTTCAAACATATCGATGCTACATTCAGAGCGCTTGGCTTGGATTAACTTGGCTTCCAGAAGCTTGGTCTGCGCGCTCCTTGGCGCGCTCTGGCTCTCACTTGTCAGTTGTACGCAACACTATGATCAGAAGGAAGCGGAGCGCTATATTATTGAGAGCGAGCGGCAGTGGGCGGAATCAGTCGCCAGCGGCGACAGCAGCGTCGTCGAACGCATTCTTGCCGACGATTTTGTTGGCGTCGATCCCAAGGGGGGCATGTATGGCAAGGCGAAAATGGTTTCCGAAACGCGTGACGCGCCAAAGTATTTCGCTTCGAACCACGTCAACGAAGTGAAAGTCAGATTTTACAGTGATACCGCGGTGGCTCAGGGAAATGAAAGTTGGGAGCGACACAACGGTGAGCGCGGACGCTTTGTTTGGACGGACACTTGGCTTTGGCGTCACGGGCGTTGGCAGATCGTGGCAGCCGAGGATTTAATCGCGCCGGAGTCCTCTCGGTAATCAGCGGTAGCTATTCGTATCGGAGCGCTTCGATCGGATCGAGATTTGCTGCGCGATAGGCAGGGTAGAGGCCGAAGCCGATGCCGATTGCAGAGCAGACGAGAAGACCGGCTATCGCCCAGCCGAATGGGAAGATAACATCCACTTTCAGCCAAATGGCGAGCAAATCGCCGCCGATAACTCCAAGAAGAATTCCAAGGATGCCGCCAGCCTCCGAGATGAATACTGCTTCGGCAAGAAATTGCCGCAAAATGTCGCGACTGCGCGCGCCGATGGATTTGCGGATTCCGATCTCGTTTGTCCGCTCGGTGACGCTGACGAGCATGATGTTCATAATGCCGATTCCAGCAGCCAGGAGCGCGATAGCGCTGACGACAAACGCGCCGATGCGCACGATGCCGGCAACAGATGTGAACGCGCTTTTGAGTGAATCGTTCGAATAAATCTCGAAATCGTTTTCTTGGTTTGCGCGCAGCCCGCGCGCAATGCGCATGGCGCTTATGGCTTTATCCAGTGTCCGATTATAAGTCTCCGCGGAGAAGGCTTGCGTCGCGATGTTTACGGTCCGTTTCGCTTCGCCGTAATCCTCGAAGAACCGCGTAATCGGCATGATGCAAAGGTCGTCCTGGCTCTGGCCGAAGGAGGTTCCTTTCTCAGCAAGAACACCGATGATGGTATAAGTGTGGCCGCTTAGCCTGATCACCTTGCCGATCGGTGTTTCATGCGGAAATAATCGTTTCTCGATTACTTTCCCGACAACTATCACCCGGCGCGCAAGATCGACATCTTCATCGTTCAGGTTACGGCCGTAGCCGAGTGTGTAAGCGTTCGCAGCCAGAAAACTTCGGTTCGTCCCGACGATGAGGAGACTCGGCGTCGTCTTGATGCCGTTGTAAACCGCCTGGCCCTTCACCTCGTAGCCAAAACTTTTCAGACAAACTTCCCGGGCGTTTCCTTCCATCAGCTTGGAATAATGTAAGGCCTCTCGGTACGTGATGTTGCGGCGGTTCTGATATTTCTTTTTGATCTCCCCGCCGACGTTCACGTTCGCCGGATATTTGGCGAACTGGAAGATATTCGCGCCGAGAAAACTAATGCCGCTCTCGATCGACGATTGCAGCGCGCCGATCGCAGTCATTACCGAGATAACTGAGAAAACACCGATGGTGATGCCGATCATGGTCAGGCCAGCGCGCAGCTTGTTCGCGCCAAGCGAAGCCAGTGCCATTTTTATGATTTCGCCGAATAACATGGTGAATCTATTTACCGCAGAGGACGCAGAGTTCGTGGAGGAGAATCATAAGCTGATCTCTTCAACAAGCCCGAGAACGCGTCGGCGTACCCCGTGCTTTAATAGCTCGACATTGAAGTTGATGAGCAATCCGATTTTCCAGCCACCGAGCTTCAAATAGCTTAGCAATTGGGCTTCATGAATCGGTAGCAGCGAATCAATTGCTTTGATCTCAACAAGAACCCGCCCATGAACGATAAGATCTGCGCGATATCCACACTCTAGTTTGACGCCTTTGTATTCGATTGGGATCGAAACTTGTCGCTCAAAGCGAAGACCGCGGATGCTTAACTCTTGGCATAAACACATTTCGTAAGTCGATTCCAGTAATCCAAGTCCAAGCGCGCGGTGAACTTCAATCGCAGCGCCGATGATTGCATCGGTCAGTTCATTTAAATTTTTCACAGTCTCTGCGTCCTCTGCGTTCTCTGCGGTTGAATGTCTATTCATATCTGAGGGCGGCGACTGGATCGAGGCGCGAGGCTGTCCAGGCTGGGGCAAAGCCCGAGAAGAGACCAGTCAGTATTGAGACGATCATGCTTATAACCACAAGCCCGAGCGAAAAATGAATTGGAAAAGATGGAAAAGCTTTGCCGATGCCAGAGCACATTAGATAAGCAAACGCGAGTCCGAGGAAGCCGCCGAGCAGGCACAGCGCCGTGGACTCGATAAGAAACTGAAGAAGAATGGTGCGTCTGCGTGCCCCGAGCGCCTTGCGTGTTCCGATTTCTCTCGTGCGCTCCTTCACGCTGACAAACGTGATGTTCATAATCCCAATTGCGCCTACGAAAAGGGAGAGGCCAGTGATGAAAAGCCCGGCAATCGCGATCGAGTTTTTGACTGGACCCAGCGTACTTTTGAGCGCCTGTTGTTCGTTGATGCTAAAATCGTCTTTTTTCTCCGGTGGCAGTCCACGGACACGCCGCATGATGCCGGTCAGCTCGTCTCTCGCTTCGGCCAACTTGGTTTTGTCCTTCACTTTCACGAGGATGTCCGAGTCGCTTTTGGCGCTGAAATATTTTTGAAACGCCGGCAACGGCATCACCACAATCGCATCCAGGCTGAATAGTCCGAGGAATGTCCCTTGCCGCGAGATCACGCCGATCACCTTGAACGGTTGCCCGTTAATCAAAACTGACTTGTCGATCGGGCTCTCGGAAGGAAACAGTGCGTCGGCCACGTCGTAGCCGATTACACAGACATTGGTGCCGCTGCGCGACTCCAGTTCGTTGAAAAAGCGGCCTTCTTTGAAATCGAACGTGGAAGTAATGAGGTAGTCGGACACGGTGCCTCTGATCAGAACGTTGCTTACTTCGTTATCTGCGTATTTCACATTGCGAATGAGACTGGAAGTCGGCACCGCCACGAGGAGATTTGAATTGGGGATTGCTGCGATCATGTGGTTGATTGGCTCCGCATATTCTGTCTTGATTTTTTTACGGTCGCGATAGTTCCACCAATCATCCACAGGCTTCCACGGCCATTGCTCGACGTAGAGCACGTCGTCGCCGAAGACGGCCATGCTCTTGTCGAACCCAATCTGGATTCCGGCGATGGCAGTGCCCATAAGCGTCACGGCGACAATCCCGATGATGACTCCGAGCGCGGTGAGCGTTGAGCGCGTTTTGTTCGAACGCATCTGTGCCACGGCAATCTTCCAGCTTTCGTTTAGCTCGTAGGCGAAACGTTTCACAACACGCTAGAAATCCGAATATCGAATTTCGAAATCCGAAACAAATATTCTGAAAATTCGAAATTCCGAAACTGCGCTGTTACTCGCATTTGCGGAGAATGGCGCCAAAGATATTCATTAACTCCTTCGCCTCGGCTGAGAGTTGCTGGCGTTGCCGTTCGAGGTTGCCATCGACATCAAGCAAGCGAAGCCAATAGCAAGTTTCCTTGGCTTCTCTGCGACAAATCTTAATCTTCATCACAAAATCCTTCCTTCCAATCGCTTCATTTGCTTCGATGTAGTTTGCGCCAATAGAACCTGAGGCACGGATGAATTGCTTTGCATCCTCGATATTGCCAATGGTTCGCGGCAATCTTTTGACAAACGAGCGACTTTGCTCAGCAAACACAGCGGTTCGCTCCTCCAGGTCATATGGCTTTGCGTTTTCGTCGTTAGAATTCACCGGTCGGTTTGGGATTTTTGATATTCGAATTTGTTTCGAATTTCGATATTCGGGTTTCGAATTTTCACATTTGAGCTGATGAGCATGTCGGTGTTAGCTCGACCCGACCGATTCGAATTCGGGAATTGCGGCGGCATGGTCGTCGCTTTCGATCAGTCCGTCACGCAAGTGGACCGTGCGCCGCGCATGGCGCGCGATATCGGCTTCGTGCGTGACGAGAATAATCGTGTGCCCGCGTTGATAGAGACTTTCGAAGAGCGCCATGATTTCTTCGCCGGTTTTGGAATCGAGGTTGCCGGTCGGTTCATCGGCCAGAATAATTGATGGATCGTTCACCAAAGCACGCGCAATCGCCACGCGCTGGCGCTGCCCGCCGGAGAGCTCGTTCGGCTTGTGATGCAATCGGTCCCCGAGTCCCACGTCCTGCAACACGCGTGCGGCGCGTTCCCTGCGCGTTTCCGGGTCGATTCCCGCGTAAACAAGCGGGAGCTCGACGTTCCGCAAGCTGTCCGCGCGCGGAAGAAGGTTAAACGTTTGAAAAACAAATCCGATCTCGCGGTTGCGAATGGCTGCCAGTTCATCATCGTTCATCACGGAAACGTCTCGGCCGTTGAATTCATAGCGGCCGGAAGTTGGCGTATCGAGACATCCAAGCATGTTCATCAATGTCGATTTGCCGCTGCCACTCGGACCCATGATGGCGATGTATTCATTGCTCCGAATTTGCAAGGACACGCCGCGCAGCGCGTGAACGATCTCTTCTCCCATCACATATTCCTTGGTGATGTTCTCAATGTCGATCATCACCGGACCGGCGGGGCGACTGTCATTGTAATTCATGGCGAGAGCATGACGCAGTGAACGGTGATCGGTGA
>QHPD01000159.1 GCA_003218975.1 Verrucomicrobiota bacterium
GATGACGCCCGCGATCAACCCAACAAGAATGTACCAGATTAAGTGAATCATAATTTTTCCTCCGTCGTTTGCCAGCAGAAAGTTGCCGAGTATGGCCAGGCGTTTCACAATTGACCAGACTTTTCTCGAAAAAGAAAAAATTAGCCTCTGGTTCCAGCCGGCAAGGCGGTAGCTAAGGAAGAAGGATGAATTAGAACGTGTGGGGAAGCAAAAAAGTGTAGCGGAGCTTTTTTGTGTTAAAGAAATTATATGGAGATCACTGGTGGATGCGTTTGCGGCGGGACACGATACGTGTTGAAGAGTCCGCCTTTCTCGCTGGGCGATTGTCATTGCATCGATTGCCGGCGAAGCGCCGGTGCACCCCATGTGAACTGGGGATCCGTGCCCCGCGAAGATCTGGTCGTAACAAAGGGTGAGCCGCGCAAAATCGCGCATGCGAATCGGATTCGTTCGTTTGCCGCATGTTGCGGCACGCATTTGTTTTTCGAAGATGCCAAAGATTCGGAGACGATCGATGTCACGATTGCGTCGCTCGATGATCCGGCACCATTTGCGCCGCAGAAAACGATCTGGCTCGAAGATAAATTGCCCTGGGTTAAGCTCGACGAGTCGCTTCCGTCATTCCCGAAAAGCTCCAAGACTGCGTAACCAAAGCGAAGGTTGATGGTTGAGAGTTGATCCGCCTTCGTTGGACTACGGCGCGGCAGATGGTCGGCTCGCCGCACGCGAATCGGCTTCCTTGTGGCCGAAGGCCAACAAATCCATGACCAATTTACTTTTGTCATGGCCGGTGTGCGCCGTGAGCGGCCAGGCAAAGACCCCAAGAATCGCCGAGCGTTCCACGCTCACTACAGCGTTGCTGTACACGATCGCGCTGCCTGAAATGGAGCTTTGATCGAGTGGGTAGCTAAGAAGGTCGTTCGGATCGCTGAAGGCAACGAGATGCAAAGCGAGCGGAGCTTGTTGCCGTTGTAGTCGAGCTCCCGGTTTGTGGCGACGCCGAATTTCGGCCAGAGCTTTGACAGCCGTATTAGACTCGCGCCGAATCGGGAGCGGGTTGCTAACTTCGCTCAATTCCAGTAGCGGCAATTGGTTTGCGAGCATGAAAACATAGTTGGTATGACCGATCAAATCTTGCACTACATCGGCGGAATAGTCCTTTTCGCCCATGATCCGTTCGCCCCGGCTCATTTTCAGGAGAGTGTCGTAGCACATGTAACTGCCGAGACTTTGGGTGACGATCGCGAGCTCATCCTGCGGTTGGTAATCATGCAAGATCGCTTCGATCGCGCGCATGATCGGGAATTGCATGTGGTTACGATAACGGCCGATGTAGAGAACAGGATCGGCCAAGGCGTCGTCGATCAATTGCGCTTTCAATTGCCGGTTCACCAAAACACGGCTGGAGGCGTAAGTGGCGTCGGAGGCGAATTGCCTCGCCTTGAGAGCGTCTGTCGTGGCTGACCAAGTTAACTCGTAGGTCCGCACCTTCTTGCCGTCAGCGCCGGAATAGTCGGCAATATTTACCTCGCCGTAGAGATGATTCTCTTTCCCAATGGTTATGCTGCGCGAAGATCCGGTACTGCTCAGGTTCAACCGGCTGGCGATTCCCTGCATCAGTGGCTGGGAATAACCTGGCGGGTGATGACCCATTCCGTGAATGAAAAGAATCCGCAGCGTGCCGCCCGCGGAATTTGCGCGCGAAGCGGCAGCATTAAGACCCTCGAAATCGTTTTGGAAGCTTCGGACGGAAAGCAGGGTGCAGTCAGTAAGCACGAAAATAGCAGTAAGACACAAAAGGAAGCGATTGATTCTCCCGGCACCAAGAGTCTTGGCCGTTGCCATGAGGTTAAGTCCTCGTCATGGAGTCGGGTTTGCCGCCGGACCCGGATGTTGCACTACCGGCTTTGTTTCCAGCAAGGGTTTTCTTTTAGCGCTGGCGCGAGGCGAGGAGAGCGATTTCGCTCAGGGCAGGCTTTTCGCTCCCGAATCGCAGAACGAAAAAAAATTCAAAATCGGCAAATCTTTGTTGAGCCGTTGACTTGCCGCCGCTGAAACAGGACGATATGCAGAAAGTCACCCCGTTCTTGTGGTTCGAGGGGCACAGAGGCTGAGAATTGAGTGTTGATCGTTGAGAGAACCAAGGCGTGCGACTCTTCGATCGGCGATCCTCCTTCGTCAGGTTACAGCGGGATGAAAGGTTACGGCGTGATAAACAGACCGCCGCCTACAGCGATAACGGAATAAATTCTAACACTTGAGCACAGAATTTAAAACGTCCTTTGACCTTCAACCACATCTAAAAGGCGAACTGATCGAGCTTCGCCCGCTTATGCCTGAAGATTGGGACGATCTTTTTGCCGTCGCGTCCGATCCACTCATCTGGGAACAGCATCCGGAGAGTGATCGCTACAAAGAAGATGTATTTAAAATCTTCTTCAGAGAAGCACTGGAATCCGGTGGGGCTTTTGTCATCATTGATAAAAAGAGTCAACAAATCATTGGATCCACCCGGTTCTATGGTTACGACCCGGAAAAATCTGAGATTGAAATTGGATGGACGTTTCTGGCGCGAAAATATTGGGGCGGGCGATACAACCGGGAGATGAAACGACTAATGCTGACGCATGCGTTCAAGTTTGTTGAAAGGGTCGTGTTCTTTGTCGGAGCAAAGAACTTCCGCTCACAAAAGGCCATGGAAAAACTCGGCGCAATCAGAAACGGAATGGTGAAAAGGACGTATGGAAACCATCCGTCCGCTCTCAATGTGAAGTATGTAATCAAAAAGCCACATGGTATGTGAGGACCAGGGCATGACGGAACAGGATCAATGGGAGCAAGTTATAGTTATGTGAGAAAGTTCGCGATCGCGAGGGCGCGATCGCCAGCACGCGAGGCGCGTGCGCTCCCCAGAGTACTTGAGTTCGGGTTCATTCGTGTTGATGCGTGGTTAACTGCTGCAAAAATCTTGCAGATTTTGATTGACGAATCGGGCAATTTTCTTATGTTATGTGTCCCGCGATAAGCGGACCGGCTCCATGCGTGGAGCTGGCGTTCTTCCGGGCTCAGGGTCGAGCCGATCTTGGTCAGATTATTGACGAAGGCCGGGTTTTGCCTTGTACCAGAAAGAGAAACGATCTTTGACAGTTTGGTTTCGGGTTTCAAACAGCACAGACGACGTGGAAATCCGGAATGCGCAAAGTCAGCAAACATTGAATTGTGCGTTATCTGTCGATCTTCTTTGAAATAAAGATTTAGATCGGACAACTGCAGAGCTTGGGAGAGACCGCCCACATGGCGGTTGCTACAGGCTTAGGCAATGAAAGTCAGATCACAAGCTTTCGGTTTCCCTCACGGGTACCGAGTCGTTTTTAACGGAGAGTTTGATTCTGGCTCAGAACGAACGCTGGCGGCGTGGATAAGACATGCAAGTCGAGCGAGATTTTTTCCTGTAGCAATACAGGGAAAAGTCTAGCGGCGAACGGGTGCTTAACACGTGGGCAATCTGCCGAGAAGTGGGGGATAGCTCGCCGAAAGGCGAATTAATACCGCATGTGATCAGAGTGGACATCCATTCAAAATCAAAGTCGCCCAGCTATTTCAATTAATTCGAGAATTCCTGCGTGATTGGAATCGCGAGGACGTTCGAAATTCCA
>QHPD01000061.1 GCA_003218975.1 Verrucomicrobiota bacterium
CTCTCTCCGGTTATTTGATCTTAGCCAGAATGCCTTCCATCTCTTCTTTTCGGAAGGCGCGCAGCGTTTGACTCTTGGCGTTACCGAGCGCGCCGTTCTTTAGCACGAAAGCGCTCACGGTCTCGTCATCGGGCGCTTCGAACAGCGCCACTATGTCGTACGCGCCCATCGTCCAGAATTCCTCAATGATCTTCATGCCCATTTTCTCGGCCTTGGCAATTGCGGCCTCGCCGCGTTTGATGGTGTCCTTGACGTTGCGGATGCCTTGATCGGTAAACTGAATAAGACTGACGTACGTAGGCATAGTGCTTGCTCCTTTCGTGAGGTTTTCCTGAAAGATTATTGCAGGTTTGGGTCTGCGCAAAAAATAAGGATGAAATCAAGGTCGCGTCTAAACATTTAACATTCAAACTGGCTAGGATCAGCGACTCGAAAAGTTGCAGAAGGTCAAAGCGAAGTTTCGTTTCTGAGAAGCGCCAATATGAAAGACGAACACACACAATTTCTGGATCCATCCCGGCGGCGTATGATCGCTATCTAGGGCCGATGTTGTTCCAGCCGTACGCCGCGGATCTCGCGGCGCGTTTACAGGTCGCGAAGAACGGTTCGGTTTTGGAATTGGCCTGCGACACCGGCATCTTAACGCGCGTCTTGCGGACTCGTCTGCCTTCGACAGTAAAACTGACCGCTGATTAGAACCCAAGAGGCGGTCTCATTCACTTGTAGCGGCGCCGCTATAATGGCCGCATGTTTGCACATGCATTCACGGCGCGCTCCCCGCCCCAAGCGCAACGCTGCGATGATACGCACTGTCATCGACGTGTCTCATTGGGAAGACCCGATCGATTTCGAGAAAGTGGCCGCTGACGGCATTGTCGCGGTAATCGCGAAGGCGACACAAGGCGCGGCCGGCATAGATAAGACTTACGCGAAATACCAGAAAGCCGCTGCACCGTATAAGTTTCTTTGGGGTTCGTATCACTTCGGCACCGGCAGCGAGGTGGACGCGCAGGTCGAGCATTATCTGAGAACCACCAAGCCTGGCGATTCCGAACTGGTCTGCCTGGATTTCGAACCAAACCCAAGCGGCCCGACCATGACGCTCGATCAAGCGCGCGACTTTGTTGTGTTGTTCCAGGATCGAACCGGCCGATACCCGGTGTTGTATGGAGGCTACTGGCTGAAAGAACGTCTCAACGGCAAAGCCGACGAGATCCTCATCAAATGTCCGCTTTGGCTTGCGCAATACGGACCAAAAGCCGTTCTGCCAGTGGGCTGGAAGGAATACGCTCTCTGGCAATACACCGACGGCCACGATGGTCCCCCGCCGCACGCCGTTTCCGGCATCGGCCCCTGCGATCGAAGCCAATTCCGCGGCACCATCGATCAACTGCGAAAGCGGTGGCCGTTTAGCTAATTAGTCACTCCTGTCATCGTTCAAACTCCGAAGCGTTCGCCCGCCGCGGCGGGCAGGCTGAGCAGAGCGTTTGAGATTCGTCCAAGCGCGCGCCCTTATCTGGCCGATATACGTGCGCTATTCTGTGAAATACTTCGCGGCGAGGGATTGCGCGCCAGCGCCTAACACATTGGTCGCTGCTTTGCTACCCAGCAGTTTTCGCAACAAAGATTTCGCTTCGTTTTTCTCCTGGTCCGACACATCGGCTTGATTGATCGCGGTGATCACGTTCTCCAGTGCCTCCGTAAGCGCCTCCTGCTGCGCAGTGCTCGGTACGATTGGCGCTTGTTGCTGCCGAGGAACGCTGGCTCGTCGGCTTTTATCGATAGATATTGGGATCGGGGGCGCGACACCGGCTTCGAGCACTTTGACTCCAAAGTCGTTTATCTTAGCAAAGCCGGACAGCAGGCCCATCCCGCTCTTATCTTCAAGAGGCGTCCAGTCGATGAGGCGATACTCTGAAAGCTGGGCCACGGCGCGCAACCAGTCACGGCGACTTATACCTGCTGGCGGCGGGACCGCCTGCTCACCGTGTCCGAACGGAATGGAACCTTCGCTTCGACGTTCATAGAGAAGCTGCAGCAAGCATCCTCTGACGACCGAATCCTTCATAAACATTGCCAATATGCTCCGCATCCCGCGCACCAACAACTCATGTCGTCGGGTGCAAGTCTGTGGCTTTTAGGATGAGAACGTTCCTGCAGCAACTCGCGTTTTCCTAGATTTCGAAGGTCAACCGCGCCGACGCCGTCGGCGGCGCAGCAACCGGCGCACTCCCCACACGACGAGAATCAATACCGCAACCGCGATAATTGCGTTTGCTGCTGCGAATCAAGCAGCGCCTGAGGATCGCCGCCGAGCAGGAGATAAAGAACTATGAGAACGACGGCGCCAATTCCGCCAATTCGGCTTCGCTTTGCTCAGAGCAAGTTTTTCGAGTTTGTGAAGTTCACGATGGCGAGGGCGCAATCGGCCCAAGCTGGACTGGCATTAGCACGGCGAGGCGCCCGTTCGACTGCGTTCAGGGCAGGCAGTGCGCTCCCCTATTCCGCGAGCGTGTCGATTCGCTCCGCGAGCCCGAAGTCGAGCTCGGTCAGGCCGCCCTTGCTGTGGGTCGAGAGAACCAGGCGCACTTTGTTGTAGCGAATGTCGATATCGGGATGGTGCTCTTCTTCTTCGGCCACTTCCGCGACCCTATCTACAAAATCGATCGCATCAGCAAAATCATCAAACTCAAACGTGCGTTCGATGTGCTTTTTCTCCAGCTCCCACTCGGGTACTTTTTTCATGCGCTGTTTCAGCTCGCCCGGTTTGATCAAGTCAGCCATAACCGGACAACGAGTAACACCCGAAATTTGTTTTGCAACGCCAAATCGAGCGGATTTTTTGCGCCGCGTCGCCGTCCAGTTTTTCGCCGGTCCCCCCGCTTTCGCCAAGGCTACAGCGTGACCTAATAGGCCGCTACGATACAGAAACAAAATTTGCGCGAGCAGAGGCAGGACATTAACTTTCCTCAGCCTTGCCGGCTTCGGTTTCTCTGCATTCCACGCGGTTTAATCATGAGCCGCGGCAAAACAACCCATGCAGAACGAAGAACTTTCCTACGTCATCGTCACGCCCTACTCGATCCGCAAATCGCGCACAGGCGGGATCGTCGGCCGGCTCATTTCGCGCACGGGACTCGATCTGGTAGGCGGACGAATGTTTGCTCCGGGCGCTGAGTTAACCAAACGCTACGCCGACACGATTGTGACAGAAACCGATCCGCGTCATCGCGCGACGCAGGGATTGATTCGCGATTACGTTCTGAAAAATTTCACGGGCGAAAAAACTGGTCAGCGCCCACGGGTCTTGTTTCTCATTTTTCGTGGACCGGATGCAGTAGAAAAAATGCATCGCACAGTCGGTCACATCGTGCACGAGCGCACCAGCGGCGAGACGATTCGCGACACATATGGCGACTACATTACCGACGATTCCGGCAGGGTAACCTATTTTGAACCAGGGGTGCTGGCCGCGTTCGATCCAAACGCAGTCGAGCGCGATTTGAAACTCTGGGCGGAATTTTCAAATTCCGACGGTGGAATTCTGGATTATGCTGTCCCTTTTCCGCCAGACGCGCAAATCGAGAAGACGCTCGTCCTAATTAAGCCGGACAATTTTCGGTTTCCAAATTTACGGCCGGGCGGCGTGATTGAAGTATTTTCCCGCTCAGGCCTTTCCATCATCGGCTTCAAAGTTCATCGGATGAGTGTTGCGCAAGCGGAGGAATTCTACGCGCCGGTGCTGCCCGTGCTTGAAAAAAAGCTCGACCCGAAAAGCGGGCGTGAGAACTGGGAGGGTATTGTGGAATTCATGGCGGGGCGAAAACCCAGCGAGTGTCCGCCCGAAGAGCGCGATACTCCGGGGACGGAAAAATCGATCGCCATTGTTTATCAAGGCGTGGATGCGGTGCGCAAGATCCGCGACGTGCTCGGTCCGACTGATCCAGCCAAAGCGCCGCCGGGTTCGATCCGCCGAGAATTCGGCCAGACGATCATGATCAATGCCGCGCACGCCTCCGATTCTCCTGAGAACGCCAAACGCGAAATGGAGATCATTCAAGTCGACGAGAATAACTTCAAACCTCTGATTGAAAACTTCTATCGCCGCCAATAGTTTGCGCTCTCATTTTGAACAACTTCACGACTAGTCCCGTTGCCATGGAAATTTCCGAACGCGCCGCTCAACTCAGTCCCTCCCTCACGCTTTCGATTGATAGCAAAGCCAAAGCGATGAAAGCCGAAGGCATCGACATCTGCGGCTTCGGTGCTGGCGAGCCTGATTTCGACACGCCTGAGCACATCAAAAAGGCCGCGATCAAAGCGCTGGAGGCAGGATTTACAAAATACACACCCAGCGCGGGCATTCCGGAATTGCGCCAGGCGATCGCGGAGAAATTGGCCGCCGACAACCAACTCAACTATCGCGCGGCTCAAGTGATTGTGAGCAACGGGGCAAAGCATTCGTGTTACAACGCCATTCTCGCAACCTGCCAGCCCGGTGATGAAGTCATTATTCCGGCACCGTATTGGGTCAGTTATCCCGACATGGTGAGACTGGCTGGCGCCGAGCCGGTGATCGTCCCAACGAGCGAGCGCAACTCCTGGAAGATGCGCTCGGAAGATTTCGAAAACGCGATGACGCCGCGCACCAAGATGCTGATCATGAACAGCCCCGGCAATCCGACCGGCTCGGTCTATACGCGCGAAGAATTGCAGGCGATTGTTGATGTTGCTGCCGAGGAAGACATTTACATTTTATCGGACGAAATTTACGACAAACTTGTCTATGACGACGCAAAGCACGTGAGCATCGCGTCGCTTTCCAAGGCTGCGTACGATCTCACGATTACGATCAACGGCTTCAGCAAATCCTACGCCATGACCGGTTGGCGCCTTGGTTATCTCGCTGCGCCGGAAGCGGTGGCGAAGGCAGTCGATTCCATCCAAAGCCATACCACATCCAATCCATCCTCCTTCTCGCAATATGGCGCACTCGCAGCCTTGAAGGGCGATCAGCAGCCGCTCATCGATATGCGCGAAGAGTTCGATATGCGGCGCAATTATATGGTCGATCGCATCTCGAAAATTCCGAACGTGACCGCGGTGAAACCGCGGGGCGCGTTTTATGTGCTGGTCAATGTCAGTCAACTCGGGCTGACTTCACAAAATTTTGCCGATCGTTTGCTCAGCAAAGCGAATGTCGCGGTTGTTCCTGGAGCCGCCTTCGGAGACGATCGCACAATCCGGCTGAGCTACGCCACAAGTATCGACGTAATCAAAAAAGGTCTGGACCGTTTCCAGGATTTTTGCCGCACGCTCTAACGATCCCGGATTGCGGGAACTGGACAGAAATCCGCCAAATCAGTTATTTTTTACTTTCCGGTTTCCGCTTTCCGGTTTCCGGTTTGAGGTGTGGGTTACCTCGCGCTCATTCTCCACGCGCATCTTCCGTTTGTCCGCCATCCGGAGCACGAGCATTTCCTTGAAGAAGACTGGCTCTTCGAAGCGATCACCGAGACTTACATCCCGCTGCTGCAAATGATGCAGCGATTGGTAAACGACCGCGTGCCGTTCAAGCTTACCATGTCGATCACGCCGACGCTCTGCGCCATGCTCGGAGATCAGCTTTTGCGCGAGCGTTACGTGCGACATGTCGATCTTCTAATCGATCTGGTGAAGCGCGAGCAAAGACGCAATCGCACACATCCAAAGCTCCGGGAGCTGGCCGACTTCTATTACGATCTATTTTTGGAGAGCGGGCGTTTCTTTGTCGATGAATGCAAATGTGATCTGCTCGCCGCTTTTCGCCGGCTGCGAGAAACCGGCGCGCTTGAAATTATCGCCTCCGCCGCCACGCACGGTTTGCTTCCGGTGCTCCTTCAACAATCACGTGAAGCCGCACGCGCCCAGATTTTGATCGGACGCGATATCTATGTCGATCTCTTCGGGGCAGAGGCTGCCGGGTTTTGGCTGCCGGAATGCGCTTACGCGCCTGGCTTGGAGTCCACTTTGCAGGAAGCAAACATCCGCTGGTTTGTTCTGGACGCGCACGGCCTCTTGTTTGGACAACCGCGGCCGGCCCGGTCGATTTACGCGCCCTCTTACACGCGCGCGGGACCGGCCGCCTTTGCACGCGATTGTGACTCGAGCCGACAAGTTTGGAGCGCACAGGGCGGTTATCCTGGCGATACCGCGTATCGCGAATTTTATCGCGACGCGGGGTTCGATCTTTCCATGGAGCATCTCGGACCTATCGCACGCGGAGCCAGAAAATTCTCCGGTGTGAAATATCACCGCATCACCGGACGCGGTGAAGAAAAAGAGTTTTACGATCCAGTCGCAGCGGAAAAAGTCACGGAGATCCAAGCGGCTCATTTTATCGAGCAACGACGACGCCAAATCCGCGAAGTCAGTGTGGCAGGATTTGATCCAATCGTGGTGATCCCATTCGATGCCGAACTGTTCGGACACTGGTGGTTTGAAGGACCGCGCTTCCTGGAAATGTTCATCCGCAAAACGGCTAATGAACGAGAGTTCTCTCTCACAACCCCGAGCCAATACTTGGCGGCGCATCCCACACAACAAATCATCGAGCCGGCGACATCGACATGGGGCGAGAACGGCTACTTTGAAGTCTGGTTGAATCAAAGCAACGCCTGGATTTATCCGCATTTACACGCGGCGGCGCGAAAGATGACTGAGTTGGCGCAATATGTTTCTAATGTCGTAGGGCAACCGCCTCGGTTGCCAAACGAGACACCGGGAGGCGGAGCGTCTGCCCTACAATTCACCGACCGTGTTTTGAAACAACTGGCCCGCGAACTTTTGCTTGCCCAATCAAGTGACTGGGCGTTTTTAATGAAAACCGGGACCGCGCGTGAATACGCAACCAAGCGCACCAGCGATCATCTTGCCCGGTTCAATCGATTGCACGACCAGTTGGTTGCAAACGATCTCGATGACGAATTCCTTCGAAAATGCGAATGGCGTGACAATCTGTTTCCAAACCTAAACTGGCGTTATTATGTTTGAATCGCGAAGTACAGACTGCGGGCTGCGGATTATAGCGGTATGTATCGTCACGGCCGCAATCGCTGCTGCACAGGAATCGCCGACGCCAACTCCTTCCGCGATGCCGGAAGAATCTCCTGCTTCTTCGATATGGCCGGACGAATCTGTCACCCCTCTGCCCAATCCAGAGCAAACGCCCTCAGCCTCCCCTACGAGAAGTGTCCGCATCAGTTTCATCCCGCCGCCGCTTGAGGGAACGATCAGTCTTGGTATTTACGATAAGAACGGCGAACTCGTGCGCGTTCTGCATCAGGAAGCCGAACTGAGCGAATTCGCAATCGGCCCAGATGCTCTCGTGACCCAATGGGACGGAAAGAATGAGAGTGGCGAAGATTTGCCGCCGGGAAAATATCGCGCACGTGGTTATCTCGTCGGCCACTTGAAAGTTGAGGAGCTCAGCCAGTCCGCAACTCTGACCCGTGAGAACAACGCGACTGCCAGTGCAAAAGTGAAACTCATGCCGAATCCGTTAGCCAACGACAAACAATCGATTGTCGATCTTGGCGTGGGATTCGATAGCGACGGAAGCTATTTGAAAACGATGGATGACCTGCCATTGCTCACCGTGAGTGAGACACCGAATTTAGTGCGCGTCTTGATAACGAAAAACAGCGATCGATCCGTCAATATTTGGCAGGATAATGGCGCGGTCGTCCATCAATTTCGGGTCTCAAATGTGGACAAGATGATGGCTTTCGATTGCGGCGAGCTCGAATTGAAATGAATGGCGCTTAATCCAAGCGACCGACAACGTCTGGCCACACGACAAAATCTCTGTTACTTAAAGGCTTATGCCTGCCTCTCCCGAGCTTCAGCATACCCTCGGCAAGACCAGCGGTTTTAGCGGCACTGCGCTGCACACAGGCGAAAAGGTCACGCTGAAACTTCACCCCGCGCCGGTGGATCACGGAATCAAGTTCAGGCGCAAAGATCTGCAGGATGAGCCAACCATCGACGCAAAGATCGAAAATCTAAAAACAGTTGAGCGCGCCACGACCATCGGAGAAGGCCCGGTTCGCGTACACACAGTCGAGCACGTGCTGGCCGCGCTCTGGGCGATGGGCGTGGACAACGCCATCGTGGAAATGGACGCAAATGAACCGCCTATCGGAGACGGAAGCGCGCAGCCCTACGTCGATCTCATCAGAAAAGTCGGTGTGACCGCGCAGGAGGAGCCGAGAAAATTCTTCGACGTGCGTGAAACGATACACGTGGGATCTAAAACGGGTGCGCTGCTCGTTTTGTTGCCGGACGACAAATTTCGCATCTCGTGCACGCAGACCGGACCAAATAATCAATTCACGCAGTTTTTGTCACTGGAGCTTACGCCGGCAATTTTCGAACGCGAGATCGCCCCGGCGCGGACATTCGTTTATTACGAAGATGTTAAGCCGCTCATGGATAAAAATCTGATCAAGGGCGGCAGTCTTGAAAACGCGATCGTCGTGCGCGGCGAGGCAGTGTTAAGCAAAGAACCCTTACGGTTCGCGGACGAATTCGTGCGTCACAAAATTCTCGACATCATCGGCGACCTCGCGCTGGTTGGGCGGCGCGTTCGCGGACATGTGGTGGCAATTAAGCCGGGTCATGCCGCGAATGCGGATCTGGCTCGAGCCGTCGCCCGCGAGCAGAAGCGACGAAGTGCCGTGGCAGTGACGCGAGCGATTCCAAGCGGCGACGGGGGCCTTGATATCGACGAAGTGATGCAAATTTTACCGCATCGTTTCCCATTTCTTATGGTGGATCGCATTATCAGCTTCGAAACTGAAACCAAATGTGTCGGCGTCAAAACGGTCACGATTAACGAGCCGTTCTTTCAAGGACATTTCCCGGGTCACCCGGTCATGCCGGGCGTGATGCAGGTCGAAGCAATGGCGCAGGTGGCCAGCATTCTCTTATTCAAACTGGCAAAGAGCACGAGCCGCATTGGCTATTTCATGAGCGCCGACGGGGTGAAATTTCGCAAACCAGTCTTGCCGGGAGATACCATTTTTATCCACGCCGAGCTCACGAAATCGCGCGGTGAACGCCTTGCGAAAGCGAAATGCTATTGCGTAGTGAACGACACCGTCGTCTCTGAGGGTGAATTGATGTTCACGTTTCTCGATAAATGAGCGACGTGCAGATTCACCCAACGGCGATTGTCGATCGCGGAGCCGAAATCGGTGCGGGAACAATTGTCGGGCCGTATTGCGTAATCGGACCCGATGTGATACTCGGCCCAAACTGCTGGCTCCAACATCATGTCACGCTCTGCGGACCGATGAAGGCCGGGGCCAAAAACAGATTCTACGCGTATTGCTCCATCGGCCAGCAGACCCAGGATTTAAAATATGGCGGCGAACCGACGTATCTGGAAATCGGCGATGGAAACACGTTTCGCGAATTCGCAACCGCACACCGCAGCACGACGAGCGAAGGCAAAACGCGGGTCGGCAACCGCGGAAATTTTCTCGCTTACAGCCGCCGTGCATCAGTTTTGTCGGATTGGACGGTTCGCCATCACCGGCGGCTGCTCAAAAATTGTGCAGGACGTCCCGCCATTCATGATCGCCGATGGCAACCCGGCGGAAATTCGCGGAATTAACTTGGTGGGCTTAGAACGCAAAAATTTTCCACCCGAGAGCGTGAAGCTGATCAAAGAAGCGTTTCGCCTGATTTACCGCTCGAAGTACAACACCCGCCAGGCAATCGAAGCAATGCAGAAGGAATTACCCCAGACGGAAGAGATCTCCGAGATCATCCAGTTCATCGAACAAAGCGAGCGCGGAATCATTCGCTGAGATTTTTAACCGCGAATAACACGAATGACACGGATCCAAAGCGCGCTTCGATGTCTTGCTCTGCCTGTATGTAGCATCACCCTCGCGTCTGCACGCGATCCGAAGCTACATACATTGCGCCAGCTGGTTATGCTCCCGATTCCGCGACCGCCATCAAAATCGCCCTTGCCGTCTGGGAGCCGATTTATGGCGCAGCAGTAATTGCGGGAGAAAAGCCATATCACGCGACGCTACGCGACGGTGTTTGGACTGTCACAGGTTCACTTCCCGGACGGATGAAAGGCGGCGTAGCGATCGCAGAAATTCCTAAGCAAGATGGTCGCATCCTACTAGTCAGTCACACTAAGTAACCATCTAACAAAGCGCTGCAGCTACTTCTGAGAGTATTCGCGAGTAGACTGAGCATACTGCGCACAGGATCCGCGGCTAGGGTTTAGTGGGCGTCGGCGTAACTGACGCTTGGCTGGTTGCTTTGCCTTCGAGGTTCTTCAATAGCGGCGCAGCAGACATGTCGGGAGAATTTCGCAGCGTCGCACGTACAAGGTCGAGAGCGCGCTTTGGCTTGTTTAGTTTGAGCCATGCGTCTGATTCTTCCAAGACCACGCGCACGATGTCGTCGGGCTTTGTGTAGCAAGTGCGGTTCTTTACCGCGAACTCGCGATACATTTGCCAGTCGCTCGCATTTTTTGCGGACTGACCTTGCATATCGATTTGCAGCCGCGATGCGTAAGGCCGGTAAAGCGGATCACCAACCATCACCGACATCCACGAGAGCGCCGGAGTCGCCATATAGGCGCTCTCGGCAAAGGTGAAGCCGTGCAGCAGCCGGTCGTTGAACGTATCGAGACGCGAAGTGAGTTGGAGATACGGTTCGTAAACGTTTCCCAGACTTGCGGCTGCGCCTTTGGAAACAAGCGATGCAACCCAGTTTGTGTTCGAATCGCGCAACGTACTCGCGCTAAACGAATAGATGTGGACCGCGATCGCTCCCGGCACCAAGTGAAAATCCGGACGCGCGAATGGGCCCGTCACGCTGCCTGCGTACCAACCATAATAGAGAGCACAATCGGTCATCGGATACGCGTCGGGAAAAAGTGCGGGCGTATCCTCGTACACGACTGGAATCCCGACCTTGTGAAACTGTCCGACAATTTCCGCGAGCCATTCGTCGCCTGCAGCCCAACCAGCGACAGTCTTGTTTGAACCATCTACATACGCGCGACCCCATA
>QHPD01000100.1 GCA_003218975.1 Verrucomicrobiota bacterium
CAACTGGCGCTGGCCAACATTGTCGGCGGTTATGTCGGGCCGTCTCCCCAAACACAAGCTGAATATTTTGCAGGAGGGCGAGAACCCGATCGATTTGTCGATCTTCAATGCGGGTGAGGCGGATGAGCAACTCAACGCGAACGTGACCGCAACCTGGAATGGCGCAGGATTAACCGCGTCGGATGCGTTGGCTGGTTGGAATGTGAAATCGGAAAATGGTCGCGCAATTTTTAAGGTGACCGCATCGCACGGACTGCGATTGCCGCCGGGCGCGACGCGGAAAATAGGTTGGCTTCGTTTCGATCAAACCACTACTCTCGAAACTGAACTCTCGACGAACAAATGAGTCGCTTCGTTAAATTGTTGGCGACCGTTGGGACGGCGCTCTGCCTCGTGGGCGGGTTGCACGCCACTGGGTACTTTGGGCCATACATTTATTTAGACGACGGCGGCAAGAATGTACAGGGCTCACCGGAATTTTACTGGGGCCTCGAAGTGCGCCGAATTTCTCGCGATTTTCATCCTCCCGAAAAATTGGTCGTCTCAAAAGAAGCGGCCCAAAAAAACGAGGAGGAAGAACCGGAGGAGCGGACTAAGAAAACCTCCGACAACACAACAGAAACCGATCTCAAAGATTTTGATTCGGCGGTGCAGGAGGCACGGATCAAGCCAGCCGACCCAGCAAAAGCGAAAGAACAGCACAAACAAGCTCGCGCTGCGCTCGATGCCACTGCGAGCGGGACGCCGACGCCGCTGCCCACCGAGTTTGATTCCGAATTTGCGGCCTACCACAAAGGCGCAGCCGCGTATTTGAAGCAACAGTGGGCCGAAGCACGAGCAGCGTGGGAAAATTTGCTCAAGCAACCGGAGCAAGATCGACGTTATCGGACGGTTTGGGCGGCGTTCATGTTGGGCAAAGTTTCGCTTAAGGAAAAAGATTTCCCAACGGCGACGCAATGGTTTCAGCGCACCCGCGAGCTCGCCAAAGCCGGATTTGCCGATTCGTTAGGCCTGGCGGCGGAGAGTTACGGTTGGGAGGGACGAGCCGAGTGGAAACAAGATCATCCTGAGAGAGCGGCATCACTGTTTATGAATCAACTTGCGCTGGGTGACGCGAGTGCGGTCGTCTCGCTCAAGGCGGTCATCCCCGATCGCGAACCGGCCAGCGGTTTATTGAATTACGGCCCGGAGCCGGAAGAGAGAGAAAAGTGGACTGACGAGCAAAAGCGCAAGGAAGAGCAGAGGGAGACGGCGAAATTGAAAGTGGCCGCGCAGGACCCATTGCTTAGGCGACTGGTGACGGTGCACATCTTGGCGACAGCGGTTTCGCCGGATTATTATTACACCGAAGGTTTGAAGAAGGCGGGGGTAAACCGTTCTGCACGCTGGTTCAACATCATTCAGGAAGCGAATTTGAGCCGGATCGACGACGCGGAGTATCTCGGTTGGATTTCTTATAACGAGGGAGATTACAAAGGCGCGGCGCATTGGCTGGAGCTAAGCAAAGGTGACAGCGCAGCTGCGCTTTGGTTGAAGGCCAAGCTGCAACTCCGCGCCGGAAAATTCGCCGACGCCACGAACACGATGTCTCGAGCCGTTGAGATAATGAAAACATCACCGGCCTACAACTCTCGTGAAGGCGAGGAATGGGCGACCGAAGATTTGTCCGCCAAGGGCGAATATTGGGGCTTCGCGTCAAGCGCGAGCGGCGACCTCGGCGGACTTCGCCTTGCGCGCGGAGACTTTGTTCAAGCACTCGATGTTTTGTTCAAGGGCCAGCTTTGGGAAGATGCTGCTTTTGTTGCGGAGCGCGTCCTGACGACGAATGAATTGAAACAATACGTCGATGCATTGCCGAAAACCGAACCACCGAAGGAAGGCGAAGATTATAATAAGAAGCTGCGATATCTGCTCGGACGACGCCTCGTTCGAGACGATCGATACGCCGACGCCAAACAATATTTGTCGCCGCCGTACGACAAGGTCCTGGAAAAGTATGTGAAGGCATTGAAAGACGGAGCGAACGAAAAGCTTTCGAAGACGGAGCGCGCGCACGCATGGTTCACCGCGGCATGGCTTGCGCGCTACGATGGAATGCAACTAATGGGGACCGAAGGCGCGCCGGACGCATATGCGGAAAGTGGCGAGTTCGAAATGCCGGACTTGGCGAAGGAGCGGCGTAGCGGCGCCTACCAGACTATTGCCTACGACAAAGAAGGAAATGCGTCGTACGACGAGAACGGAAATCCAAAGATGAAAAGCGTGCCGGCAGTCCTGAAAGCTTCAGCCAAGGAGATTCAGCGATTGAACACGAACAAGATCACTCCCGATATTCGTTTTCACTATCGACTCATCGCCGGCGCGCTGGCGATGAAAGCGGCGGCATTGTTACCCGACAACTCGGAGGAGGTCGCCGACGTCGTCAATCAAGCCGGCATGTGGGTGAAAGATCGAGACGAGAAAGTTGGCAACCGCTATTATCAAGTGATCGATCACCGCTGCGCGAAGACGAAGATCGGCCAGGCGGACATAGCGAAGCATTGGTTTGTCGATCAAGAAGGTCCATGGAGCAAAGCGGAGCAGCAGGCTTATCAGGCTTTTCACAAAGAGATCGGACTTGAACCCCCGCCAGAATCTGAATCCGTGCCCGAGCTGGAGTCTTCGCCCGAGCCGGAGTCTTCGCCCGAGCCTTCGCCCAGATAAGCTAGCATTCTCGCCGAGTTTATTGTTCGGACTTTGCGGAATCCGATTTTGCGGGAATGTTGAATCCGAGTTTGAGACCGGCTGCATCCTATGGAAGCAAGCGAGCGAACGATACAGCACGTGAGTGAAGCGATCCAATACCGCACCTTCGATCGCACGCTTTGGGTATAAAGATCGACCCGCTTCGCGCCCGAAGGGCAGCCGATTGCAAGCAATCAGCTGGGTCGCCCAGTTCCTTCTAATTTTTGTGTGAGTTGGTCGCTGCCTGTGATGTTCGGTTGAAGGAGCTGCCCGCTTCGTCCGGGTCCGGCGACATCTCACCCGAGCACGTTAGCGAAGCGATTCAATATCGCACCTTCGATCGCACGCTCTGGGTGTAGGTTTTGGTTGCCCGGACTGCGGCGCTCTTCATTTACGTCTGGACAAATCGATCGCGATTCGTGTGATGCTGTAGAACAATAATGCCGCGCCAACGGGCACCAGCCAAACGCCCAATCCTGGGTCACCATCATAGATGACAATTCCGCCTAGAAAAAATCCCCCCGGTAGCAGGATCGCGGCCCAAATTAATGCGAAAGAAACCGATGACCTAAGCGCGAAGCGGTCCAATATTCGCACCGTCAAGCCAACGACGATATTCACGAGCGCGAGCAGTGTTCCGTGTGCGTGAGCGAGCGTAAACATGAGTCGCCGCGTTTCGTTCCCAACATCGACATACCACCCCAGCGCACGTTTGGATGGACGCCTCATTCCGCAAGAAAAATCGGTTTTTCGTCGCGCTCGCTCCGCAATCGCTGGAAAACATCTTGCTGGAAACGGCCGTCCGAATCGATTGCGGTCTCTGATCGATAAACTGCATTCACTTTGCGCACTTCACGCAGCCATTTTTCATAAGCGCGCTTGGCCGATTCGCTGAGCGAAGACTCAGGGGCAGTAAAGTTGAAGCGGAAATCAGAAAAGCCGGGCAGCGTTTGAAGCGATTTCCATGCATCAAAACGCACCGCGGCATAAGTATCGGTCATGGTGTAGATGAGGTAAGGATAAAGCCAGTCGCGCCCGGCGGTTTTTTGTGCGCTCTCCCAGCCCATGCCCCAGGCGATGAGCACGCGCTGTCCAGCATCACCTTTTAGGATCCACTGCACAGCGGCTGCGATGGTGCGATCGTCCTGAGAAAGTTCTGGCATGGGTTGGTTATACCACGCGTGCAGATTCTGCGCAGCCCAGGCAAGGGTTTGATCAAGATGACAAAGGTTGCAGGCATTCGGCCGCCCATAGGCGAGGCTTTCCTGCACGGTTGGCGAGGAGACCTGATGGCTGCGCATCGCGTGAAGCAATCCGAACGTGGTGCGCGGCATATGGCAATTGTAACAACGGCTGCCGGACGAGTCCGCGCTATGATGCGTATGCGCAACGAGTCTTGCGCTCAAATCTTTGTGACACTGCAAACAGGCAGCGTCCGAATCCATTTTCGGTTTTAGCTGCCCCGTGCGGGCCCACGTCTTCACATCGGCCTGACCCGGAGAATCAAGATGCATTTCGTGGCAGGAAATGCAGGAGAATTCGCCTCCGCGAAAACAAGGCGACCCCTGCACCCCGTTAAATTCGCGCCCGGTCACGCGAATCATCCCATCGCCCCAGAATCGATTGTGAAAAAAATCCGGCTCGGTGCGGTGAATGAAATCTTTCTGTTCACGATGATCCGGCGCGTTTGGTTGAACCACAAAACGCTGGGCAAGGTTGCGAGCGCCAGGACGGAAAGCGGCGCCATGGCGATTGAAATCGATCTTGTCCGTCATGTCGTTAAAAGCCCACACGCTGTGACATTGACCGCAGGCGAGCCCGGATTCCGGACCTTTCAAACTTGCAGGATTGGTCACGGTCGGATCCGACTTTGTTGTGAGATGAATTTTGAAACGGCGAATCGGATTACGATTGCGCTCAATGTGTTCGCGCCCTTCACTGTGGCAGGCTTCGCACGCGATCCCGAACTCGGCCACCTGCGAATCCCACTTGTTGTCGGCGACAAACCGTGATTGC
The DNA here is from genome assembly GCA_003218975.1 of Verrucomicrobiota bacterium. Classification (GTDB taxonomy): domain Bacteria; phylum Verrucomicrobiota; class Verrucomicrobiia; order Chthoniobacterales; family UBA10450; genus Udaeobacter. The sequence goes on from QHPD01000100.1 coordinate 4,741, forward strand.
CCCTGCGTGACATGGCAATCCATGCACGCGCCATTCCACGCTCCCACATAATAATATTCCTTCACGTTTGGCGGAAGCAGGAAGGTCTGGCTCATTGGCGCCCACATTTTCTCAGCGACGATGTAACCGAATGGAAATTGCTGCAGAGTGCGGCCCTCGCCTGTCTCCAGCCATGGGACTTGTAACGTATGGGAACCTGTCACGAGGACGACCTGTTGCGGTTCGCCATAGTTGCCGCTGCCTTCCGCTCGCGTGCGGACAAAAAACTTGTCGCCGCGCCGCTCCGCCTTGTATTCGCGGCCATTGAACGCAAGCTCCAATTTGTCCATCTCGGGCGGCAGACTCGCGGGCGTCGCCACCTGCGTCATCGTGCGATGAAACGACGCGTGCCAGCTCGCATAATTACCAGGATGACATGCGCCGCAGGCATTCGAACTCACATAACCAGCGATTCGTGACTGAATGGGACGATTCTCCGGGGATATGGCTTCGCGCCGGAAGCCGTAGAGCGAAATCAACGTGAGAACGCTTGCGGCTGCGACGGCCGCGATAACAAACAGACCCTGCCACCAAGATCGAGACAGCTTCCGCACAATTTCTCCGACTGATATTATGAGAAGCGACACGCGTGGGCAAACCCCATGATGGTTTGTAACTCGCCCTCTCTTCTTGCCACGCAAGTTAGAAACCTGCGCCACATTTTTGAATCCAACGCCGAAGTGCAGCGCATCTCATGAGAAACAACAATCATGAAACCAACATTCTCAATATTCATCAGTCCTGTGCGCCGCGATTCCTGCGAACACGCGATGAGGCGACGGACAGGCTGGCCGGCCACAGACTACAATTACCATCCCCTCACATTCGAGGAGTCGAGTCGTCGTTATGTGCGCAACTGCGCGCGATCGTTTTGGAATATCACAGGCGAGTATTTCAAAAATGAAGCGCGCTACGAGTTCTGGGGTGAAGCAGCGCTTTGGGCAGTTCTTACGCTCACGGCATTTCTTCCCTTGATCACCAACGCACATGCAGTGATGGAGTTTGTGCGTGCGATCGGCAATTAGTTACCGGCAAGGCATTCGGCTCGCATTGGCTATATTATTGCTGGCGCTTGCCGGATGCGGATCCGCGACGGAGCGCACCCTGGAGGAAGCATTCGAGCAAGTCTATGCGATTGAACCGACGGCCAACATCACAGTCACCAATGAGGATGGCGCGGTCTTTGTTTACGGTTCAAACATCAACGAGATGCGGGTGGAAGCTATCAAGAAAGCATACACCCGCGAGCGGTTGAAACAGATCGCCGTTAATGTCTCTGTCCAGGAAGGCTCCGCCTCAATCGAGACGAGCATCCCGAAAAAACAACGATGGGACTTTTCTGATCGCTCCGGTACGGTGGATTACACCATCGTTGTTCCAACAACGGCCAATCTATCGCGATTGCAATTACGCGACGGGGAAGTTCTGGTGGACGGAATGAGCGGCGAAACGGTACGAGCCAGGTTACGAAATGGGACGGTGTTTGCTCACAACTGCTTTAGCAATGTCGAATTCACTTTAGATCGCGGCACGTTGACCCTGGCTCATGATTGGTGGGAGCCGAGAAAATTTTCGATTCAGGCAAATATCGCACTTGGGAATGCGTGGGCTGTGCTTCCGAGCGACGCTGCTTTTCATCTGATTGCTGAAACTGGCGACGGAAAAATTGAGAATGATTTCGAGAAATCAGCCGAGCGCGGAACCGAAGAGACCACGAGGACCGACACGTCAATCCATGGCGGAGGCAAGGCCGCACTAAGGATTCACACCACGGCAGGGAACATCAAAATCGTGGAAACTAATCCGTGAGAAGGTTCCGACCTGCTATCAGCATCTTGTTTGCAAATCCAAAATTAAACATCGAAAATCGAAAATTCTGCAATGCCTTCGTTCGACATTGTTTCGGAAGTGGACAAACAAGAGCTCGACAACGCGATCAATCAGGCGCGCAAGGAGTTGGCTACGCGGTTCGATTTTAAAGGCGTAACGGCCGAAATTCTCCCTGAGAAAGACAAAATCATCCTTACTGCTCAGGACGCGGCGCACCTCCGTGGATTACGCGAGATTCTCGTCGGAAAGCTTTCCAAGCGCGGAGTGGACCTGCGCAACATCGAACAGGACGAGCCCGCCATCTCATCTGTCGGCCACGCCCGGCAGGAGTTGAAAATTCGCCAGGGCCTCGAGGGAAACAAAGCCAAAGAGATCATTCAGGCGATCAAGTCGCAGGGTTTCAAAGTCCAAAGCCAATTGCAAGATCGACAAATTCGCGTCACCGGAAAGAAGAAAGATGAACTGCAAGCCGTGATTCAGTTTGTACGGAGTCGCGATTTCGGCATCGCCACATATTTCAAAAATCTCCGCGACTAACCGAAAACCACGAATGAACACGGATCGACACGAATGGAATCCGAGGCGGCGAAGGCTTGATATTCTTTCTTTGGCGTCATTGGCGATATTTGGCGGATAGATTTATCCGCCCTGCACAGGCGGCATGATGGAAATTTCCTCGCCTGACTTCAGCTTGTAGGCGCGATCGACAAATTCCACGCCGCTGCCGATTAAAATACTTTTGTCGTGCGCGCGCAAGGCAGGCCGTTGCGAATAAATTAGTTCCAACAAGTCGCGAATTGTCGCGCCTTCCGGAAGACTGACATCGAACTCCCGGATTCCGGTTAGATCGCACAGTTGCGCGTAAAACTGCACCCGAATTTTCATCTGCTCGGTTAAGCGACCAGTTCTTTCCGCAGCACACCGATACATGGCAAGTTGCGATAGCGTTCCATGAAATCGAGCCCATACCCCACGATGAATTCGTCCTCAATCTCGAACCCCACATAATCCGCATCAACATGGCGGGCGCGCGGTTTCTTTTTACTCAGCAAGACGCAGAGCGGGATGCTCCGCGGCTTAGCCGCTTCTAATTTGTCGCGAATGGCTGCGAGCGTGTGGCCACTGTCCAGAATGTCATCCAGGATCAATATATCTCGACCGATCACATCCGGCAGCGCGACCTGTTTGAAAATCACTTCGCCGCTCGTTTGCGCTTTTCCGTGATAATTGACCACGCTCACGCAATTCAATTTCAACGGGAGGGGAATTCGCCGCAGCAGGTCCGACATGAACATCAGACTACCGTTTAAGACTGCGATCACGGTCACCTCGTGGTTCCGATAGTCGTTTGAAATCTGCGCAGCCAGTTCATCGAACCGCCGGTGGATCGCCGGCTCCTCAAACAGCACCCGCTCGAGATCGCATTGCATTGAGGTTACTAGGCCACCGCCGGTGGAAAGATCAACGCGCGACTATTGTTTCGCGCGGTGTTATTTTCGCGCTGCAATCCATGCACATTCATCACGAAAAACTCGAAATTCGCACGAACGGTAAGGGGTTGTACGAAATCACCGACGGTATCCAAGCCAAGATCGATGAATGCGGCGTCCGCAATGGGACAGTGACGGTGTTCGTGCAGCATACTAGCTGCAGCGTGACCATCATGGAGAACGCCGATCCGACGGCGCGACGCGATCTCGAGGAGTTCCTTGACCGCCTCGTTCCGGAAGATGCCGATTACTTCAGCCACGGCTCCGAAGGCAGCGACGACATGCCATCACACATCCGAATGGTCTTAACCCGCACCAGCGAAACGGTGCCAATTGTCGATGGAAGAATGCAACTCGGAACGTGGCAGGGCATTTTCCTTTTCGAACATCGGCGCGCAGTGCACCTTCGAAAAATTTCAATCACGATAATCGGCGAATGGGTAGGGAAGGTTGGTAGTGCAGGCGATTGGGGTCAATCGCCCCTACCGTAAATGGTGTCCACCAGCCGCAACGCTTTTTCGGTGGGCAGCAGCGATTGCTCCATTTGGTTCATCACGTAAGCAAACGCGATTTTGTTTTCCGGGTCGGTAAAGGCATGGCTCCCGCCTGCGCCAGGATGGCCGAAGGCCCTCGACGATGTGCCGAATATTCTTCGCGCTGCGCTTTGCGAATCTTTCATAAAGCCGGCTGAAAACGCTGTTGGCATTTGAAGGACGCGGTCCGTACCATCGGCCAGCTTGGTAGTCATCCATGCGATTGCTTTTTCCGAGAAAAAAGTCTGGCCATCGAATTTTCCGCCGTTCGCGAGCATGGAATAAAATTTTGCCAGCGCGACGGCGCTTCCAATTCCGCCGAAGGAAACGATTGGCTGCGCACGGATCGCAGGACTGTTCATCCTGCTGATGACGTGCAGGCCGTACGGTGACGTAAACGTCTTGCGCGCCAAAGTGCCGGGCGTAACAAGATCGAGATAAAAGTCCGAGCCGGACTGGCGGTTTTTCGACTCCGGAGGTTTGCCGGGCTTTGCAGCGTAGATCGTGGCCACGCGCGGATTTTCCTTTTCTGGCAGACCGACCCAGAAATCGAGATCGAGTGGTCGGGCAAAATTTTGCTGCCAATAATCCGATAACGTTTTCCCGGCGATTCGGCGCACAAGTTCTTCGAGAAGAAAACCGAATGTGCGCGCGTGGTAACCGTGCGCGGTCCCGGGCGGCCACAGTGGCTTTTGCGCCTCCAGCGCTCGAATCACAGCTTCGTAATCGAGCACATCCACCCGCCGATCCAGAGCGCAAAGGCCTGCCTGATGCGAAAGCAATTGCGCCAGCGTGATTTTCTCCTTGCCAGCTTGGGCAAACTCCGGCCAGAACTCCGCGACGCGTTGGCTGATCTCGATCTTGTGTTCCTGCAATGCATGAAGAAGACACGCGCTGCCGATCCCTTTCGTCGCCGACCAGACCAAGACGAGCGTGTCAGCTGCCCACGATTTTTCACGACGCCGATCTCGAAAGCCGCCGCAAAGATCAACAATCGGTTTTCCGTTTTGCCAGACCGATACCGCCGCGCCCAACTCGCCGAACTTCTCGAAATTTTCTCGAAACAGCGGTTTCAATCGCTGAAGAACTCGACTGGCTTCCAGTTGCATTGAAGAACAGTAAACACGAGGAGCGGCGGTCTCTAGTCCGCCGACAAAAGAGGAGCCCTGGAGACCGCCCTCCTTGAGAGACAACTCGAAGTTTCTCGAGTCTCTTAAGCCGCGTCTGATACGCTTACCCTGCCGTGGCCGCACTGTGGTTTTTCAATCCGTACGGGGAGATTCGTTTCACTGCGAACCGCTTGCCACATTGGCAACAAAAAGGCGCGGTTTATTTCGTTACGTTTCGACTTGCCGACGCTCTGCCTCACCACCTGCGCACGCAATGGGAGTCCGAGCGTGACGCATGGTTGCGCGTTCATCGTCAACCGTGGAGCGCCGACGTCGAGCGCGAATATCACGAACGGTTCTCAGGCGCGATGGAACACTGGCTCGACACTGGCCATGGCTCCTGCATTCTGAGGCGCCGTGATTGCGCAGAAATCGTGGCTCAAGCGCTTCGCTACTTCGACGGGAAACGGGTAGTCATCATTTCGTCTATAGTGATGCCAAATCACGTGCATGCAGTTGTCGTGCAAAATGCCGACTGGGCTTTGGAAAAGCTGCTGCGCAGTTGGAAAAGCTTACTTCGCGGAAAATAAACTCGCTGCTGGACCGCGACGGGAGTCTGTGGCAACGGGATTATTTCGATCGGTTGGTTCGGGATGAAAAGCATCTTGCAAACTGTGTGCGCTACATCCGAAGGAATCCTGAAAGGGCACGCCTGCGTAGCGGAGAATATATTTTGTATGAGAGTGAACTTGCACGGCGCATCGAATAAACATGATAGGCGGTTTTCTAATCCGCCCCTTGGTTCGGCGGACTGGAGACCGCCGCTCCTTGCGGCGCGATTTACGCCGGTTCGGTGGAAACAATGGCCTCGCCTACCCCCTGCTCCAGGGCCTGCTCCACTGCACGCCAGGCAAGCATGGCGCACTTGACTCGCAGCGGAAAATTGCGCACGCCTCTCATCACACGGAGATCGCCGAGTTTTTTCGGCGCTTCGTTCGTCTCATTCGTCACCAAGTCGTGGAATGCATGGAGCATTTCCAGCACTTCCTCGCGACTCTTGCCCTTCAATTTCATCGTCATCAACGACGCGGACGCCTGGCTGATCGCGCAACCGCGCCCGGTGAATTTGATGTCTTGCAAGCCTCCGCTGGTGTCGAATTTTACGGCGAGATTAATTTCATCGCCGCAGGCTGGATTATCCCCATGCACCAGAACGGCAGCGTCTGGCAGCTCGCCGAAATTCCGCGGCCGGCGCGAATGATCGAGGATCACTTCCTGATAAAGCTCTTCGATTTCCGGGATCATGAAAAGAAACGCACCGCCGCCTGAAGAATTTCAATCATTCGATCGATTTCCTCCATCGTGTTATAAAAGTAAAAGCTCGCGCGAGTTGTCCCCGACACACCGAACCGGCGCATCAGCGGTTGGTTGCAATGATGCCCGCCCCGCATGGCCAGGCCATACTGATCGGCGAATGTGGTGAGATCGTGCGGATGCGCCGCGTCCATGACAAATCCAACAAGCGCGCCGCGCTCATCAGTTGGCCCGAAAACGCGCGTGCCGGGCAATTCAGTGAGACGCTCGGCCGCATAGCGCGCAAGTTGCGAGTCGTGCTCGAAAATTGCCGGGCGTCCAATCTGCTCGAGGTAATCAATCGCTGCCGCGAGGCCGATCGCGCCGGCGACATTCGGCGTGCCGGCCTCAAACCGATGGGGCGCTTTCTTAAACGTGGTTTTTTCCAGGGTCACGCTCACGATCATTTCGCCGCCGCCATGGTATGGCGGCATGGAATCAAGAATCTCCGCGCGCGCGTAGAGGGCTCCGATGCCGGTCGGTCCACACATTTTGTGCCCGGAAAATGCGAGGAAATCGCAGCCAAGCTCGCGCACGTTGATGGGCAAATGTCCCACGCTCTGCGCCGCGTCCACGAGCGCGAGCACTCCCACGGCGTGCGCCTTCGCGCAGAGATTCGCGACTGGATTAATTGTGCCGAGAGAGTTTGAAATGTGCGTGAAGGCAAACAGCTTTACCTCCGGCGTGAGCAGCGAAGAAAGCTGATCAAGATCGAGAGTCCCATCATCGAGAACGGGGACGAAACGCAGCCGGGCCCCGGTTCGTTCCGCCAGTAACTGCCATGGCACCAGGTTGCTGTGATGCTCCATCACCGTCAGCAGGATCACATCACCTTGACGAATAAATTTTCCGCCCCACGCTTGCGCGACGAGATTGATGCTCTCGGTCGTTCCGCGCGTGAACACGATCTCGTCTGCACTCGCTGCTCCGATGTATTCCGCGACACGCCTTCGCGCTTTTTCGTAAGCTTCCGTCGCGCGTGTGCTCAGCGTGTGCAGCCCGCGATGCACGTTGGCGTTCTCATGCTCATAAAAATTCCGGAGCGCCTCGATCACTGCCCGCGGTTTTTGCGAGGTTGCGGCGCTATCGAGATAGATCAGGGGATGCCCGTGCGCCCGCTCGCGGAGAATCGGGAAATCTCCGCGGACCGCATCCCAATCGATAGTGCTGGCAGCAATCTTGTGCACACCATAATCTGCTACACCCGCCGCTGCGCGCCACTTTATTCAGACGTAATCACCGGATGCGGATGCAGCGATCGAGTGCAGCTTATCTGATATTTTCAGAGAGTGACTTGTCACCGGCCAGGTGGTAGGGGCTGTTCACCGAACCGCCCAGGGCGATTAAAGGTCAATCGTCCTACCAATGGATTCCACCGCATGTGATGATTTGGCTTGTCTGGAGCGGGCGGAATTCCTTAAGCTTGCCGCTCAGGTCAACTCAAACAAAAGGAGCAAATCTTAATATGAAAATTCTACAGGTGTTAACCTCATCTCTGTTCATCGCGGCAGCGGCCTTCGCGCAGTCGCCGGAGAAAACCAAAAGCGCCGAAAGCGCGAGTTTTCCGCCGATACGCGATATCCACGCTCATGTGTGCGGCATCCACTTTTACAGTGGCGACATGAGCCGGCAGATCATTGCCGAACATTATTGTTCGCCGCAACCGCAAGATGTCTTGCAATGCGTCATCTACGATTCGAACAAGCCGGGCGCGCGTCTGATCGGGATCGAATACATCGTCAGCGCGAAAATTTTCGAAACGCTGTCCCCGGAAGAGAAGAAGCTCTGGCACAGCCATAACTACGAAGTGAAGTCGGGCGTGCTCACCGCTCCCGACATGCCCGATGCCGCGGAGAAAGACTTGGTAAAGGCGCTAATCGGCACGTACGGGAAAACCTGGCACACCTGGCAAGTTGATCGCGGCGATAAATTGCCGCTGGGAATTCCGCAGCTGATGATGGCTTTCACCGCCGATGGACAGGCGAAAGCGAATATCATCGCTGAACGCGATAAGCTTTATACGCCCTCGGCGACCAAAAAGGCCGCGCGGGCGGACATTCCGGACTTCAAGGTCGATACCGGAGCGGATTCTTGGCAAAAAGGACAAGCGCTCCAGCTGGATTTGAAAACCGTTTCAGTAGCAACGCGATAATGGCGGTCCGATTTGCTGCGAGACAGTTGCAATTTGAGCGGGCCGTGAATCGCGAATCTCTGTAGGAGACGCTGTTAGCGCCCCAACGGCAAGCCACCGGCTTCCCCTACAGTTTTTTATTCATCGTTTCGCGCACTTCCGCAGAAGTGCGGACCGGGACGACTTCAAAGTCTATCAAGTCTCGCCAATTGGTCGTCCATTGATCGAACAGCGCAAAATCTTTTGTTTGCATGAGCTGCCAGCAGATCTTGAAATCCATATCGATCCAGCTGGAAACGTATTCTAAGCCCGCAGGCATCATCCGCCCTTGTTCGCGGAGACGCCGATAAATTTCCGGCGCGGCGCCTTCTTTAAAACGCTCGATGATCATGTAAAGCATGACTTTTCCTGTAGTGGCAGGCGTGTCGCCCGCAGTGTTTAATTGCGCCGCGGACACCGCTGCCGCTACAGCGCTTTCAGTTCTTCGTTTACTTCGGCAAAGGCGTTGACGGCAAACTCCAAATCTTCGCGCGAATGCGCGGCGGAGACTTGCGTGCGAACGCGCGCCGTGCCGTGCGGGACCACTGGGTAGAAAAAGCCAATGACGTAAACGCCTTTCTCCAGCATGCGCGCCGCGAATCTTTGCGATTTTGCGGCGTCGCCAATCATGATCGGCACGATCGGGTGCACGCCCGGCTTGATGGTTAAACCGCGCTCGCTCAGCGCCGCGCGAAAGTATTTTGTGTTCTCTTCGAGTATGTCGCGCAATTCCGTCGATGCGCTCAGCAGTTCAAGCGCTTTCAGACTCGCGGCGACAACCGGCGGCGCGATGGTGTTTGAAAACAAATATGGACGCGAGCGTTGCCGCAAAAGATCGACAATTTCCTTACGACCGCTTGTGAAACCGCCGCTCGCGCCACCTAGCGCTTTGCCCAGGGTGCCGGTGATGATGTCGATCTTGCCCATGACACCGCGATATTCGTGCGTGCCGCGCCCGGTCTTACCGAGAAATCCGGTCGCGTGCGCGTCGTCGATCATCGTGAGCGCGTTGTATTTTTCTGCCAGCTCGCAAATCGCCGCCAGATTCGCGATCGTTCCGTCCATCGAGAAGCAGCCATCGGTCGCAATCAACCGGAACCGCGCATCCTTCGCAGTGCGCAATTGCGCTTCGAGATCGGCCATGTCGTTGTGCTTGTAACGAAACCGTTGCGCTTTGCAGAGGCGAATGCCGTCGATGATGCTGGCGTGATTTAGTTCGTCGCTGATCACTGCGTCCTTGTCGGTAAGCAGCGTCTCAAAAAGTCCGCCGTTGGCATCGAAGCAGGATGGATAAAGAATGGTCTCCTCCGTGCCGAGAAATTTCGTGAGCGCGGCTTCGAGTTCCTTGTGAATGTCCTGCGTGCCGCAAATGAAACGGACGCTCGCCATGCCAAAACCGTGCGTATCGAGCGCTTCTTTGGCGGCAGCGACCAGCGCGCGATGATCGGCGAGACCAAGATAATTGTTCGCGCACATGTTCAGCACGCATTTGCCGCCGGTGATCGCAATGTGAGCGTCCTGCGGGCTTGTGATCACTCGCTCGGTTTTGAAAAGGCCTTGCGATTTAATTTCCTCAAGAGTTTGGGAAACCTGATTTTCGAATTCTGCGACCATAGGTGAGTCGCAAGCTACGCGGATATCGCGGATAGGAAAAGTAATCTCCCAGGGAAACCGGCCAAAAAAATCTTAAAATAGGCTTGCCAAGGCTTGTGAATAACTGTTAATAACTCCCGCGATCCGCCTTGAGTCATACTAAGCTTCGCCTCCTTGCGTTCGCTGTTCTTGCAGCGTTCATCGCAATTGTTCTCCTTACTGCGTGCGGCACCACCCAGCGCGCTCTGCCGCCGTATGAGCCGCCGCTGGCGAAAACGGATTTTCAGCATGTACGCACCACTGCTTACACACACACCGAATCCGACCACCGCGAATACAGCAATCGCAACGCGCTCGGAGGAGAATTGCATGCTGCCGGTCCGCCAATTCACCGTGCCGAAGCTGTACCCCGCGCTATTCCGGTGTATGAAGTTCCGCGGGCCATCCCAGTGCACGAAAGCAGCGATGTGCAGGTGCGTCGCGCTTCTTATTCGCCGCAACTTCAGCCATTCTCGTTGTCCGAGAGAACAACAACGACGACAATCAGAACGAGACGGGGAAGACCGACACCATCAGCTCCAACGCGGTTGGTCCCCGGAAGCGCAGCGGCAGACTGGTCGCGCTGGCCGGCGGGCACAGTTTTCCGTTTGCTTTCCACCGGGCAAGTGTATCGCGTGGAAGATTACGGATGGGCGCTCGCCGGACGCAACACTATCGACCTCTATATGGCGAACCAGCGCGAAATGAATTCGTGGGGCGCTCGCCGGGAAACGATCCAGGTAATGCAATGGGGCGATTCGCAAGAGAGTTTGCAGTTCCTTCGATCACACCAGAACTACAAGCACATCAAACGGATGGTGCTCGAACTTGAAGGCCGTCACGAGGAAGCCGCCGCGCTGCGTTAGCACAGCAGCAACTGCTTGCCGAACGTGTCGGCTTTGCGTTCCCTAGAAGCAGACGTTTGAAATTCGCGTATTAAGATCGACAGTGCGCGGTGACATGCGCGCTCTCCTAGTCCTGGAAGACGGTCGATTTTTCGAGGGCGAATCGTTTGGCGCAACCGGCACACGCGTCGGCGAGATTTGTTTCAACACCGCCATGACCGGTTATCAGGAGGTGCTGACCGATCCCTCCTATCGCGGGCAGATCGTGGCGATGACATATCCCTTAATCGGAAATTACGGCATTAATTCGCTCGACCAGGAAAGCCGTTCGCCGCACGTGCGTGGATTCATCATCGAAGAGTTAACCGAGGTGCCGAGCAATTGGCGGTCGGAAATGTCGCTCGATGAATATTTGCGAAGATGGAAGATTCCCGGCGCCCAGGGAATCGACACGCGCGCGCTGACCCGACATTTGCGCACGCGCGGCGCGATGAAAGCGTGTTTAACAACGGAAGAGATTTCGCTGGAGGAAGCTACGCAGCGGGCGATCGAAGGCCAAGGCGTAATCGGAATGGATTACGTGCGCGAAGTGTCCACGTCCGAAATCTACCAATGGGACCCGGAAGACAAGTTAAGCGCGCCGTGGTCGATTGCCGCGGCTAATGGCGGAAGCAAACGCGCGCTTCCGCCAATCAAGTTTCGGATTGTGGCGTACGATTATGGCATCAAGCAAAACATCCTGCGCCTGCTTCGCCAGAAAGGCTTCGGAGTGACTGTTGTCCCCGCATCGACAACCGCCAACGAGGCGCTGGCGGTGAATCCCGACGGAATTTTTCTTTCCAACGGTCCCGGCGATCCAGCCGCATTGCCATATGCGCACAAGGCAGTGCACGATTTGATGGGCAAGAAACCAATCTTCGGGATCTGTCTTGGCCATCAAATTCTCGGCTTCGCGTTCGGCGGATCGACATTCAAATTAAAGTTTGGCCATCGCGGCGCGAACCAGCCGGTAAAAGATTTGGGCAGCGGTAAAGTGGCGATCACTGCGCAAAATCATGGATTCGCTGTCGATCCAGACTCGCTGCCGCCCAGTGTGGAAGTCACGCACATCAATTTAAACGACGGCACCGTGGAGGGAATGCGGCACAAGGAGTTGCCAATCTTCAGCGTGCAATATCATCCAGAAGCGGCGCCCGGGCCACACGACGCCTCTTACTTCTTCGATCAATTCGCAGATCTCATCGAGAAAGGTAGGGTCGATTGACCTCAATCGACCGCGGGCGGTTCGGGTGAACCGCCCAACCTGATTGACCGAACTGAAAATCGGCAGAGGTTTCTAGCATGTTTAATTCAACAAGCAATAAGCCTACAGTCTTGAAAGTTGCAGTGACTGCGACCTTCATCGCAGCCCTGGCGTGCGCGCCGCTGGCGGTCGCGCAGGAACACGAGCACGGCAGCGATGTGGCTGCTTCGAAAGAAGTGACTGGCGAAGTGGTGGACATGATGTGTTATGTCGATCATAACGCTGTCGGCGAGAAGCACGGGCAATCCTGCGGCGCCAAGTGCATCCGGAGCGGGGGTCCGGTAGGCATTGTTAGCGAAGGCAAAGCGTATCTGGTCGTGGGCGAACACAAGCCGATGAATGATCAGCTCGCCGAACAATGCGGCAAGACCATAACCGTGAAAGGCAAGCTGGCCGAGCGTGGTGGCATCGCGATGATCGAGAACGCCGAGATCGTTAAGCAATAACCGCGCTTGTCATGCAAGCCGCGGAGACGGCGAGGGACCTCACGATCGAAGTTTGAATCACGCAAATTGACTGGCGTACTCAATCAGCTTGTGTGAGGTCCTTCGCTCCGCTCAGGAGACAGATTGCGTGCGAGATCAATATCGAATCGCGCGCCAGGTTTGCGAGCTTACTTGTAATACGGCCGTAACGACGGCCGCAGCTTTCCGATTTTAAGGGCCGTTTCGATTTGCGTATCCGAGACGGAGTCCTCAGAAAGTCCGCCAGTCGGACGGACTCGTCCCGTGGCGAGTTTGCGAGTCTCGCCTGCCTCGAGCGCAGCGATCGGCAATCCATCGCGAAACAAAATCCGGTTTGATGTGACCGCAGCAATGCGCGGCCCCGGCGTGAGAATGCCTTGCAAATTCAGTGGATCCGCCGCGCTGAGTGTAATCAGTTCGTTCTTTGGCGACGCTTTACGAATGGACCGCAACAAGCCGATGGCCTCGGGCAACGCGAATTGTTCGCCGCTAATTCCTCCTACGAAATAACCGCCGCGAATTTCACCGCGGGCTTCCCAGCGCCGGTAAATGCGGCCCAACTCATACCACGTCACGCCAAAAATCTCGCGCTCGAGCAAACGGCGAAAAACAACGCCATAGCGGCGCAGCAATACCCGCGCAAATTTTTCGATGGCCGGGTCGCGCGCGGAACTTTCCACGCCATTTCCCAATGGTTGCGACGTGATCTGCGTTCCGAGCAAAGACCAGCGTCCGGCAAACTCGATGCTAGCGAGACTCGTTTTGCGCCGACGTCTTCCAATGTTCCGGCCAAACGTGGGCCGTTTGTTTGAGGGAACGAGAAGCGCTCGCAATCCGTCGAAACTGTCCGACGTGACAAAACCGCGCGCGGCGAGCTGAGACAATGCGTCTTCGACTTGCGACGGCAGCAGACCAGTTCGACGCACGAGTTCGCTGAAGAAAAGGGCGCCACCGGTTGCCAGCTCCTCGAACACCCTTCGCGGCACAACGGAAAGTTCCACGCTTGAATCTGCTTGAGTCAGATGCAGCCAGTCGTGGAGATTTTCCCGTTGATAAAGCGCGATTGGGCTCGTCCGCAATGGCGCGAATGCACGCGCGTTTGGATTTTGTAGTGAGCTCAAACGTCCCCAACCAACACGACCCGAAAAACAAAGACGATCCAGCCATTCCGGATCGTAATCGTTAACACGCGCGGCGAGGACTGCTGATTCCCAAGCGGTTAGCGGCAGCTCGCATCCGTCAAGTTGCTCGAGAACCGACTGCAAGCCTTCCGGACCTTCCACGCGATGTTCCAAATCGGCACGCTGCCACGCAAAAAGAAATCGGTAGAAATCCTGCAGTGAAACCGGCTGAATCTCAGCACGCAGGCGGTCGATGGTGAGTCGATGAATTCGCGCCAACAATCGGCGGTCGCACCATTCCTGCTCGGTTGCGCTCGGGCGAAATTTGCCACGCAAAATAAAACCTTCCGCTTCGAGCGCCAGGAGTGCCGCGTCAATTTCCGAACGCGATAATCAGGCTCAACGATCGCGTTGGGGTAAATCGCTTGAATCATTGGAAGCCGTTCCGCAGCGATACAGAACGCCCTAGTCGCGCTAGTGTTTTGGAGTGCGCTCCCGACCCATCGGGAGCGCTTTTCGGATTTGCCATCACCGCTCGAAAGCGGCAGAGCGCTGCCGCACTTCAAAACCTCTCGGTCCTTCGAGTGTTGCGCGGCAAAAACCACACGCGTCGCTCGATTTTCAGCTACGAGCGTTGAGACAAACTGTTCGACGTCTTTGCCATTCGATGTCCGCTGCACTTCCTCTGGGCTCATCACACCTACCAGCATCAGCGCGTCGTGCAATTCGTCCGCGTTCGCCGCCTCTGGCCAGGCTTCGCGCTGCACTTTCTCGATTGCCGCTGAATCGAGAATTCCCAAGCCGTCGCTCCCGCTGCGTTCCGAAGCGCGCCTAGTGTAAACCGCTTGCGTGCGGCGTTCCTCCAATGGCGCATTGTCGAGAAATGCGTAAGGGCGCGCGTTGAGAATTTCCGCAGCAAGCGGCGACGGCTCGGGCAAGTCGCGGGCGATGCACCGAATCTGGCCGTTCTCGATTTTCCGCAACACTTCTTCTAATCCATCAATGTCCATCGCTTCGGTCAGGCAATCGTGGATCGTTTGTTCCACCAGCGGATGATCCGGAATCTCGCGGTCACCGACGATGTGTTCGAGACACGCAAGCTGCTCAGGGAAAACCGCAGCCAGAAGATTTTCCGATTCCATGCGTTGGAGCGGCGCGGCGATTTTTGAGCCGCCACGAAAACGAGGGACTGCGAGTGAACGGGCCGCGTTCCAGCGCCAGCGAATCGTGAACATCGGCGCATCGAGCAAGGCTTGGACGAGCAGGTCGCGAACCGTTTTAGAATTCAGATAACGAAAAACTTCTTCGAGTGGAAAGGAGTGCTGCGTGCCGAGGGAAATCACGATGGCATCGTCGGTCGCCGCGGCTTGCAGCTCAAAATTGAAAGAGCGACAAAAACGTTTGCGCAGCGCCAAGCCCCAGGCGCGGTTGATTCGATTGCCGAAAGGCGAGTGAAGCACAAGCTGCATTCCACCTGATTCATCGAAGAAACGCTCCATCACTAGAGTTTGCTGCGAAGGAATTGTCCCGAGCGATCGATAAGTGTCTGCGAAATACTCACCGACCTGTTCAGCAGCGTCAGCCGACAACTGCATTTTCTTTGCGAGCCACTCCGCAACGGCATTGGTAGGGACGGGGCGCTGCGCCGCCTGGACATCGCAGCGCGATGTCCCTACCAGCTCTTCGATTTGAATGCGCAAATCGGACACAGCTCGCGATAACTCCGATGTGCGCGCAGGCGCTTCACCCAGCCAGAATGGAATTCCGGGCGGCTGGCCTTTGGCATCCTCCACGCGGACGACACCGGAATTGATGCGTAAGATTCGCCACGATGCGTTGCCGAGCTGAAAAATGTCGCCCGCCAAGCTTTCGACTGCGAAGTCCTCGTTCACTGTGCCGACGAAAGTTTCCGATGGCTCGAGGACCACCCGGTAATCGGCATTGTCGGGAATCGCGCCACCCGAAGTCAACGCAACCAGCCGCGAGCCGCGTCGGCCGCGCAAACGATGATTTACCGCGTCGTGATGAATTAACGCCGCGCGTCGACCGCGCTTCGTGCTGAAACCTTCGGCGAGCATTTTCACTACGGCGTCGTAGTCTTCGCGTGCGAGATTTCGATACGGCCATGTTGAACGGACAAGCTCAAAGAACTCATTTTCGTCCCAATCCTCGGTGGACGCGGCTGCGACGATTTGTTGAGCCAACACATCCAGCGCGTTTTCTGGAATGATGAGGCGATCAAGCTCGCCGCGACGGACGCAATGCAATAACGCTGCGCATTCGACGAGTTCGTCGCGGCTCAATGGAAAGATCCGGCCCTTCGGCAAGCCTCCACGTTTGTGTTCTGCGCGACCGACACGTTGCAGCAAAGTGGCGATGGAGCGCGTGGAACCGAGCTGGCAGACGAGCTCGACCGAACCAATATCGATGCCCAACTCCAGGGAAGCCGTGGCAACAAGCGCCTTCAATTCCCCGCGCTTCAATCGATCTTCCGCATCGAGACGCAGCTTTGCCGAAAGACTTCCATGGTGCGACGTCACTGCGTCCGCCCCAAGCAGTTCGCTGAGATGATGTGTCACGCGCTCGGCCATGCGGCGCGTATTCACGAACACTAATGTGGTCCAGTGCGCCTGAATCAACTCTGCGAGACGATGATAGATTTCCTCCCAGACTTCATTCGACATTACCGCTTCAAGCGGCGACTTGGGAATTTCGATCGTCAGATCCATTTCGCGACGGTGACCGATGTCGATGATCACGAAGTCTGGATTGCCAGTGTTGTCCACCGCGCAAGCGCCAACGAGAAAACGTGCAACCTCTTCGATCGGTCTTTGCGTTGCCGACAAACCGATCCGCTGAAGTGACTGCGTTGTCAGCGCAGCTAAGCGTTCGACGCTCAAGGCAAGGTGCGCCCCACGCCGGTCATCCACGACAGCGTGAATCTCATCCAGAATAAGCGTTCGCACCGTGCGCAGCATCCGCCGGCCGGATTCGGAAGTGAGCAGCAGATACAGAGACTCGGGCGTGGTAACGAGAATGTGCGGCGGCTTCTTAACGAGCGCCTGCCGTTGCGCTGCACTAGTATCGCCCGTGCGAACTTCAGCACGCACCTCAATCTCACGCCGTTCGGTCTCGCGCAACAACGCGCGAATCCCCGCCAGCGGCTCCTGCAGATTTTTGCGAATATCGTTGCTCAACGCCTTGAGCGGCGAGACGTAAACAACGTGCGTTTCATCCGGCAAATCACCCTGCGCCCCTTCGCGAAACAACACATCGAGCGAAGCGAGGAACGCCGCTAGCGTCTTGCCTGAACCTGTTGGCGCAGAAATCAGCACGTGCCGGCCGGATTGAATTGCCGGCCAGCCGCGCACTTGCGGCTCGGTCGGCGAGCCAAACGTGCGCTCGAACCAACGCGCGATCGCAGGATGAAATCGAAAGGACTGCATGAATGTGAAAGACGGAACGTTAAATTTAAGCTGCGACGCGACAAAGAAAAGCAGAGGCGCAACTTGTGATCCCGAGCCCAGAAGGCTTTCGGGGCGAGCATCTCACAGCCGTAAATCACATCATACGAATTTTCGTGTAATTACTCGTGCCGACGAGAGATCCCTCGCATTCGCTCGGGATGAGGGCCCTCTGCACGTAGCGCGATAACTTCGCGCAACATTCGCAAGCCGTCGTGGAAAAAGCGTACCTTGCTGCCTTCGGTGTGGTTCCAGCGCACAGGAATTTCGCGGAGGCGTAATCCAGCGCGCCGGGCGAGATAGAGCAACTCCACATCAAAGGCGAAGCCATTGAGGTGCGCGGCCTCGAGGATCGGGCGGCAAACATCGAGGCGGAACGCTTTAAAACCGCATTGGGTGTCCCAAAACGGCAGGCCAGTCGCGACGCGCACGAGCAAGTTGAAAATGCGACCGGCATATTCGCGACGCCACGGTTGCCGGATGCCGATGAGGCTGCGGTTGAGAGCGCGCGAACCGAATGCAATATCGACGTCACCCTTTGCGACCGGCTCGATCACTTTCGGGATCTCCTCGAGCGGCGTAGAAAGATCAGCATCGAAAAACAGGCCGATTGGCTTTTGCGCGGCGAGCAATCCTTTGCACACGGCTGCGCCTTTGCCGCGATTTGGAAAATTCTCGAGTAACCGCGCTTTAATCTTCGGTTGACGGAGAACTCCGCGGGCGTTGGTCCCTGTTTCATCTGTCGATCCATCGTTTACGACGATCAATTCGCTCTCCAGTGCATTAGTAGCAAGATAATCGAGCGTGAGACGGAGCGTCTCACCGATGCGGGCCGCTTCGTTGAAGCACGGAATGACCACAGAGAAGGGCGGAAGCATGAGTAAGGTTAAACCGTTGAACCGTTGAACCGTTGAAAGGCTGAAGCGGAGCGGAAGCCGTAATGACCGGTTTAACGATTCAACGCTTCAACGATTTCACCAGCTATTTGTAGATCTCCACGACATATTCGCCGTTTGGATCGACATAGCCGCGATACATTCCAGCAGTGTTAAACGGCAACGCCATGTTGCCTTCACGATCGATCGCGATCAAACCGCCCGTGCCGCCGAGCTTTGCCACCTTGTCGAGGACAGCCTGCGCAGCTTCTTTGAGCGACATACCGCGATATTCCATTAGAGTCGAAACGTCGTGCCCGACGGTTGCGCGAATGAAATATTCCCCGTCGCCCGTGGCGGACACGGCGCAGGTTGCATTGTTTGCGTACGTTCCGGCGCCAATAACTGGAGAATCCCCTACCCGGCCAGGCCGCTTGTTTGTCGTGCCGCCGGTTGAGGTCGCGGCCGCGAGATTCCCATTTTTATCCAGCGCAACTGCACCCACCGTTCCATGCCGATCCTGATCAGTTATCGGAATCCTTTTGCCGGCCGCGCCGGTCCGATGTTTTTCCATGGCTTTGATTTTCTGCAGTGCGTCCCAGCGCTCTTGCGTGAAAAAATATTTCTGATCGACCAGCTCAATGCCGTTTTCCCGGGCGAACGCTTCGGCGCCTTCGCCATCCATCATCACGTGTCCGGATTTTTCCATGACAAGCCGGGCGAGACTGATCGGATTTTTGACGTGCTTTAAAGCGGCGACAGCACCGGCGCTCAGCGTTTTGCCGTCCATAATGGCCCCGTCCATCTCGTTCGTGCCGGCGCTTGTAAACACTGAGCCTTTGCCTGCATTAAAATGCGGATCATCCTCGAGCACGTGCACCGCCGCCTCTGTCGCATCGAGGCTGGCTCCGCCTTGTTTTAGAATCTCGTAGCCAGCGGCCAGGGCGCGCTCCAGACCGGCGCGGTATTCGCGCTCACGGTCCTGCGTCATTTTGCTGCGCTCGATTGTTCCAGCGCCGCCGTGAATCACGAGTCCAATTTTCTTTGTTTGCATCTTTAATTGATCTTCCGGCGCTTTCTCCCCTGAAACGGCAGGAGACTGCGCCGATTCCTGGGCAAGCGCGAGTGCCGCCGCACTAAAGAACACGAAAGCGAAGAAGCAATTGACTCCGAAAACTCTCGCGTGTTTCACAGTCCCTTTAAATGTTCTCGCCCGGCGTTAATTGTCGATCTCAGCGGTGAGGAATCGGGGCCGGCTGCCCCGCCGGCGGATTGGTGTCGCCACCCAAAATAACCGGCAACCCTTCCTTGCCCGAGCCGATGATCACAACCTTTGAATTATGGCTGAGTGCAAGCTCTTTGGTCGCCTCGATCCCCTTCCATTTTAGAAGATTGTCGTTAATGCCTTCGGCCACAATTTTTTGAAAACTGGAGATGCCCTCCGCTTCAATTTTTTTACGTTCGGCCTCCTGTTTTTCTTTCAGCAGCACAAACTGCATCCGGGCCGCTTCCTGCTCCGCGCTCAATTTTTCCTGAATGGCCTGCTGCAGACGGAGCGGCAATGCGACATCGCGCAGCAGCATGCGCTCGATCACCATCCCCCGCGGCTCTACAGCAGCAATGATATGCTGATTGATCTCCGAGCTCATCTTCTCGCGTTCCGGCGAATAAAGTGCTTTCGCCTGGTAAGAACTAGTCACTTCGCGAACGGCGCTTCGCACATTGGGCTTGACCAACACCGTCTCGTAATCGCGTCCAATCGTGCGGTAAACATCGGTCGCCTTTGCAGGATCGAGATGGTAAAGGATGCTCACGTCCAAGTGCACGATCAAACCTTCGCTGGAAGGTGTATCCATGGTCTCTTTCACCTCGTGGGTTTGCACCGACATGCGATGCACCCTCGCCAGCGGATTAACAAAATGGAGACCCGAAGGGAGCGCTTCAGGGCGCACCTTGCCGAAAAGATCGAGAACTCCGACGTGTCCGGCGGGAACAACGCGAGCAGAGCGAAGCAGCAATAGGACGAAAACAACGAGGATAACGACGAAAAAAGCAGCACGCGGTTTCACGGAAGCGAATGTAAACAATTTGGTGCGGCAATGTCGAAAGCTTTCGCGAGGACATTCGCCGCCGATTCGTTAAATCGTTAAACTTTGAACTTTTCCGCATGGCGAAGTAAGGCAATTTCTCCGTGAACATGGCAAATGCTCGTCAACCGGTAGCGATTGCCCAGGGGGTCGGCCAGATCGGACGCAATTTTTTGCGCGAAGTAGGCAGCCTCTTCTGGTTCATTGCGCACACGTTTGAGGAAACGCTTGAACGGATTCAGCAGGGGCGCGTGCCTTTCCGGGCCGCAAGCTTTTTCCGGCACACCGAACGCGCCGGCGTCGATTCGGTGCCGCTGGTCGGACTGGTTTCATTTTTTCTTGGGCTCACCATGGCGCTCTTGACGGGCTATCAATTGCAGCGTTTCGGCACGGAACGATTGATCCCCGGGCTGGTCGCGATCGGTTTCACGCGCGAGCTCGGCCCGCTCCTTACCGGCATCATGATGGCGGCGCGCATCGGCGCAGCGTTCACCGCCGAACTCGGCACGATGCAGGTCTCCGAAGAAGTCGAGGCCATCGAGGCAATGGGGATCGGACCGCTGCGTTTCCTAGTCGCTCCGCGAATGCTGGCACTTTTTTTTCTGATGCCCTGTTTGTCCACAGTTTCAAATGTCGCCGCCATATTTGCGAGCAGCCTGATTTGCAAAGCGTATTTCAGCATCGCCTTCCCCTATTTTCTCGACCTGGTGAAAGACGCTTTGCTCATTCGCGACATCATCACAGGAATTTTGAAGAGTTTTCTGTTTGGTCTGCTGATCGGCGGGATCGCCTGCTATCGGGGGCTTACCGTTAAAGGCGGCGCCGCCGGCGTCGGTACCGCGACAACTTCCAGTGTCGTGACTGCGATCACCGCGGTGATCGGGTTCGATACGCTCTACAACATTGTTTACACCACCTTTTATCCCACGTGAGCCCGCGGACGCATATGGTCGAACTGCGTGATGTCTGCATACAGTTCGAGGAAAAGAAAGTGCTCGATGGGTTCACGCTCAACGTCGAACCGGAAGAGCGTCTCGTGATCATGGGGCAGACAGGCAGCGGCAAGAGTACGATTCTGCGCCTGATCCTGGGAACGCAGCAGCCCACTTCAGGTTCGATTTTCTTCAAACAATTTGAAATCACGCGGCTTCGCAGGCGAAAATTGCAGCAGGTCCGCCGACACATCGGGATGGTCTATCAATACTCGGCACTACTGAGTTCGCGCAACGTCCGTGACAACGTCGCGCTGCCACTGGAAGAACTTACTGACAAATCGAGTGCGGAGATCGATAAGATTGTCGATGAAAAACTCGATCTGGTCGGCATGAAAGACGCCAAAGACCTGCTGCCGGAGGAGCTAAGTGGCGGTATGCGAAAACGCGTGAGCATCGCCCGGTCGCTTGTCCTCGAGCCGGAACTGGTCCTTTTCGATGAGCCTTCGGCCGGACTCGACCCGGTCATTGCTTCCGTAATCGACGAATTGATTATCAGTCTGAGCGAAAGATCGAATGTGACATCGATTACCGTTACGCACGAAATGGATAGCGCCTTTCGCGTCGGCACGCGAATGGCTATGTTGTATCAGGGCAAAATCATTGAAGAAGCTAAACCTGAAAAATTCAAACAATCCAAAAATCCCGTGGTCGCACAGTTCTTGAGCGGGAGCACTGAAGGCCCGATCCTGGAAGACAGCCAAGATGCAATTGCAAAGAAATGAAATTTTGACCGGGCTGCTCGTGATCGGGACGATCGCGGTGGTCGCGTTCCTTCTGGTTTTGCTCGGCGCGCCGGGACTTTTCCGTCCGCTTGTGACCTACAAGATTTACTTCGATAATGCGGCGGGAATTAAGCAAGGCGCACCGGTGATGCTTGCGGGTCGCAAGATTGGTCAGGTCCAGAAACTGTATTCACCCGTCTCGCCCGAAGAAGAAAAGCGCGCGCAGGACGCAGACGCGGCGATTCATCCACCGCCACCGAACGCCAGCGCCAGCCCGACTCCGACGCCGGGCAAAGCGAGATTCGAAGTGCGCGTCGATGTTCAGGTGGACAAAAAGGCCAGGGTCTATCGCGATGCCAAGGCGCGGTTGATGCAGCTTGGATTGTTGGGAGATATGGCCATCGACATCACACAGGGGACCGAAGCCTCTGGCCGCGCAAAAGATGGCGAGATGTTCACCGGTGAACGCACTCCTGATTTGGGCGAAGCTGCAGCGCAGATGCTGGAAGTGATCAAACCGGTCGCCACTGAGGCCACCAACACCATGAAAGACCTTCAGCAGACCGCCTCAAATCTGAATCGTCTAACCGACGAAAACTCCGAGCTGACCCTCGCGCTCGGGCAATTTAAGATATTTGGCGAACATATTGTCGATCTAACCGCGCCGGACAGCGCGCTTTCGCATTCGCTTACCAATATCGAAAAGATCAGCACCAGTCTCACGGAAAACGACAATATCGAGGTCACGTTGCGAAACCTGCGGACATCGTCGGAGAAATTAAAAATCGCGGTCACCGATCTCGGCCCTGCCGGCGAGAACATCAAACAATTCAGCGAAACAATTAAAACTCAGCCGTGGCGTTTGATATGGCCGACCACAAAGAAGTATGCTGAAGCGTCACCAACTCCCTCCCCTAGCCAGAGAACAATCACTGTGCGCAAAAGCGCGAGAGCAAGGCCGAGTCCCACACCGCGGCGAACCACTTCCCGTTAACAGGCGGAAGTTTCGTCAGCCGGATTTTTCCGACGAGTAGTTTTGCAAAAATTTCAGAACCGCTTTTTGCGCCGAGGCGAGATCGGTTCCTTGTTTTTCGAACTCTTCCCGCCTGTTCGGTTTAAAGCCGTTGATGGAATTTCCGTTCAGATATGCTTCGAGAACGGCGGGGTGAATGTAACACTGCCGGCAAATCGCCGGGGTATTGCCAAGAACTTCTGCTACCGCGCCGATTGCGTGTTTGATGTTGGTCTTGGCCTGCCGCTTTGTTTCAGACGCGCCCAGCTTGCCTAGCGCGACCGCGGCCAGCACGGTTCCCGCCCAAGTGCGAAAATCTTTTGCGGTAAAATCTGCGCCGGTGATCTCGCGCAGATACTCGTTTACATCCTGTGAAGTGATGTCGCGTGCATTTCCCTCATCATCGAGATACTGAAACAGGCTCTGGCCGGCCAGGTCCTGCAGCTTCATTACAATCCGCGCGATTCGCCGGTCAGTTACATCCACTTCATGTTGGCGGCCGCTCTTGCCGCGGAAACGAAACCGCAGCTTCGAGCCTTTCACGTCCACATGTCGATCTTGCATGGTCGTAAGACCAAACGATTTGTTTTCGCGCGCATATTCTTCATTGCCGACGCGGATGAGGCTTCGTTCGAGAAGCTGCACGATTGTCGCGAGCACTTTCTCCCGAGGCAGACTGCTCAGAGCCAAATCCTTCTTGAGCCGTCTGCGAATTTTCGGGAGCGCTTTTCCGAAGTTGACGAGTCGATCGTATTTGTTCTCATCGCGTATTTCCCGCCAGCGCTCGTGATATCGATATTGTTTTCGCCTGCGGGCATCCCGACCGGTGGCTTGGATGTGTCCATTAGGCGATGGACAAATCCAGACATCGCTCCATGCCGGTGGAATAGCGAGTCGTTTGATGCGCAACAAGCGTTGTTCGTCTCGAATCGGCTTTCCCTTTTGATCGAGATATTCGAACTCCTCGCCATTACGCTGGCGCGAAGACCCGGGTTGATCATCGCTCACGTAACGCAAGCCCGCGTCCTCTGCCGCCTCGAGCGAATCAGCGGCGATCTTCGTATCGCTAATTTGTCTCTTCCCGTGGCGCTTTTTTGCAAACGCGTTCACGTGATCTGATTCGGATAAGAGCGCGCAAACGGACCGCTGGTCTCCGTTCATCTAACGAGACGGGCCTGTATGCCATGATAACGCTGCCATCGACGAAAAAAAATATATGTGGCCGTGCCATACACCAAAAACGCCAGAGGAAAACTCACGAAGAAGGCCACGATGTTCAGAGCGGTGCCTTCATAAAGTGGATGCGTGGTAGTGCCGATGTTGTGAAGCGGAACTAGGCTCTGCATGAGAGTGTTTGGCCAAAACAACATTTCACTGACCAGCTCTGCTCCAGCCCGTGAGGCAAAATAGGAAAGTGCGGCGGTCAGCGCCGTGAACAGAACGCCGATCCCGAACGCCGACAAAATCAAAAGCGGTCGCTTCACAGATCTACCAAGGTTTATGCAGAATTCCCGCCCAATTCCATTATAGACCTGAAGAATCGCGGCACTATGCGGGGTGAGAATGATTTTGCAAAAAGCTGAGTCGAAATCCAATCTCGAAAAGCAGATGGCCGGGGTCATCGACCCTGGCTACAGCGGCTACGGGCCGTAGCTCTTGGTGAATTTCTTTCTCGACTCCGTCTCGGATTCGGTGGAACTGATCGGGGCTGATGGTTCGGGCTTCGCTTGCGACGGTTGTTCCGCCGGCTTTGGTGACGGCGCGGCGGCTGGCGCCTCGGGCTGCGCAGCGCCTTCCGGTTTTTCCCCGGCAGCTTCCACATATGCCATTTGCAAATTGGAAAGGGTGTTGCGCAGGACGGTTGTCTCTTCGTTCGTCAGGTTTCCGCGAGTTTTCTCCTGAATCATGGCCAGTTGATCGATGAACATCTTGGCCAAGTCCAGATTCACTTCGGCTTCGCCGGTTTTTGGATTTGGAATTTGCCCAAGGAAGAGCGCGGCGTTTTGCGCGTGCATCATGACGAACTCGATGAAGCGCTGGGAAAGCTCGCCGCTAAGTGTGGTCTTTTGGACTTCAGGCATGGCTCATTTCTGTTTCGTGGCTGCGGAACCTTCCGGCGGTCGCACGGTCGCCAAAACATACGGTTGATCGCGAAAATATTTCGCGGCCACTTGCTTAATGTCATCGAGCGTCACTGCATCCACGTCGTGCTCGAGTCGTTTGTAATAATCGAAGCCCAATCCGTAAAGCTCGTCGAGCGAGCAATGATAACCGAAAGCGTCGTTGCTTTGATTGGCGATTTCCTGTTGGCCAATCAACTTCTTTTTTGCTCTCGCTAATTCTTGAGGCGTGAGACCTTCATTGGCGAGCTTGTAGATTTCATCGAGCAACGCGGTTTTCACCGGCTCGATCTTCTGCGGATCGGTGCCGAGATAAAATGCGAAAAGTCCCGGGACCAGGCCTTGCATTTGGCTAGCGCCCACGTAATAGGCCAGACCCATTTGCTCGCGAATGCGAATGAAAAAGCGCGAGCCAAGATCGCTGCTCGCTTCGTCAATTAATTCAAGCGGGTAGCGATCGGGGCTCGACAGACTCGCGCCGCGAAACCCGACCATGATCACCCCTTGAGCCTTGTCTTTGCGGCTCTCGACCATTTCCGGTTTGCCCAGCGGCGCAGAAGGCCTTGCATCCGTCAGGGCAAGCGCACCCGGCTTCATCTTGCCGAGTGCTTGCTCGAAAAGCTGCTTAACCTCGGCGGCATTCACATCGCCAAAGACGAAGACCACCCCGTTCTTTGCCACCACGTAACGGTCGCGAAATTCGAGCAAATCTTTCTGTGTCAACCGCTGAACGGATTCGACGGAACCGTTTGAACGCAGAGCGTAAGGATGCTGGGGGAAAAGCGCCTGCCGCATGATATTGCGCGCAACGGTCGTCAACTGTTCTTCCTCTTGCTGGATCGCAGCGATCTGGATTTCCTTTTCGCGCGCGATCGCCTTCTCCGGCATGGTGGCGTTGAGCAATAGATCCGCGAGTAACTCGACGCCCAGTTTCACATCGGGCTTGGTAACACCGACCGACACGTTGAAGCTGTTGTTGCCCGCATCGCTAGCGATGGAGCCGCCAACTGCTTCGATCTCGTTTGCGATTTGTTCCGCCGTGCGCGTTTTGGTTCCCTTGAGCATTACCTTCGTCATTAAACGCGTGATGCCATTTGTCTGGGGCGTCTCCGCGAGAAGACCGCCCCGGAAAACCGCACCCACTGCCACCAGCGGCAATCGCCGATCTTCGCGTACCAGAAGACGCAGTCCATTTGATAACTCGAACTTCTGAACCTCGGCCGCAGCGGAGACCCTCGGGCCTTCGGCTTTGCCAGCCAGCGATCCCTTTGGATTCAATGAGGTGACGGTCAGATTGTTCTCAGTCAGGTACGTTGCGGCAACGCGCTTGATATCGTCGAGCGTCACCTTCTGGACGACATCGAGATAATCCCGGCTGAAATTGAGATTGCGCGTAAGGAACCAGTTCGAGCCGATGTCCGACGCCTGGCCTTGCATCGTGGTGAGAGCGCCGAGATGATGACTGAGCGCGATTTTTTTTGCCTTCGCCAACTCCTCCGCAGTGACTCCGGTGTGTTTCACCTCGTCAACGATGCGCAAAGCCAATTGCTCGGCTGCTTCGCGTTTTCTCGGATCGAGGGTGGCATCAATGCCGAATAGCCCTGGATCGCCGGGCGTGTAAGAGAATGCCGATATGCGGAACGCCAAACCGGCCTCTTCGCGAACGCGCCGGTAGAGGCGCGAGCTGCGCCCGTCGCCGAGAATAGTCGCCAGAAGATCGAGTGCGGGCACATCGGGATTTGTGACCTCTGGAATATGCCAGGCAAGCGAGAGATGCGTCAGTTCAGTAGCAAACTCCTGATGCACCTCGCGTCGTCCAAGTTGTGGCGATTCCGCAGGAATGAAGACCGGCTTAAGCGATTTCTCCGGATATGGCTTGAACAAATCCGCGAGCTGTTGTCGCACTTTTTGTGCATCGACATCTCCCACCACAACGAACGTGAGATTGTTCGGGACGTAGCGCGTCTTGTAATACTGCATCACCTGCTCCTGGGTAAGTTGGTTGTAGATTTCGAGCTCGCCGATTACCGGGAAGCGATATGGATGCCGCTGATAGGCGGTCGCAAAAAGAAGCAGACCGGCCATGCGATCGGGATCATCCATTCCCATGGCAAACTCGCGCCGGATCACTTCCTGCTCTTTTTGATATTCTTGTGGCGGCAAAGTCGAATTCATCGTCGCATCAGCCAAAACGTCGAGCGCGGTCGCGACGCCATCTTTCGGCACATCGATCCAAAAAACCGTGCGATCAAATGAGGTGTACGCGTTGATGTAACCGCCTACGTCCTGGACCTTCTGCGCGATTTCATTGGTCGATCGCGTCTTCGTTCCCTTGAAGAGCATGTGCTCGAGAATATGGGACAACCCCGCGCCAAGGTGCTGGTCCTCGTTGATGCTTCCCGTGGCGCACCAGGCCTGCACACTTGCCACGGGCGCGCTGTGATCCTCCTGGACGATGATCGTCAGGCCATTTGGCAAAATCCATTTTTGCGCCGTGCTCGGCGGAAAAGTGATGACGGCCGACTTCTCAGTTGCAGTGGTATTCCGATTGGCAGTGCTAAACATAATCGCGACCACGAGCGCCACGCACGGCGCGAATCGCATCATACCGATTTTTGCGCCGATACCTCCGTGGACGACTTCACGGTCGCTGGTTTCGCCGGCGCAAACGGTTTCACAAAAGCCTCTTCAAAATCATAAACGTTCTTAAAATCCTCAATCGAATCTTCCTCAGTTTTCCCGAATATGCCGGCGTCGATCAGGTTAAAAACCATGTTCCCAATGTCCTCGCAGGAATGAACGCCCCAATTATCGAACACCGTCATGACCATCGGCCCGAATTCATTAAGCGCGTACTGCCGTACGCCGTCGAGCAGCTCCGGCCCAGTCACATGGCGCACGGTAGCGCCCTTGACCTTCTTCTGCTGTTTGGTGGTAAAATCGAGCGCGTCGCGCAGGAAAACGTATGTATCCCGCTGGTAACGCGGATCGCTGGCCACGATGGAATCAAGAGCTTCAGCAAATCCAATTTTTTGCATGGTAGTAAACGGGTTATCTGCGCGTGCTACGATAAGCAGCAAGCTCCGCGTGAGCAACTCCGCTGAATTTCGGGCGAGACTCGCGCTGCCTGCTAATCCTCGAACTGGTCGGCCAACGAATCGAGATAGACTGAGAGCGGGTCGCGTCGCTTTGGAGCGGAGCGCAGCGATTGGTCGGCTGCCTTGAGGTAGTTGGTGAAATTGCCGCTGCCGCTCTCCATTTGCGTCGCTTCGAACCAGTTCATGTAATCGTCGATGTCGCTCATGCGCGCGGCCAGCTTTTGGCGAGTAACTTGCAAACGCGCGAGACGCGTCGCGACCCTTCCTCGTTTCCCACGCGCAAGCAGCGTCGCGATTTGCTGGTATTCGCGCGCGACTGGACGCAACACCGGATTCACCTTCCAAACAAACAAGAGTAAAGCCTGACTCAATTGCTTTAGCGCCGCTTTTTCCGCTGCCGAGGGCTTTTGCCGCACGAAGCCGCTAAGATCCGCTGATTTGCTCATGCCTGGAACTTTAATGCGCAGCAGTTCGTCAAGGCGTCGTTCGCTTTCCGCAAACGTGAGTAACTGGTAATCCTCCCCGCTGCTTAACCGCGCTACAGCCGAGCGCCAGACTTTTTCCGGGGAACTGGCCAATACTGGAAACTGCGCTTTCAAATCGGCCAGCGGATCGTTGGACGCATTTGACAGGTTGTCGATGTAGCGCGACATCCGCGCGTGCCCGTCGGGCCCCTCGATCAACAATTGCACGAGCGCAAAGGAATAAGCGCGATAAAGGAGGCGACCAGCGGAATCGAGCAGCTCTGGACGCTTGCCGAGAAATTCCTCCAGCGGCAGCGTCTTGTCCGCCGTCGAAAGCGCTTCAACGAGCGACCCGCGGTCGCGCCCGGGGGTGAGCGCAAGCACGCCGTCGAGCAACCAATCCGGCGGCTGCACAAGGACTGTTCCGGGAGCAATGTTCGGTTGCTTTCGGTAAATCATCTCCAACAGAATCGCGCGCAGCAGCTCACGCTCCATCAATGAAGCGTCGAGATCTTGGGAGACGGTCAAATCAAGTTGCAGTTTTGGACCGAAACCGGTCTGGCTAAAATGCAACTCGGCCGAAGGAATTTCTGGCAGGTGTGCCTGTTGCGGCTGCAAATTAATCACTACAGGTATCTTCCATCCGTCACGCTGTCGCAGTAGCGCGAGCAAATTCGTCTTGGTTTGCTCTGCTAGATCCGAGACGACGCCGCGCAAGACTACATCAGCACCGTAAATGATGAATTGGTGCGAAGGACTCACGCTGCGCTCGGGCAATGTGGCGTGCAAAGACTGGCAAGCGAAGATCGACCAGAGAAAAATCACACCGCGCTTCATCTTCATAAAAGAGCAAATGATAAGCACGAGGACAGCATCATCACCAGCATGGAATCGGCGCGAAACTCTCCGGGGCTTTCAGGGTTTTAATATAAAGAACGTCTCATACACCTTTAGCGTAGCCACGGCGCTGCGCGCCGTTCAGGGTTTTGCAGGGTCTGGCTACCGCATTTGTGAGACGGATTCTAGAGAAAGGAGTAAAAATATGAAAACCAAATGTTTAGTTTTCATAAGCTGCTTTGCAGCAGCGGCCTTGATTGCGTCGCCTGCGCTGGGCGAGCAGCCCCACAAGAAGACGATGGTTCGCTCCTCGTCCACGCCGCAACGGATGACGTCGTCGCGAAGCACCAAAATGACACCGACATATCGTTACGGCGGTACACGCTACTACGGCGGCACCCGCTACAATTATGGTGGCGGATTTAGTTATCCGTACTACGGCTATTATTCGTATTGGCCGTATTCCTATTATGGGTACTCCCCGTATTCGTACTATGGGGATTATTATCCAAACAGTTACTCGTACTACAGTGAGCCGGCGTACGGATATGACGCGTCACTGGTTGCACAAGTGCAACGTCGCCTGGGCGAAATGGGCTATTACCACGGCGTGATCGATGGAATCATGGGGCCGCAAACCCGGGCCGCGATCAGCGCTTATGAAGCGACGCATAATCTGGCCGTGGACGGCACGATTAGTGGGCCGCTTCTCGACAGAATGGGCCTCAGTTAATCTGAGACTCAACGATTTGATAGTCGGTTACTTTGACCGGCGGGACTCGCAGGGTGCAAAGGGCGAGCCGCCGGTCTCATTTTATCCCTGAGCACGTAAAAAATCGAAACTTCCGATGGCTCGTGGTGTATAATAAGTGAAAACCCCGAGTAATCTATGAATGCAAAATCTATTCTTTTCTTGAGTTTGTTTGCGGCGGTCACGTTGGCCGTATCAGGAGTCAGCGCTGCTTCACGCGGCGGCGGCAATTTCACTTCGATGGGAGGAGGACATCCCGTCATGCGCGGCGGAGCCGGCACGTTCAGCGGCAATTTCCGGCATTTCGACCGTTTCCACCGTTTCGACCGTTTCGACCGTTTCCACCACCACAACTTTAATGAGTTCATCTTTATTGGTGACTTCGGCTTTCCTTGGTGGTGGGGTTGGGGCTGGGGATATCCATACGGATATTACGGCTATGGCTATGGTTACCCGTATGGCTACGGCGGTGGGTACGGATATGATTACGGCCAGCCTGGCTATGGATATGGACAGCCCGGCTATGGAGGCTATGGCAGCCGGTCCCGAGTGGCCGAGTTACAGCGCCGCCTCGCTCGCGCGGGCTATTATCATGGCGCCGTTGACGGAATCATGGGACCTGCGACTCGACGAGCAATTCGCGCCTATGAGCGCGACCATGGATACGTAGGCTGATTGGCTCACGGCTTCTCACTAATCGGCAAGGAGTTGACGGGCAGTCGATTCTCGATCTTTCGGTTGGTTGACCGGCGGAAATTCGCAGGGTGCAAAGGGCGAACCGCCGGTCTTTCTTATTTTCGCCAGAATTTTCGCACGCTTGACACGATTTTCAGCGACGCGTTCAGCCTCCTGCGCGCAAAGCGCTACGGCGGCGGCGCGAGATCGCGTTCCACCTTTGATCCGGCGAATTACTCTTTTCAAGATTTTTTCTCCGGCGTTTTGGTCGGCGCAGTCGAAGAGGGTTTCGCGCCGGCTTCTCTTGATACGGCCGGTTTTTCTTTAGTTGCGGATGTAGCAGGCGATTCCTTTTTCGCAGCTTCTTTATATGAATCGCTCCTATAATCAGTGATGTAGAACCCGGAGCCTTTGAAAATGATGCCTGCGCCAGTGCCAAGCAGGCGTTTGACCTTTCCATGTCCCCATTTCGGCAACCGGCAAAGATCTTTTGGGCACTCCCGAAACGATTCGGCACGCATCGACTGGAACGCTTCAAAATTCTGGCCGCACTTCTGGCAATGATACTCGTAGGTTGGCATGAAAATGTCGATTCAGCTCCAAGCGGAAATGCGCGGAAGTCTGCATGAAGCAAAGCACAAATTCAAGCCGCGGCCGGAGTGATGCTCCCCAGTTATTCTGGATTCGTCTGCCTGGCCGCTTCTCCTTGACTTTTTGCTGTGCTTGCGCATTAAAAGTCCGACTCAAAACAATTATGTTCCACTCATTGTTCAGCAATTTTCTGGGCGCAGTTGCTATTGGTTTTCTCTTTTTCACCGCCGGGTGCGGCGAAGACCCGCGCTTCTCGGCCAAGACGCAATATTTGGGAGGCGTTTACGGCGGTGCGCCTGCCGGTCCTCCGCGTGACACTGTCTCGTATTGGGACGGCGATTCAGTTCAAGGGAAGCCCTCCATCACCATCCGTCTTGGGGAACAACGCGCCTATTTTTACAAGAGCGGTGTGCTCGTGGGCGTTTCACAACTTTCAACTGGTCGCGAAGGACTCAACACGCCGTATGGCCATTTCTCCGTCACTCAGAAGGACGTTAATCACGTCTCCAGCTTATTCGGCGACTATGTCGATTCAGCGGGAAACGTGGTCGTGCCCAATGTCGATATTACCAAAGATCCGAAACCGCCGGGCACGCACTTCCGGGGCACACCGATGCCTTACTTTATGCGCATTGTTTCAGGGACGGGACTGCACGCGGGCTATTTGCCCGGGTATCCCGCGTCGCACGGATGCATCCGCATGCCCGAATTCATGGCGGAAAACTTTTTCAAATCCGTCTCAGTCGGCACCCCAGTCACAATCACGAACTAGATTCCTCGGGGAAGCATCAGCATCTGGGCTTGCAGAAAATTCGCGGGGGCGGCATTCTGATTATTCCGCCCGTGGAAATATGATCATCATCACGCAGCCCAACACGACTGAGGAGCAGATCAATCGGATCGTCACCCGTGTGCGCGATTTCGGGCTGGACGCGCACATCAGTCGCGGCGCCTCGCGAGTCATCATCGGTGTGATTGGGCCCGAATCGCTGCTTCGCGAAAAACCTCTTGCCGCCATGGCGGGCGTAGAAGCCATCGTGCCCGTGTTGAAACCCTACAAACTTGCCGCGCGCGATTCCCGTGGCGCGTCCTCCGTAGCCATCGGTGGCGTACCAGTGGGCGAACACGAAAAGGTCGTTCTGATTTGCGGTCCATGCTCGGTGGAAAGCAGAGAGCAAATTTTCTCCATCGCGCGGATTGTGAAAAAATCCGGCGCGAAAATCTTGCGTGGCGGCGCATTCAAACCGCGCACTTCGCCATACAGTTTTCAGGGGCTGCGCGAAGAAGGGCTTCGGTTCCTCGCCGAGGCGCGCGCGGAGACAGGACTGCCCGTAATCACGGAAATCATGGATCCGCGTGATTTGTCCGTGATCGAAAAATATGTGGACTGCCTTCAGGTGGGCACAAGGAACATGCACAACTTCTCTCTCCTGAAAGAAGTGGGTCGCAGCAAGTTGCCCGTTCTGCTAAAGCGAGGATTCAGCGCCACAATCAACGATCTGCTCATGAGCGCGGAATACATTCTGAGCGAGGGCAACATGAGCGTGGTTCTCTGCGAGCGGGGCATTCGCACGTTTGAGACTGCAGCGCGCTACACGCTCGATCTGAGCGCCGTGCCGCTCTTAAAATCAAAAACGCATTTGCCGGTCATTGTCGATCCAACGCACGCGCTTGGTCTGCGCGAATTTGTTCCACAGATGTCTCTCGCCGCGGTCGCCGCCGGTGCGGATGCGCTCATGGTTGAAGTGCACGATTTCCCCGAGCTGGCCAAAAGCGACGGCGACCAAGCGCTCACGCCGAAAATTTTCGCCGAGCTCGTTCCGCGCCTCCGCGCCGTCGCCGCGGCGATCGGTCGGGCACTGTAGCCGCTTCGCTGCTTGTCACGCCGAAGGTTTGGCGAACGCCGATGCGAAGCGCGGCGCTGAGGCGTTTGCGACGTGTGAGAGACGCGTCTCACTGAGACGCCGCTACAACTCTGGAAGAATTTGGCGTACAGTCTGCGGTGGAAAAATTGAGATCCACGGAGCTTCTGGAAATTGTCGCCAAAAGCGAACCAATTGCGCGTAAGCTTCGGGCACTTGAGCAAGCGAAGTGGCCGGTATCGTTTTCGCATGTCATCCAGCCGGCGCAGGCATTTCTCGTCGCTACAATCGCGCGAAAGATCGACAAGACGATTTGGGTCTTCTGTCCCAGCGTTCATTCCCAGGAACTGCTCTACGAAAGCTTGCTGAATTGGCATCCGAATGCGCTTTTCCTCCCAGAAGCTGAGTTCGCCGCGGGCGAAAATGTTCTGCCCGATCCAGAAATCGCCGCGGAGCGACTGGCGTTGCTAATGCAAGTCGAGCGTGGGCCCGGCCCGCTTCTGATTATCGCAACGCGCGCAAGCCTCGATCAAGCTGCGCCGAAGCGAGGCGCGCTGCAGTCCGCTCTTGTTCAACTTCGCCGCGGGGCCACCAGAAAGATGGAACATCTTCTCGAACAACTCGCGACCGCGGGTTACGAACGTGTTACCCAGGTCATGACGCGCGGACAATTCGCCGTGCGCGGTGGCATTGTCGATCTTTATTCGTGGCAGGCGCCGTTGCCGGTGCGCCTGGAATTTTCGGGCGATCAAATCGAATCGCTGCGCGAGTTCGACATCGACACGCAGACTTCGGTGCGCGACTTGAGATCCGCCGATCTTCTGCTCGGAACAGCCGATGATCAATACGGTGTTGTCCGTGACTACCTCCCCTCCAATCATCTCAAGATCGACATCGAACCGGATGAAAATTCCGATGCACAGATCCGAATTAGCGAAAACTGGATCGAGGTTGGCCCGGAAGATTTCAACGGCGCGTTCCAGGATTGCGAGATCGGTGAGTTCGCGATCGGCGATCTCCTGCTGATCGAAGCAAAACGCGCGCAGTTTGTCGCGCGTCTGCAGGAATGGCGAACGAACGAGGCGAGGATCGTCATTTATTTTCAGACCGAGGGCGAGATCGAACGCTTCCGCGAAATCATGGGCGAGAAGGAGGCGCTGGACGATGTCGATCTTGTCGAAGGCGCGCTCGCTCGCGGTTTTTGTTTTCCAACAGCAAATCTCGTCGTGCTTTCGGCGGCAGAATTATTTGGCAGGCTGGCCGCGCATGGCCGCAGGCGATTGCGGCGAGCGGAACGTCAGCGGGCCCAGATCGATTTTAGCGAGTTGGCCGAGGGCGATCTGGTGGTGCATCTCGAACACGGCATCGGAAGATTCCTCGGGCTCCGGAAATTGCCACGTGGCACAGGCTTTCAGACTGTGTGGCCGACGGGCGTCTCGCCTGTCGAATCAGCAAACAAGATGCTCGCGGTCCCCACAGATAAGATATCTGTGCCACAGCAAGAAGTTCTCGCACTCGAGTTTGCCGACCAAGCCAAGCTCTACGTCCCGCTGGAGCAAGCGTATCTGGTCTCTCGTTACGTCGGCGTCGGAAAAAAAACGCCGCCGCTCAGCTCGCTCGGGGACACGAAGTGGATGCGAGCGAAGAAGAATGCCGTGGCTTCCGTCTTCGATTACGCCGGCAAAATGCTTTCCATCCAAGCAGAGCGCCAGACGCATCCCGGCCACGCGTTTACTCCCGATACGAGATGGCAGGCGGAATTCGAACATTCCTTTCCGTTTCGGGAAACGCCAGACCAAATGAAGGCGATCATCGACACAAAGATCGACATGGAACGTCCGCAACCGATGGATCGCTTGATTTGCGGCGACGTCGGGTTTGGCAAAACGGAAGTGGCGATTCGCGCGGCGTTCAAGGCCGTTATGGACGGAAAACAAGTCGCTGTGCTCTCGCCGACGAC
The DNA here is from genome assembly GCA_003218975.1 of Verrucomicrobiota bacterium. GTDB lineage: Bacteria > Verrucomicrobiota > Verrucomicrobiia > Chthoniobacterales > UBA10450 > Udaeobacter. Next base: position 40,143 of record QHPD01000100.1, read on the forward strand.
TGTACTGGCCCAGCAGCATTTCGAAGTCTTCCGGCAGCGGATGCTCGATTATCCGGTTCGAATTGAAATGCTCAGCCGTTTCCGTTCGCAGTTGGAACAGAAAAAAATCCTGCAGTTATTGCGCGAAGGCGGCGTCGATATTGTGATTGGCACGCACCGGCTGATCTCTGGCGATGTCGTTTTCAAAGATCTCGGCCTGGTTGTCATCGACGAAGAGCAGCGCTTCGGTGTTTTGCATAAGGAAAAATTCAAGGAGCTGTTCAAACTGGTCAATGTCCTCACGCTGTCGGCGACGCCGATTCCGCGCACGCTTTATCTCTCGCTCGTAGGCGTAAAAGACATGTCCGCGATCGAGACGCCCCCTCTGAATCGTTTGCCAGTGGAAACGGTGGTCTCCGCTTATGACGAGCGAATCATTCGGGACGCGATCGATCGGGAACTGAAGCGCCAGGGGCAGGTTTTCTTTTTGCACAACCGGGTGCAGACGATCGAGCACGCGCGAGATCGGATCACCCATCTTTGCCCGCAAGCGCGGGTAGAAGTCGGTCACGGCCAGATGGATTCGGATGAACTCGAGGCGGTGATGGCGCGGTTCATCGCTGGCAAGAACGACGTGCTGGTCTGCACCACGATTATCGAAAACGGTCTCGACATCCCAAATGCCAATACGATCATCATCGATCGCGCGGACCGGTTTGGTCTGGCCGATCTCTACCAGCTGCGCGGACGCGTAGGCCGGGCTGAGCACAAGGCTTACGCTTATCTCCTGCTCCCGCGCGAAATGATGACAATCGGCGCCGCGCGTAGACGAATCAGCGCCATCAAACAATACAGCGCGCTAGGCGCGGGATTTCGGATCGCCATGCGCGATTTGGAGATTCGCGGCGCGGGCAGCATTCTGGGCACAGCGCAAAGCGGCCACATCATGGCGGTCGGTTTCGATTTGTATTGCCAGTTGCTCAAGCAGGCAGTCGCGCAGCTCAAAGGCGAGAAATTGCAGCTCCGGGTCGAGGTGGATCTACGTCTTGATTTCGTTGCCACAAACGAAGCGGAATTCGTGCACCCTGGTCCGGAGGTGCGCGTACCGGCCTTTGTCCCAACCAATTTCATCAGCGACCCTGCACTGCGGATCCGAGGGTATCGCGACATCGCGGAAATCACCACACTTGATCAGTTGGACCGGTTGCGCCGTGATTGGCGAGATCGTTTCGGGCCGTTTCCGCCCGCGATTGACAATTTGTTTCTTCTTACGGAAATCAAGCTGGCCGCGACAAGCGCAGGCGTCAGCCGCGTCGAAGTGCGCGAACGTAAATTGATGTTGACGCGGTGCGGCGATTTTATACTTGTCGCGGGCAAATTCCCCCGTTTAGTTGGGGCGAAAATCGAACAGCACCTCAGGGAAATTCTGGAGCTGATCAAGAAGCTATGAAACGCATAAGCCTTCCGTTTGTCATCGCCTTGTTGATGTTTTTCGGGCTCGCTCCGTTGCCACTCTGTTGCGCCGGGTTCGCCGCCGAGCCTCAGATGGTTGACGGCGTCGCTGCCGTGGTGAATGGGGATATCATTACTCTCTCGCAGGTTCGCGGTCTGTCTGCGCCACGGGAAAAGTTGCTGCGTTCCCAATACACCGGCGAAGAATTGGAAAAACAATTGAAGGCAACGCGAGAATTGGCGCTAAAAGACCTGATCGACCGGCGTCTAGTGATTCAGGCATTCAAGAAAGAGAAGTACGAAATTCCAGATCATTTTGTGGAAGAGCGGATGCACGAAATCATCCGGGAGAATTTTGGCGGGGACCGCGCCACGTTTATCAAAACGCTCGAGGCGCAGGAATTCACCCTGGGCGAGTTTAAACAAAAGGAGATGGAAAGCATCATCGTGCAGGCAATGCGCGGCAAGAACGTCAAGAAGGACATGGTCGTTTCGCCGCCGAAAATTGAAGAGTACTACAAGCAACACCGCGACGAATTCACTTCCAAGGAAAGGATCAAGCTGCGCCTGATTATGGTTCCCAGCCGGGCTGACACTGCCAATGCTGCAGCGCAAAAGGCGCTCGCCGAAGAGGTGCTCGGCCAACTGGCGGGCGGCGCGGACTTTGCGCACGTGGCCCAAGTTTATTCCACAGACAGTAGCCGCGATCTCGGGGGCGATTGGGGCTGGATCGAGCGCAAGACCCTCGCCGCGCCGCTTGAGAAGATCGCCTTCAACATGCCGGTAGGGAGAATCAGTAATATCGTCGAGTACGGCGGCAATTATTACATCCTCAAAGTCGAAGCAAAGGAGGGCGGTGTCACCCGCTCGCTGGCTGAAGTTAGGTCCGATATCGAGAAGAAGCTGATCCAGGAACAAGCACACAATCTGCAGGAACGCTGGCTCGCTGGTTTGCGCGCAAAAGCTTACATCCGGACGTTCTGAAGGTTGATGTGTGAAGTTTGATTTTTAATGTGTACGCCGGTCTTCGGCGTCATCGATTTTGGCACCTCCTTCACGCGTCACCGGCAGCACGTCGAGGGCACTGGCGCGGTTAGCTTTTCTTCAGTTCCGCCAAATCCTTCAATACTTGCTCGCTGTGCTCGGCCGGTTTGACCCCGTTGTACACCTTGGCGATCTCGCCCCTCGGACTAATGAGGAATGTGTTCCGTGCGGCGAGTTTGCTCCCTTTGTAATCCATCACCGATCCATACTCGGTCGAGACCTTCGCGTCGGGATCGGCCAGCAATTTGAAGTTCAGTCCTTCCTTGGCGCAAAAATCTTTGTGGGACTGCGCAGTGTCCAAGCTCACGCCAAGAATGACCGCACCTGCCTCCTCGTACTTAGCAAGGTCGCGCTGGAAATTGCGCGCTTCCATTGTGCAGCCGCTGGTAAAATCTTTGGGATAAAAATAAAGCACTACCCATTTGCCGCGATAATCTTTCAAGCTTACCCGCGAGCCATCGCCGGTCGTAAGACTGAAATCTGGCGCCGGTTTTCCGACGTCCGGTTGTTTCTGCGTCTCCGCTCCTTGCACAAATACCAGTGTAGCGAGCCCAACAAACGTCGATAAGAATATTTTGTTCATTTTCGCCTCCCAAATCTTTGGACGAACCTATCAGTGATCGACCAGCAATCAAAATGAAGATGATTTCGCGAATCTGGACGATTGGCCACTCGACGCGCAAGATCGACATCTTCATTTCGTTGCTGGAAGAGAACGGAATCAAGTTGCTCGCCGATGTGCGATCGTGGCCGGGGTCGAAGCGTTATCCGCAGTTCAACAAGGAAGCACTGGCGGAGTCCCTGAATGCACACGGAATTCGCTACGGACATTTTCCTGAGCTGGGCGGAAGACGAAAGCCGAATCCCGACTCGCGCAACACCGCCTGGCGCAATGTATCATTTCGCGGTTACGCCGACTACATGGAGACGAAGGAATTCCACAAAGGCGTCGAGCGCCTTCTAGATCTTGCTCGCGAAACCGGGCCCGTTGCGATCATGTGCGCGGAAGCGCTGTGGTGGCGTTGTCATCGTTCGCTGATTGCGGACTACCTGAAAGTGCGCGGGATCGAAGTGGTGCACATTGTCGACGCAAACAAGATCGAGCTGCATCCTTTTACGTCCGCAGCGCATCTTATCGACGGCGCGCTAAGTTACGCGGGCTAGAGAGATCGTTTAATTTAGCGCGAATCGGGCGCAGTTGATCCATCCCCGGCTAAATGCCGGCGTGGTTCACGCCATGTGCGATGCGCAATGTAAGCCGGCACCGGCGGTGAAAGTTTCTCGCGCTCTATCATTCTTTCAGCCAACCAGTGAAACCACTCGTTGCCTGTCTCTCGCTTTAGCGTGCGACGCCATTCCTCCGAATAAACCTTAAGTTTCTGCCAGGAAAGAAGGATGGGACCGCTAAAAAAATCATCGACCAGATCAAGCGTGACTTCGCGACGAAACACCAACACACCAAGGCTTTCCCAAGTGAGCGAAACCAGGTAAACCGCGTCTTCGCCGTCAGGTCCGAGCACTTCGCGTATTTTCCGTGTGTCGGCCCCATCTGGCAACGACAGCACGCGCCGAAGTGCACTGGTAAAGGCCGGGCTTTGGAACGATCTCACCAACTCAAGCATTGCTTCCCTTTGTCTCCGTTGACGGTAATAATTAATTTGCGCGGCCGCGAAAATGACACCGGCCGTTACGGCAAAAGCATTGATTAGATTTGCCAGAGTCGAGAGGTCCACTTCAACGGGGATCGGTTACGCGGCCGAGAAAAAGACAGACGCCGCTGGGCACATGCTGGATGGCATAGATGAATGGGTGATCGACTTTCACTTCGATCGGTTGTGGTTTTGGCCCCGCAATCGCAGTCGCCTTCATCATCACCACCGCGGTGGCCGCGGCGGCTTCGGTTCCCTTTTCATCCACAGCGATGAAGGTCTTGTGAAAGATTTGGGAGATGTACAGGTAATCATTCGGCTTTCGTGGCGCCATCCGATCGAAATCGGCGCTGCCTCTTGGCTGATCGAACGCGCTTTTCATCCCAAGCGTCTGGAATCTTTTCGCAAGCGCTATTGTTGGCGGCTCGAGTTTAAACTTTGGCAGATGCAGATCGACATCACGCGCTTCGAGCTTTGCGCACTCTGCCAAAACGTTTGCGGTGAGCTTCGATTCGAGCGCGTCCAGGCCATTTACGTCGTCGGGAAGAAGAACGAGAAATTGGAGATCATCGCCAACATAGGGAAGGCTCACAGCTGTGAAGCCGTCACGCTTGACGTAACCGAATTCCGCGGTCTTCCGCATCATTGGAACATCGACAGGCGCGCCGCCGTGGACATGGAACGGTTCAGGGTGCGTCGTCTTGTCGGAAAATGGATCCGCCCAGGGTGCCTTTATGTAAAGTGCGTTCGCGAGGACGAGTCGCGTCATATTATTCAGTGCACCGGCAGGAATGAGATCACGAATCCGATCACGCGTCTCGTCGGCAACCCATTTATTAACGTGCTGCGTAGCTGCTGCGAGATCGGTCACAAAATCGAGCGGCTCAAATGCTGCGCCGTAATTTTGTTTTACCAGCGACAGAAACGCCTCGCGAAAATTGTAGCCCTTTTGCGCAAAGAGCCGGTTGGCGATGCTCAGCGTGATCGGTTCGCTCGGGCCGCCGAATCTCTTGGATTCTTTTACGAGGTCGGCTGTCTTCGCGCTCATTTCTTCCAGCGAACGCTGGAGCGCGGAAAACGACGTGGGCACGGCGCCATCGTTGGGAAGGTGCAAAACACGCGCCATCTCCGTGCGGGTTTCTCCCTCTGCTCCGGCGAACGTCATCGCGAGCGCGCTTTCGATTGAATAGGGTGACACGCAAAGATTCTCGTCGCCTGTGGCGAGTTGGCGGTGAAGATCGACAGCGAGCTGATTGGTCGCGGTGGCAGCCAGATCGAAATCGCCTGCGTTGCAAACAAAGGGAACCACTAGCATGCCGAAAAAATAACAAGGCATCGACAATCTCATATCGATAAACAATCGGACGTAACGGAGCGTGCGAAAATATTTTATTGGAGGAAAAGCTGACAGCTTCGCATTACGGCTCGGCTTACAGCCGTGCAGCTCATCGCGCCGAGGCTTCCGCCGTCGTTGGATCGATCATGGTGCGCACCTGGGAAATGCGATTCGCAGGAAAGCCGCCTTGCTCCGCGTTTCCGAATCATTCCTTCGATGGCGCGAGGTAAACGCAATAAATCTTGTCGTCGGTCACGTACCAACGGTAAAGTCCCATTACCTGGGCCTGGCGACGAATACCACGTAAAATGAGCCACACGTGATGGAAGACTGGGTCGGCCGGGACTCGAACCCGGAACCAACGCCTTAAAAGGGCGCTGCTCTACCGATTGAGCTACCGACCCGCCGTGGAACTTCAGTTTGTAACGAAGCTTCAAGATTTTTCAATACCGAACCAACCTCGAAAGCTTTCGGGGCTACTCTACCAATTGAGCTACCGACCCGCGGGAGAGAAATGTCTGTAATCCAGTTCGCGCGCTGCTGCAAGGTGGTATCCCCGTCTCCACGAGGCGCACGTATGGCTACAGGAGCTTAGGAAGCGACGAAGTGCGCCGCTCAAAATAGATTCGTGTTCATTGGTGTCCATTCGTGGTTAAAATCGTAAGCAAATCGCGCAGCGAATTCTTTTGCCGATCCAGACGAAAGATCGACAAGCCGGCTTCGCTGGCCGCTTTCCAATCGCGCTCGGAATCGTCTCCAACGTGAAGGACTTGATTTGGTTTCAAATCGATAAACTTGAGCGCACGCCGGAAAATTTCCAGGTCGGGTTTATCCGCGCCGATCTCGCTGGAAATGAAAACGTGAGTGAAAAATTTCGTGATTCCAAGGTGCTCGAGTATGAACCGTAAGCGACCATCGAAATTTGAAATCACCGCCAGTTGAAAGCGCGGCCGTAATTTTTCCAGAACACCGGTAACCTCCGGATACAACTCCCAAACACCGGGTTCGGCAAAATGTTCGTATGCGATCTCGAAGAAATTGTCGCGATCGAGCTCGCTCAATGCAGGGGTGACCTGATCGAGCACAAGATCGACAAGTTCACGCCACCAGCCTTTGTCATCGTTCTCGCGCGGCTCGTCGATCGCACGGCGCTGCGGCATTTGTTTCCAAGCCATATGAAACGCACGATCGAGTTGCTGCGCGTCCAGTTTCAATCCGATTTCTTCGCCGACCAACGCGTAATGATCGCCGACCGTCTTTGAGAGATAAAAGAGCGTGCCAACCGCGTCGAAAAAGATGGCCTTCAACGCTTTCTCTTTATTTCTTGTAATCATGAACACGCTAGTTCGATGAAAAATTGTTTTGGCGCTCATTGCAACTTTTGTCGCGGCGCAGTGACCTGCGGATTACTCACGAGCCGCGCGGTAAAGAATGCCATTCATAGGTCTGAACAACCATGGAGATCCTGCATTCCTACGGTCGATCGATTGCAGCGCGATTTGCGTCTCAAGCCCGAGCAGACCGAGAAGGTCAGACTAATCTTGCGACAAATGGCCGACGAGTTCGCTAATCTGCGTTGGCTCGACGTTCGAGAGACAGAGGGGATCCTGGCGCGTGAGCAAGATCGAATGAATCCAATCTTGGAACCAGATCAGCGTACCCGTATGCAACAGATCATTGAGGAACGCGGGCAGCGAATCCGGGAATAGCTCAACGTTTCCGAGCCATCGGCTTCTCAGAGCCAAGCGCCGAGCTCACCTTATCCAAAAGCGTTTCATTAGCTCCTGGCGGATTTCCATTGCAGTCTTCGGATCGAGGCGACTGAGCACTTTCTCGCGACGGTCTGGGTCCATCGCCGCCATTTCGCGAACGAGCTTATTGCGTGTTCTCCATTTGGCATACTTGCTCCAGCCGATGCCGGCTGCCAGCAATGCCGAAATCACCCACACGGTGATGTCAGTTCCCGTGATCACAGCTCAAACAAAATGAAAAAGCACAAATGCGAAAGCACAAAACCGGCCTCGCCGGTTCTCGCGAGATCAGGATACCCTCTGGACAACGCCGTTGAAACGGCTTATTTCCCGCTCCACGCGAAATGCACCCGGGTTAAAGACGTGGCGTAGATGAGAGTTCGCGGAGTCGTTGTCTCTTTCTGTCATGTCGAGCGAAGTCTCCTGCTTTTGCGGGATTGCTGATATCTGAAATGTTCAGAGATTTCTCGACTTCGCCTGCGGCTTCGCTCGAAATGATAGAGAAACGTTTATGAAAAAAATTGGAATCCTTTTTGGCCAGGAACACAGTTTCCCACCAGCGTTTGTCGAGCGGGTGAATCAGAAGACCGGCGGCAAAGACATGAGCGCTGAATTTGTAAGGATCGATAAGGTGCTCCAGGGCGAGCCGTGCGGATACGACGTGGTGATTGATCGCATCTCGCAGGACGTGCCGTTCTATCGCGCCTGGCTCAAGAACGCCGCGCTCACCGGAACGGCCGTGATGAACAATCCATTTTGGTGGAGCGCCGATGACAAATTTTTCAATAACGCGCTGGCGACCAAGATTGGCGTCGCTGTTCCGCGGACCGTCCTCCTTCCATCGAACCAGCCGCCGCCGGACACGAATGACAAATCATTTCGCAATCTTGGTTATCCGCTTGATTGGGAAGCGATTTTTAGCTATGTGGGCTGGCCTGCGTTCTTCAAACCGTTCATCGGCGGCGGCTGGAAGAACGTGTATCGACTGCATAATCGCGAAGAATTCTTCCGCGCTTACGCCGACACCGGCCAATTGGTGATGATGTTACAGGAGGAAGTGAAGTTCGATATGTACTTCCGCTGCTACTCAATCGATCAACGGCACGTTCGCCTCATGCCGTACGAGCCGCGCCATCCGTTTCATTTGCGATACCAAACCGAATGGCACGCGCCGAAAGAGATTTTGCAAAAGGTTGAGGAAGGCGTGTTGCGGTTGAATCAATTTCTCGGCTACGACCTCAACACAGTCGAGTTCGCACTGCGCGACGGGGTGCCGGTGGCCATCGACTTTTGCAATCCTGCGCCCGATTGCGAAGCGGCGTGGGTCGGCCAGGCAAATTTCGAATGGGTGGTGGAAGCAATTTCGGAAATGGCCATCCGAAAAGCGCAGGTGCATCAAGCCGGGTGCGACAACTTGAGCTGGGGCAAATTCCTGCAGGCCGCAGTGACACGACGTTCACTTAGCGACGTCGAGTAAGATGGACAATCAAAAATCGTCCACAGATTGTGCAGATTTTCGCAGATTAAAGGCAGAGGCAGTTTCGGGGTTTCGGAAATAATCTGTGTAAATCTGCGAAATCTGCGGATGTTTTTCTTCCGCTGTTGATGAAAGATCACACGTTTACTCTCGGTATTGAAGAGGAATTCGCGATCGTCGATCCCGCGACGCGCGAGCTGCGGTCGCATATTCACGAGATCCTCGAAGGCGGAAAAATCATGCTCAAGGAGCAGATCAAGCCGGAGATGCACCAATCGGTCGTCGAGTTGGGCACGGAAATCTGCGACTCGATCGGCTGTGCGCGGGCGCATGTCATCGAATTGCGCAGCAGACTCGCGGAACTGGCAGGGCGGAGCGGATTAAAAATCGCATCGATGGGTACCCACCCGTTTTCGCATTGGCACGATCAACTTATCACCGAGGGCGATCGCTACCAGGAAATCGTAAAAGACATGCAGTTGCTCGCGCGCGCGAATTTGATTTTTGGATTGCATGTCCACGTTGGCATTCCCAATCGCGAAATGGCCATCCACGTCATGAATCAGGCACGCTATTTCCTGCCGCACATTTACGCGCTCTCGGTCAACTCGCCCTTTTGGGTGGGACAAAACACTGGGCTAAAAGGTTATCGGCTAAAAGTGTTCGAGCGCTTCCCTCGGACCGGCATTCCCGATTCATTCGAGTCGCTTTCCGAGTACGAGGATTACTGCAAACTGCTCGTAAAAACCGGCTGCATCGACAACGCCAAGAAAATCTGGTGGGACATCCGGCTGCACCCGTTCTTCGACACGCTCGAGGTGCGCGTGTGCGACGCACAATCACGCGTGGACGACACGCTCGCGATCGCCGCTTTGATTCAGGCGGTCATCGCGAAATTGCACAAGCTCCTCCGCCAAAATATTACCTTTCGGATTTATCGGCGCCGCCTGTTGGATGAAAACCGCTGGCGCGCGGCGCGCTACGGCATCGATGGAAAATTGATCGACTTCGGCAAGGAAACGGAGGTGGAAGAACGCAGCTTGCTGAATGAACTGCTGGAATTTGTTGCCAGCGAAGTAAACGAGTTCGGCACGCAGCGCGAGATGGCGCACATCGAGCAAATCATTCGCGAAGGCACCGGCGCGGATCGACAACTGGCCGTCTGGGAACGCACGCAGGATATGAAAGCGGTGGTCGACCATATCGTTGCTGAAACGTACGAAGAATTAACGGTGCCGCAGTAAATCCGCGGGGGACTTTATTCTGCGTCGCCCGGATGTGGAAGTTTGAGCCGGAAGATGTGACGATACGTTGTGGCGCGCGTGAAGCGATTTGCATATCAACCGGGTGAAGCGACCGCCTACGAGAGCATTCGTTTTTTGACGATCAAAGTACCGTTCCGCTGGCTGATTCGGTCGGTGCACAGCTGGAGCGCGCATCTGATGATCATTTCGAGTTTTTTCGGCGCCGTCTATGTCAGGCCCTTTCTTCAGAAACGACGGTGCCACCGTCGGGTTGGCGTTGATATTCGCACCAGCGAAGACAGCGCCTACCCAAGCGTTGGCAAACGCTGTGCATTTCTTGCAGCAGCCCTGTGCCGTGGGGTCGCTTTACTGCACCGGCGTTTGGCCAGCGGATAAAGCGGACGAAATTTGCGGCTGCTCGCCGCGAGATGAAACCTGCGCAGCGCAGAAGCTTCTCCAGCGCTCGAGCGGCATTGCTGCGATCAGCATTAGCGCGAGCTGGCTGACCATGAATCCGACGAGCCAAGGGAAAGCCTTTTGCATGAAGCCGTAGGAATGCAGGCCGACGCCGAGCATGTTCACGCCGAACCACGAGAAACTGGTGACCACATTGCCGAAGATCGCCATGATCATCAGGCCGCGTTGTCGGATGAATCCGCCCCAACGCGCATGCAAAATGATTGCGCACCAAAGGACAATCAGCACCGCGCCATTTTCCTTAGGGTCCCAGCCCCAAAAGCGACCCCACGATTGATCGGCCCAAATTCCGCCGAGCACCGTGCCGACAAAGCTGAACAGAGTCGCAAAGCAAACCACGCCATAAGTCATGCGCGCAAGCGAATCCGCTGTTTGCTTTTTCAGGGAGCCCGTAAATACGCCACGCACGACGTAGATGATGGCGAGCATGCCGGCGAGAAACATGGCGGAGTAGCCAGTCGTAATCGCAACGACGTGTGTCGCAAGCCAAATGTTGGTGTCCAGCACGGCTTGCAGCATCTCGAGCGTGTCGCCGCTGCCTGCGAGATGATGCGCGATGATCAACGTGATAAAGCCAATCGCGCCCGCGCACGCCGCGCCGATTCCGTCTCTGAAAATTCGTTCGAGTATCAGCGAGACAATGACCGCGCCCCAGCCGATGAAAATCGCGGATGAATAAAGGTTGGTGACCGGGGGACGCTCCTGCAAATACATCCGCGAAACGAGACCAAACGTGTGAATGGCAAGCGCGAGCAACAGCAGATAAAATGCCGAACGGTTGAGCACCCGACTCCATCCGAGCCACGAAAAACAAGCCAAAAGAAAGCCGAGAACATAAAGCGCCATGCTTTGGCTGAACGGCTGAACACGATTGAACAAGAACTCGAACGATGCCCGCTGCGTCGCCTTCGGCTGCTCTTTGGCGAACCAATTAGCCATAAGGTTCACGTGTTGATTGAAGAGCGACGGATCGTTTGCGCGGTAGGCGTCGCCGATTATCGCGTATTCGCTAACGATCGGATGAATTTCTCCAGTGCCGACCGAGCGCAGCAAGTTGTCGCCAACCGCCCGCCAATCGCCATTTTTTTCTACCGGTGGAACGGCGAGCACGTAGGCCATTTCCGAAAGCCGCTCGTATTTCTGAATCACTTCGGCGACATCATTCAGTTTCGCTTTATCGAAATTTTCGCCCATCTCGCGTTCGCGTGCTGCCTTTGCTGCACCGGGGACACTCTTTACGAACGCCTGCAGTTCCGCCGCAAAGTTCTGTGCGCCCTCAGGTTGGATGCTGTTTTTTAACCGCTGATAGAGCGCCAGCCCGTTGCGCAGATTCAGAATCCCGCTCTGATAAGCGGAGCGTTGGACCGCTTCGAGTTTGTCCGATTGGCCGCCTTGTTCATCAATCTGTCGCAGAAACGGCATGAACTCAGCGAAGCTAAAATATTTCCGGTCGCTTTGTTCCCAGCCAAACAAGCCGAGCACCTCTGAGTTTTGCACGACGAAAACCGGATATTGGTCCGCAACGGGAGCATTGAACAAAACGTCCGTGAGCCATTGCATGGCACTCAAACGTCTCCCGCCTTCCAAGCGCAATTCCTGTTTGCCGTGAATGATCAACAGCGAGTTGCGCGCGACGGTGTCCAGCGGTTTAACACGCCCACCAACGAGGACCGGAATTTTTCCGAACTTCGTGAGATCGATATCGTTCTTTGCAGTTTTAGGCGGCAGCCAATTGACTGCGATCGACCCGGCAGCAATCGCGAAAATAATCCAGGGCAAAAAACGTTTCATGTCATTGCGTTCCGTCGTTGTCGCGAAAATCCCACAAGATGAAAGCCGAATTGCACTAGCAGCCCCGCAGCAACGATCACGCACGCAACATACGGCGCGATGAAGCTGGGGTTGTGCACGACTTGCAAAATCGTCGCCTGATCGTCCTTCTGAAATCCAGCCTGATAAAATGTCTCACCCCGGTAACGCAGCGGATGATTCATGTAAATCAAGACATCACGGTTCACTGAACGCTCCGGGTCGATCAACGTGACGCGGCTAGAAAAATTCTTCGGGATTTCGGTGCCGGCGTACTTTTCGTGCGTGAACTTCTGCAACGTGACGCTGTAAGGTTTGTAATAACGCGACGGGCGAAGCGTGAGCATCCATGTCCGACCCCCGCAGGAAAATGTCTGGGGCGCGCCGAGCGCATCCGAAACCAGCCACGTGCCTAACGAACCACCGTCCTTCGGCATAATTTCGACGGCTGCGCTCGGAACATCGCGTTCGTCAACACCGGTTGCGCGCGGAGCCGGCTCGACCGCGATCATCGCTCCGGGTCCTTGATTCGCAATTGGTCGGGCTTCATTTCCCACTTCGCTCAACATTTTCAGGCGCGAATTCTGATAGAAATTCCTGACAACAATCCGGAAGGGCAAACTCCAATGGTCAATCGTCCGGTTACGTCGCAGGACGGTGTCCGGAATCGCCGTCACCTGATCAAGATCGCTGTCGCTCGTGTCGATGACGGCCAGTTCCGTCCGGCGCATGTCCTCGGAATAATTTTTTGTATCCCCGCCTGCGAGCCGCATGTGGCTCTCCACCGCGAAAAGATCGGTGAAGAGTCCGCCTGCGAGGATGATAATGAGACCGGCGTGGGTGAGATGAATGCCCAGCTTTCGCCAGGTCCAACGGAAACGTTTTGCGTGCGCAGCGATGAGATTAACGAGCAACACCGCGCCGATGAGATGGCCGCCGGGAAAAATCGGGATCTTGAAGCCGCGTCCCTCCGGCGGCCACCACACGAACATGCTTTGGAAATAACGCTGCTGCGCTTCGTGAATCCCGAGATGCACCTGCGCCAGCGTGCCGGCAAAAATCAGCGCCATCCCTACCGCAAGACAGACAATTGTCAGCTTCAGCGATGTAATTAGATCGATGACTTTGCGTAGCATGTTTTCAAAATCGAACTGACTCGATGAACTTCACGAAGTTCGGCTTTTCCTTTTCAACTGCGGCGCTTGGCCCGGTCGCTTTGAAAAACCAGACACGCCCGTCGTGGCGTGTCCATGCCGCGATTGTCCGCGCCTTCGCGCCAACAATGTCCGTCGTTGAAAAAGTCGCGTCCGCCGTTCTCAGGGGAGCAATCTGTGAAGTTACGGCGTTCCCATCAAGTGGCGGCAGACCAATTTGCCCGCGCCAGCGATTGACATTGTCGGGATCGCTTCCGCCTTCGCCCGGAAAAGTGACGACGGAAATGTCGATCTTGTCACCGTTTTCGGCGGACGCGCTGAAGCTAGCGTAGCGCATGGAAGATGGCGAAACTTCTGTCCAGCTTTCCGGCGTTTTCCATTTGATCTGCGGCAGGCCTGACTCCCGCGGCGGAATGGCTGCCGTTTGCGCCAATCCGATTTCGGTCTGGGCATTGCAAACCGCTGCGACCCATTTAATGAAGTCGCCTTTCTGCGCTTCGGTCAGATCGGCGTTGCCACGCATTTTGAAAAAGAGTGTCGAGTTACCGGTGGTCGCCATTGCGGCAATGATTCTGCCATCTTGTGCTGGATCGGCGTCTTTCGGCAGCCCTGCAAGATCGACAATAATGACGTCGCCTAACGAAGTCCGCAGTCGCTGTGCAATGTCACCGAGCTTTTCTTCGGTGATTGGCGGTTGACCGAGCTGATCAAGCCAGCGGTTGACATTATCAAGCGCATTTCCGGCAGCCGTGCCAAGATTCACAAATGAAATATCTGCCACCGCGCCTTTATCACCTTTGACGAGAAAACTTGCCTGACGCATTTGCGAGAGCGGTTGCGGTTCCCAATTCGGCGGAGTTGTTACCGCAGTTGCCGCTGTCGGCGCGACGGCGCCCGGCATCCGAGGCGCGGCCGTGTTGGTCGGCATCGCGTCTTGCTGCTGGGGAGTAGATTCCTCCAGCGGCGCCTTGGAAACGCGATAAACCTTGATTTCCGAGTTCTTCCCGCAATTCGCGAGCAGCATGGCCAGAGCAACAAAGTGAATTGAACGTATTTTCACGAACGGAAATTATTTCTGAGGTCCACCGGTATGGCAATCAACGCAGGAAAACTCCGCATATGGGGCATCGATATGGATGAAATCGTGGCCCTTGGCGTTGATTTGTTCAAGTGCTTCACCGCTACCCTGCGCAAGAATGAGATGACATGACCGGCAGTCGCTGGCTTTGATCGACATCTTGCCGTCGGCTGCGACGTGTTTGCCGTCATGGCAGCGGAAGCATCCATTCCAATTCTTGTGTCCAACAAAATCGGGATACGTCCGCCAATCGACTTTCACTTCAGGAAAAAAATGCTCGCGATAGATCGCCTGCGCTTCCTTGATGATCGGATTCGCCTGCGCGGGGTCGGGGTAAGCTTCGCGCAGAGAATTAGCGATGCCTTTTTCGGCTTCGGCTTTGGTTGCGTAGGGCTTGACCAACGCCGCGACCACTTTCGATTTCACCCAGGGAGTTTTTGGATCGAGCCGACCAGTCAATAACGCCAGGTCAACCGCTTCGTTAGGCGTATGCAGCTTGTGCGCGGGACGGCTGTGACAATCCAGCGTCGAAACAATCACAGCCGAGCCGCGGATTACCGGATGATTTGGCGGCAGCTCACCGTCGCATTGGGAACAGCGACGTATAACTCGAAAGACCGCGCACATATTGCGCGCGTTCAAAAGCGCTCGGATCCGGGCAATTCTTTTGACTCATTCTGCCTTTGATTTCGCTCAAAGAACTGCATCGATGGTCTTCCAGCCATGCGGCGGTCTCCATCTCAATTTTTTGGATATTCGCAATGCCATAACGCATCAGCGCACTGCAGAGCATCGTCACGTCTGCACCGGCCAAAATCATTTTGATTACCTCGTACGCCTGATAAATGCCGCTGGTTGCGGCTAGGTTGGCGCGAATTTTTCCGTAAAGAATCCCAATCCAATGCAAGGCCAAGCGCATATCGGCGGGTACACTAAGTGTGAGATTCGGCGTAACCTCCATTTTCTCGAGATCAATGTCAGGTTGGTAAAATCGGTTGAACAAGACCAACCCGTCTGCGCCGAGCGCGTCGAAACGCTGAGCCACGTTTGCGAAATTGCTAAAGTACGGGCTGAGCTTCACCGCAAGCGGGATCTTGGTAGCCGCTCGTACGGTCCGAACAGTATCGATATATGTTTCTTCGATTGTACTGCCGGTAACATTCGGTTGGGTCGGTATCCTGTAGATGTTGAGCTCCAGTGCGTCGGCCCCCGCCTCGGTAATCTGACGCGTGTAGCTAATCCAGCCTCCAAGAGTGGTGCAGTTCAGGCTTCCGATAATCGGAATTTTCACGGCGCTCTTCGCCCGCCTGATGTGTTCCAGGTAAGCTTTTGGCCCGACCCGAAATTCCGCCTTGGCCGCCGCATCCGCTTCCGTTTGTTCCTCAAACAATGAATGCAGGACGACGGCAGATGCCCCGGCTTGCTCCATCTGTCTAATCTTGTCGAGGTCTTCGGAGAGCGGTGAAGCCGAGGGGACGAGCGGCGTGCGCAGCCCGATTCCTAGGTAGGTAGTGCCGAGGTCCACATTAGTACGGCGCCGCGTGACGCGGAAGCTCGCTTAATTGGCAAGATCGCGCCGCCATAAGGATTTGCAACGATCGCGGGCAGCGCATCAGTAGTTTTTTCCTTTTGCGACGGAGCGCGTCTGCAAGGCGACTGGATGATTAACCCCGAAAGTCTTCTGGGCTGCTCTGGCGCGGACGAAGCGCCCGTACGCGGCATTCTCGACGTACGGATCGCGGTCGCCCACGACCGGGCCCCAGCGGAGATGTCCAAAATGCTCCCAGCACTCGAGAAGGATCCCACGATTGAAGGGCTGTCCCTTGGCGGTGGCAACGACGCAATTGTTCTCGCGCCACGTGCCAGGGTAGGATTCGCCCCAGTGTAGTTCCAAGCTGGTCAATTTCAGTGAATCGAGCGCGATGAGCAGGTCTTCCGCCCATTGGTAACAGTACCCACGTTTCTTGAAGCCATGATAAACAAGGAAATTATTGAAGATCGACGTGCCGAACATGCGGTATTGTCCCCTCAACTGGCTGACTGTGGCGTAAGCGCATTCCGCCAGCAGCTTTGCTTCCTCGCATTTTACTTTCGGCGAAAGCGCTGCGAGTCGGTTGGCCAGCGCTTCCGCGTTGTCTAAATCGCCGCGCGGCACCTCAAATGATGTCGAAGGCGTTCGGCGTTGCTGATCAGCACTCGCAATGTCAACCAAACACACAAGTATCGCAATAGCCGCGGCAACACGGGCAAGCAATTGGTGCTGCCTCGGCCGCATCGTGTGGGCATTTAGCGCATCTCCATTAGGTCGCATTTTGGTTTTACTTTACCTCTTCGCGCAAGCTTTGCCGTTTGTATGTATGCTACCGAATTGAATGACAAGACGGTTTGATTACAGCAAATTTGCGCGTCACACTGAACGCTTCCGCAAATGCCTGACCGAGCTTATCTTCATCCGATTGATCCCCAGTTAGTCCCGGGTGCGCGTAACGCGATTGATGTCTGCCTTCGGCTGCAACCCGAGGAGCGCATTACAATTATCACCGACTCCGCCACCCGAGAAATCGTCGCCGCATTACAAAAAGAAGTGGAGCGCATTGGCTCCGAGTACAGTTTGTTCGTGCTCGAGCATCATGCGCGCCGGCCGTTAAAGTATATGCCGGTAATCATCCTCGATGATCTGGAGTGCTCGCAGGTGTCAATCTTTGCCGCACAAACTCAGCCGGGCGAACTCGGCGCACGCACGGAGATGACGGCCGTGGTGAACCATCATCGCATCCGCCACGCGCATATGGTGAATATCAATCGCGAAATCATGCTGGAAGGTATGCGGGCTGACTTTGTTAAGGTGGATCAGCTAAGTCAGCGTTTGGTCGAACGCGCGCGCCAGGCCGAGCACATCGCCTGCCGGACGCCGCATGGCACTGAATTTGAAGCGGAGTTCTCGCCGACGCTGAAGTGGGTCAAAACCAGCGGGATCATCACGCGCGATAAATGGGGTAACCTCCCCGGCGGCGAAATTTTCACAGCGCCCATGAACACCAATGGCACATTCGTCGTGGACGGCGTAGTGGGCGATTATTTGTGCGAACGCTTTGGCGATCTGCAATACGCTCCGCTTACAATCGAAGTGGAAAATAATCGCATCCGCTCGTTGCGCTCTGATAACAAGGATTTGCGCGACGAGTTCCGCGCTTACACCAGCACGGATGAGAACAGCGATCGCGTCGGTGAATTTGCCATTGGCACCAACACGGCATGCACCCGCGTGATCGGCCATATTTTGCAAGACGAAAAAATTCCCGGCGTCCACATCGCTTTCGGTCATCCCTACGCCGAACACACGGGCGCAAACTGGGTTTCAAAGACGCACATCGACTGCGTCGGCCGCGACTTCGACATCTGGTTCGACGGCGAACAGGTGATGGAACAGGGAAAGTTCCTAGTGTAATATTTCTGTCGATGATTGCTGATGTCCGCAAGCACCTCGACCGCGTTCCGTTCGTGCCACTTATAATCCGCACGTCAGACGGGCACGAGTACTCCGTACCGACGGTTGACCACACCAAGATCTCTCCACGAGGCCATCGTGTGGTAGTGTTTACCGAGGAGGACGCCACTGCCGTCCTCGGGCCGCTTCACAGCAACAGCATAATCGACCAACAGCTGGACGGCGAATAGCAGGCTACCGGATCATCACGGTGGATCCAAAACTTCGCGCCGCTTTTAACATCGATTTTACTTCGGGAAAATACGACGCACTGCTGCGTTGTATAAACGAAACCGAAAAATGGCCGGCAGATTTTCGGATTTCGGAAACCCCGATTTTTTTGACGCGCGAATTTACCAATGACGTAGTCCGCACAGCAGACGAGATTGTCGATCTTACCCGGACACCGCAATTTGCAAAGCACGCGGCATCGGCAGTTCCGAAAGCCCTTGAGGTGCCTAACGAATCGCGGCATCCCAATTTTTTCGTGGTCGATTTCGCAATTTGCGCCGAGGATGACCGGCTCGTCCCGCGATTGATTGAGTTGCAAGCGTTCCCGAGCTTGTTTGGGTTTCAATTGTTATTGCTTGGTTGCATCCGAAAGGCGTATCCCGCGATTCCACGCAATTGGACCTCCTCATTTGGCGGAATCAAAGACGAGGCATATCTCGATCTTCTGCGCCGGACGATCCTTGCCGAATCTGATCCAGAAAACGTCGTGTTGCTCGAGGTCGAGCCGGAGAAACAGAAAACGCGGGTCGATTTCGCGGCCACGCAAACACTGCTGGGTGTCCGCCCGGTTTGCGTGACGAAAATCAAGAAGCGCGGCCGCCAATTATTTTACGATCGCGACGGGCACGAAGTCCGGATCGAGCGGATTTACAATCGCGTCATTTTCGACGAGCTGATTCGCCGGCCCGATCTGAATCTGCCGTTTCGCTTCCAGGACGATCTCGATGTGAAATGGGTCGGTCATCCCAACTGGTATTTCCGGATCAGTAAACATTCGCTGCCTTTTCTGAAGACGGAACACACCTGTCCGGCATTTTTCGCCGACGACTTTCCTGCCTTCGCCGAGGCTACGGCGGGCAGGCCCGCCGCTGAGAAGATCGACAATTACGTTTTGAAGCCGCTGTACTCATTCGCAGGCCACGGCGTAGATATGGAACCGACCCACGAGAAAATCGCCGCCTTGCAAAATCCGCACGAATGGATTTTGCAGAGAAAAATCGATTATGCGCCGTTCGTGCCGACGGTCGATGGTCAGAAATCGAAGGCCGAGATTCGGATGATGTTTGTTTGGCCGGAGACAGATTCTGATCCCACGCTCGTCAACAATCTTGTCCGGATGAGTCAGGGCAAAATGATGGGCGTCGATTTCAACATCGATAAAACATGGGTCGGCGCCAGTATCGCGCTCCATGCAGGTGATTCTTAGTATTTCGTAATTGCGAAGGACACAATCACGGCACCATAGACGAAGGCGATCGCGTGCAGGAAACGCCAGCGAAAAACGCCCCGCGTGCTCCAGTTGATCTGATCGCGAAGAACATAAGGGACCGCCACCCAAAATAATCCGGCGACGATCAGCAAATAAGCGAAAACCGTCACGAGCAACCGGCCGGCTTCATAGCGAAGGAAAGCTGCATCCAGCAGCGGCTCGGCTGCGAGCAAGCAAAGAATGCCAAGCGCGCGCACCGCCAGAAACTCCTCGACGAAACGAAGCGTAAGCACGTAACCGATCGGCAACGCGATGAGAAGCGGCCGACGAAATGCCGAGAATTCGCCCATCTCAATTGTCGCCAGCAGCCAAAACGTCCAGACAAGAGCGATGCTGAGCAGAACCACTCCAGCAACATGAGAACGCGGAAACTTTTGCGCTACGCCCGCGAGACCCGGTTTCACGAGTCCAGGCAAACTGATCAAAATGAGGAATGCTCCTGAGATAATTCCAGCAGTTTGTAAGGAGAGATGGTAAATCACTGGTGGCGCAAGTTTTCAACTTGCGATTGAGCCGACGCAACTTAAAAAGTTGCGCGACCTTTCAGAACCGGCGTGCCATACAAGCTGAATCCATTGGCCTGCTCGATTCGGACGTTGACTAGTTCTCCAATCACCTTCCCGTCGCCTTGAAATACGATAATTTTGTTGGTGCGCGTTCGCCCCATCAATCGCGCCGGATTCGTCTTGCTCAGGCCTTCGCAAAGAACTTCCACATCGCGCCCGATCAGCCTTTCGCCAGCGCGGCGCGCCGATTCATTCACGATCCGAAGCAAATCGTGATTGCGCTCTTCTTTGACTCGCTCGTCGATTTGCTCCGGCATCTCTGCCGCTGGCGTGCCGCGCCGCGGCGAATAACGGAAGACAAACGCGTTGTCGAACTGGATCTGCTCGACCAAGTTGCGCGTTTGCTTGTGATCGTCTTCGGTTTCGCCTGGGAACCCGACGATGATGTCCGTTGTGATCGCGGTCCCGTCGCGCGCCTGCCGAATTCGCTCGACAAGATCGACATATTTCTCCGCCGTGTATGCGCGATGCATCGCTTTGAGGATCTTGTTGGAGCCGGATTGCAGCGGGAGATGAACGTGCTCGGCAAGCTTTGGCAGACGCGAGATCGCGTCGATTAAATCGTCGCGAAAACCGATTGGGTGCGGCGATGTGAAGCGCAATCGTTCGAGACCATCGATCGCATGCACGGCTTCGAGCAGCTGCACAAACGGAGATTTCTTGTCGATTTTCGGAAGCTCGTGGCGGCCATAAAGATTCACGATTTGCCCGAGTAAAGTGACTTCTTTCACCCCGCGCGCGACGAGATCACGTACCTCGCGCACGATTTCGTTAATGGAACGGCTGCGCTCCGCGCCACGCGTCTGCGGCACGATGCAAAATGTGCAGTGCATGTTGCATCCCTGCATGACGGAAACGAATGCCCTCGCCTGCCTGGGCAGGAGTTCTTGGTCACGGATCGTGGATTGCGAACCAACCTCTTCACCGACATCGACAATCGAAAAGCGTGGATCATCGATTCTGCTGTAGCCCGGATCGCTGGTCCCGGCTGAGTGCGTCGCTTTTTTCGCTACTAACTCATCTACGTAATCCGCGACACGATGGAATTTCTGTGTGCCAACAACAAGATCGACGTGCGGCAAATTCTTTAGTAGCGATTCGCCGCCCGCCTGGGCCATGCAGCCTAGGAACCCGAACACCACATGCGGCCGCTCTTTGGCTAGGCGACCAAGCATTCCCATTTTACCCAGCGCCTTTTGATCAGCCATGTCGCGCACGCTGCACGTGTTCAACAGCACAACGTCGGCTTCGATCTCGTGTGCGGCCCGCTCGTAGCCTCGCGCCATGAGCGAATGCGCGACCTGTTCCGAGTCGCGCTCGTTCATCTGGCAACCATAGGTCTTGATAAAAAACTTCGGCATGAGCGAGCGAAAATAATACACGGACAGGTCGCCTTCGTCCAAGACACGACACGAATTTCACGAACTCACAGATTGACGAACGCAAGACACTAATTTCAGGAATTCGCACGAATTAACTCAGACAACAGTCAATCTCTATGAGATGGGATTGCGCGGGCCAGACTGGTGCGCTAGCCTTTAGCCATGAGCACGGTTGCGGAAATCGAAGCTGCGATTTCCCGGCTCCCATTACAGCAAGCTGCGGAGGTAAGCGAGTGGCTGGAACAGTGGCTGGAGGATCAGCGGGAGTTGTCGCCCGAATTCGTCGCTTCCATCGAACGCGGCAAGGCCGACATCTCCGCGGGGCGTGCGCGTCTCGTTCGTCCGTGAGCCATGCCCGGCGCGCGTAGAGAATCAGTAGTGCAACTCCGCTTTAAGATCGACAATCGCTTCGTGATCGCGAGGGCAGTTGAAAACTGCAATACATTGGGACGCCCATTTGCAGAACGGCTCATGTTTAGATCTATGCGGGGTTATGGTTGAGCCGCGTTCGCTGAAGTACGGCGTGCCGGGTAGTTGATCCGCCTTCGCCCGGCTTCCATTTCCGCTAACGCTACGACGTGACAAGTCGGCGTGACAGGTTGTTGAGAGTGTGGGATGTCGCCTGAGCGGCACCAGTTTCATTCGCGCGGTTCGCGCCGAAACAATCGAAGCAGATGCCTTGCGCCGTGGGTAACGTAAAGAATCCGGATGCTGGCGGTTTCGACACGATAGAACACTAGGTAATTCGGAAAATCGCTTACCGGGAACATTCGCAACCCTTGCAGTTTGCGGTTTCGCGTGGGATACGGCGCGCCGGAATCAGGATGCCGGGCTAATTCCTGGAAAGTTCGTTCCATTGCATCGAGGACACGTTCCGCGGCAGCGGGGTCGCGGTCGGCGATGAAGGCATAAATGTCAGGGAGATCCTGCTCTATGACCGCGGAATGCCGATCAATCCGCGCTTCAGCCACGGTCTTGCGCCGCTTCGCGCACGCGTTGCTTCCAGTCCACCTCGAGCGGCTCGAATGGTCCCTCCAGGCGTGCTTCCAGCACCGGCTCCAACTCCGCCCGCTCGCAATCCGCCTGCACGAGCGCCAGCAGGTAGTCTTCCTTGGAACGAAAGCCCGCGGCATTCGCTCGCGTCTCCAATGACGCGTTGAGCGCGGCTGGCAGCGAAATGGTGACCTGGCTCATATAACAAAGATTCGATCAGCGACGATGCTTGCGCAAGATGGAACTGCACCACATCGACAGCTGCGACGCTGGTGCAAGCTTCCAGCTTGTATCCCAGCCATTCGCGAGCTGGAAGCTTGCGCTACTTTTTCTTTCAGTTTTAATCGCGAGCGAAGATGAATTCAGACACACCAGCAATTGGAATTATCGGCGGTAGTGGTCTCTACCAAATGGAGGAATTACGCGACGCGGCTGAACACAAGGTCGGGACGCCATTCGGAGCACCATCGGATAAACTTGTCGGCGGCAAGGTGAGCGGGCGTCAGGTTTATTTTTTGCCGCGACACGGCCGTGGCCATCGAATTCTGCCGCATGAAATAAATCACCGTGCCAATATTTACGCGCTTCGCTCGCTTAATGTCCGCTGGATCATCTCAGTGGCGGCAGTGGGCAGCTTGCAGGAAAAATATGCGCCGCGAGACGTGGTATTGCCCTCGCAGTTCTATGATCGTACCAGCCAGCGCGCGGCCCATACATTTTTTGGCGAGGGCATTGCCGCGCATATCGCCTTCGCTGAGCCGATCAGCACGAAACTGCGTAATCTTCTCGCGGAATCAGCGAGATCTCTGGGCATTACGGTACACAATGGCGGCACCTACGTGAACATGGACGGTCCTGCGTTTTCCACGCGCGCCGAATCGGAACTGAATCGTCGGAACGGCTTCGACGTGATCGCGATGACCAATCTTCCGGAGGCGAAACTGGCGCGCGAGGCGGAGATTGCGTTCGCGACGATGGCGATGATCACTGATTACGATTGTTGGAAGGTGGAGGAGGAACCTGTCTCGGCACAGATCGTCCTCAGTCATTTAATGGCAAATGCGGAGACGGCGAAGAAAGTGATTGTGGACGTGATCCCGCGAATACCGACGGAGCCGAACTGGCCGGAACACTTCGCGTTGGACACAGCTCTGGTCACTGACCGGAAGTTTTGGCCGGAAGCTACGGTAGAAAAGCTGAAACCGATCTTGGGACGGTTTCTGGCTGAATGACAAATGACGAAGGAACCATGAAATCCGAATGACAAAAAGATGCGCGGGGAGACCTTCGTCATTCAGGCATTCGGATTTGTTTCGTCATTCGTGCTTCGTCATTTTCCTAATCGCATCGCAGAGCGCTCGGATTCGATCTTCATCGTGCGACGCAGTTACCGTAATGCGCAATCGCGCGGAGCCTTTCGCAACCGTTGGATAACGAATTGCTGGAACGAGGAATCCTTCACTTTGGAGCGCAGACGCCAAATTGAGCGCTGCTTGCTCGTCACCGACGATCCATCGAAAAATCGCGCTAGTGGCAGCGCTGCTCTTTGTGTTCATGGCATTCGCAGGCAGCAGTCTGCGCAGCAACTCAATTTTTTTCCAAAGCAAAAGTCTGCGTGCTTCGCCTTCCGAAGACGAAAGAAAATCTATCGCTGCCGATGCAGCCGCCGCGATTGCGGGCGGCGGTGCGGTGGAATAAATGAAGGAACGAGCGCAGTTAATCAGCCCTTCGATGAGATCGTGCGAACCGCAGATGTAACCTCCGCTTGCGCCCAGTGCCTTGCTTAGCGTTCCCATTTGGACGTCGACGTCTTCATTCAAGTTCTCCGCTGCGGCCAGTCCACGGCCATTTGGACCGATGACCCCGACAGCGTGGGCTTCATCGAGCATTAAGAGCGCCCCGAAACGTTTTTTCAGCTCGACTAACTCCCGCAGCGGGGCGCGATCGCCATCCATCGAAAAAACTGATTCAGTCAGAATGAGGATTCGCTTGCTCAGATGTTGGCGCCGGGCCCATTCGAGATGACTTTGCAGTTTCCCAAGATGATTGTGCGGGAAAACGCGCAGGATGGCGCCACTCAACTTTGCTCCGTCGATGAGCGAAGCGTGACAGAGTTTGTCCAGCACGATGACGTCATCCTTCGTGACCAAGGCCGGGATTGTGCCCAGCGCCGTGGCGTATCCGCTGCTGAAACACAGCGCAGCCTCGGTCCCTTTCCATTTCGCCAGCGCCTGTTCCAAACGAACATGCGGCGACTGCGTCCCGCTAATGAGCCGCGAAGCGCCGGCGCCAACGCCAAATTCTGTGATCGCGGCGATTGCTGCCTTTCGCAGTCGAGGATCGTTTGCCAGACCGAGATAATCGTTCGAGGAAAAGTTGATGAGCCGACGGCCGTCGATTTCGATTTCGGGGCCCTGTGCGCTTGTGAGTTCGCGAAGATGTCGATCTAAGGAACACGCGCGCAGCGCCTCCAACTGCTCCTGAAAAAGGTCGCGCATTCGGTGGTCTCGCCGTTCGCGTGACGCAGAACTACATCCAGAGTCCCCAAGAAAGCAGCGTGGACGCGTCGCGCCACACCCGGCTCGAACTATCGCCCAGGACAACAACGATCACTTCCCTGCCGGGACGCGAGCCGCTTGCGATCAGACATTTGCCGGCCGCTTCGGTATAACCGGTCTTCATCCCGTTGCAGTAGGGGAGTCGTCTAAGAAGCTTGTTCGTGTTCTCAAGTTCGCGCGTGCGACCATTGGCATAGCGAAAAACAAGCTGCGGCAGACAAACAATCGATCGGATCGTGGGATTGGCGTACGCTACGCGCGCGATCAGCGAAAGATCGCGCGCGGTCGAGTATTGTCCCGGCATCGGTAAACCGTTTGGATTTACAAAATGCGAATTCACCGCTCCGAGTTCGCGCGCACGCCTGTTCATGACCTCGGCAAATGCTTCCACGCTGCCTGCATAATCCCGCGCAAGACATCGCGCCACATCGTTCGGACTCTTCACCAGCAACGCTCGCAGCAAATCGATCCGCTGGTAAGTATCGCCAGATTTGATATTGAGCTTCACGGGATCGGCCATTGTATCGATTTGCTGAACCGTGACTGGCTGATCCAGGAAGCCGCGCTCGGCTACGATCAAAGCCGTTAACAGTTTTTGGGTGCTAGCCGGAGCTCGTATCTGGTCAGCGTTTTTTTCGTACAATGTTTTGCCCGTATTCGCATCCACCACGATGACCGAGGCCGCGCTGGTCTTTGGAATTCCGTCAGGAGTGTACTCGGTCGGCGCCGGGGTTGACTCTTCCTCTTCGGGCTTTGGTCGCGTTCGGCGCGAGCGAGTATGACTCGATTTCGCCGTGTGCGCCTTGCGCACCGGACTGGAAGAAACATCGGCATCCTCTTTATCTTTTGCGGTAACCGCTTTCGCCTTCCGAACCGGACCGGGCGAAACACCGGTGGGCCGCATCGCCTCGGAATCCTGACCCCAAGCAGTAACCGTCGAGATGAGAAGCAGCGCACAAAGACAGCAGATCCGATCGCGCCACAATCTCATGAGCGGTAAATTAGCGACAGAATTTTTATTAACGCAAGCGCGTGGCGCATTTCCCGGAATGCCCGGTGGCCGCGCTCTACCTGCTCCGCTCGATCAGTTCGATCTCGTAGCCTTCCGGCGCATCGATGAACGCAATTTTTCCGCCGCCAATGCAGTGCGGCCCGTCCGAGAGCGGATAGCCTTTTGCCTCCGCTTCCTTCGCGAACTTGTCCAAATCGTCCACCTCAAAGGCGAGATGCGTCAGGTCGGGGCCAACCACCACTGGGCCGCTCTCATCGAATTTGCAAATCTCAATCTCCTCCTCGCTCCCGGGTGCTTTTAGAAAAACCAGTTGCGAACCGCGACCGGACTTCTGGCGTCGAAGCTCTTTGAGTCCGAGCACATCTCTGTAGAACGAGACCGTCTTCTCCAGATCTTTCACCCGATAACGGGTGTGTAAGAGTTTTTTGACCATAACGTATCTTATTGCTCCCGTACGCGATTAAATTCAAACTCCAGCTTAATTTCTCACGATGAAACTTGTGATCGCGGCGACCGGCGCTAGCGGAGCGATTTATCTGCAACGGTTGCTCGAGCAGATTGATTGCGCGTCGCATGAGGTGCATCTGGTCATGAGCGCATACGCAGACAAGGTGGCAAGACAGGAGCTCGAGAGCTTCAGAATTCCCGCAGACGTGTCGCGGCATTCCGAAAATGACATGAATGTCCCGTTCGTTAGCGGCTCTGCCCGATTCGACGCAATGATCATTGTCCCCTGCTCCATGGCCACGCTCGGGCGAATCGCTTCCGGCTCCAGCGATACCGTCTTGCTGCGCGCCGCGGATGTTTTTTTGAAGGAACGCCGCAAATTGATTCTCGTGCCACGAGAGACGCCCTGGAACCTCATTCACGCGCGCAATGTCGTGACGCTGCTCGAAGCCGGCGCGGTTGTTCTGCCGGCGATTCCATCTTTTTACAGCCGCCCAAATTCTGTCACGGCAGTGGTGGACACTGTTGTCTGGCGAATCCTCGATCAAATCGGCCTGCCCAACCCGAGCGCGTATCGCTGGGGCGAGAAGGCCGCTTCAACAAAAACCTCGCGAAAGAAAAGTTGAAGATCGAAGGTCGGTTCGCGCGATGGCTGATCGCGTTTGGGTTTCACTTACTGCGGGTCTGGGGGCGGACGTTGCGCTACGAAATCGACGATCGGGCAGGACTCCTCGGCAAGCCCGCGACCGAAAATTACATCGCCGCTCTCTGGCATAATCGATTGCTGATCTTTCCTTTAATCCTAAGAGGCTTTTTTCCACATCGTCACGGTGCGGCACTGATTAGCGCCAGCCGCGATGGAGATTTGCTCACCGACGCGGTTCACCGGTTTGGGTTCGACGTCGTGCGGGGATCGAGTTCGCGACTGGGCGCGAGCGCAATTCGCCGGCTCAGCGAGGTTCTTGCCGCCGGTCGCGACGTAGTGATCACGCCGGATGGCCCCCGCGGTCCAGCCTACAAACTTGGGGCCGGTATTATTTTCCTGGCGCAAAAAACCGGCGCGAACGTCATACCGGTCAACATGGAATATTCAAGCTGCTGGCGGATTAGAAGCTGGGACCGTTTCATCGTGCCGCGACCGTTCGCTAAAGTTCGCGTCATCATTGGGTCGCCGCACCGCGTCAGATCGACAAGCACGCCTGAGGAATTCGAAGCCGAGCGTTTGCGTTTGCAGCAAGCCATGATGGCGCTGGTTGAAATGCGCTAGGACACGAAATTCACGAATTTTACACGAATTGACTCAACCCAATTGACTCTAGGTTCTCCGATTCGTGACAATTCGTGTGATTCGTGTCTCAATTGCCTGCGTTACTATGGCGAAATTAATCGACGGACATGCAATCGCGGAAAAAGTTTATGTCGATCTTCGCCACGAGATCGCAGATTTAAAATCGAAAGGCGTCACACCCGGCCTCGCCGTCATTCTCGTGGGAGACAATCCAGCCTCGCGCACCTACGTGCGCTCGAAGGACAAAATGTGTCGCGAGCTTGGACTTCATTCGATGAAATTCGAATTACCTGCCACAACCACTCAAGTCGAACTGCTCGCTCGTGTACAAGAATTGAATCACGATCCGGCGATTCACGGGATTCTCGTGCAGTCGCCCCCGCCAAAACAAATCGACGAAGCTGCAATCGTGCGCGCCTTGGACCCGCGCAAAGATGTGGACGGGTTTCATCCCGAGAATATTGCGAAGCTCGCGCTGGGAGATCCAACCGGTCTCGTTCCATGCACCCCACTCGGCGTGCAGCGGTTGCTCATCGAGAGTAAAATCGAAATCGACGGCGCCCATGTTGTGGTTCTTGGCCGAAGCATGATCGTGGGCAAACCGCTAGCGCTGCTTCTGATGCAGAAAAACAAGAACGCGAACGCGACGGTCACGGTCGCTCACTCGCGGAGCCGCGATCTCGAAAAGATTACTCGCTCAGCCGATATTTTGATCGCGGCGATCGGCCGAGCGAATTTCGTCAGGGCGCAGCACGTTTGCGATGGCGCTGTCGTTATCGACGTTGGCATTAATCGTGTGAAAGACGCCGTGAGCGAACGTGGTTATCGGCTCGTGGGCGATGTCGCATTTGACGAAGTCGCAACGAAAGCGTCCGCGATCACACCGGTGCCGGGCGGCGTTGGGCCGATGACGATTGCGATGCTGATGTCGAACACAGTGAAAGCGTGTCGGCAATTTGGCAGGGGCGGTTCCCCCGAACCGACCGCAAACGCCAATCCGGCTCGGATCGATTGAGATCAATCGTCCCTGCCTGCAATCTTCTCCGTCAATAATCGCATGATCGCCGGACTTAACGGCGCAGACCGAACAAGGAAAGAAGCGATCCGCGGCGATAAGACACCGGCACGGGCTAGGCGATTGATCCACAAACGCCCACGGTACATTTCGCCACAAGCGCGAACGAATTCACGCAAACTTGCCTGTCGATCTTCGCCTCGAATTATTTTTGCGATTGCCTCTGCCGCCAGTTTGCCAGAGCATATGGCGTAGTAAATGCCCTCGCCGGTAAAAGGTTCGACGACGCGCGCCGCGTCGCCGATCAAAAACAAATTCTCGCGCTCCGGTGGAATAGGAGCGCGTGTAAGCGGCGTAATAGTCCGCCAAGTGTGATCAGGCAAAACATCAAAGCGTTTTGTCGCCCATGCTTTGAGCGCGCTGATGTTTCGGGGTTTGGCGACTAAGCAAACGTTCAACTCCTCATCGTTCACGGGAGACAAGCCGGCGTAACCATGTGGAAGCAGCTGTAGCACCACGCGATTGCCGAAATTGCCTGGCAGCCGAAGATGCGATTGCAACGCGATGCGCTCGCGCTCGGGTCGGGGCAATAAATTGCAAAGGCGCGCCACTGTCGAGTTGCGGCCATCTGCGGCGACCAACATCTGCGCGACAAAATTTTTCCCGCCAGCGGTCTCAATTTTCCAGCCGTTGCTGTTACTCAACGCTGTGACCGTTGTCTCTTCGTTAATTTGCGCGCCGAGCTCGCCTGCGCGTTTTAGCAAAAGATCATCCAAAAGACTCCGTTTAATGGCGAGCTCGCACACCTCGCCGGATGGAAGATCGACGATCACTTTGCGTCCGCCAATCGCAATGAACTCGACTCGCTCCAGCTTGGCGTGTGGCAGGGCTCGGACCCGCTTAGCGAGATCGAGCCGGGTGAACACGGCCCAGCACGATGGATTTAAACAATCGCCGCAAACTTTTTCCCGGGGAAATTTTTCGCGTTCAAGAACAAGGGCTCGCAACCCGGCGAGGGCGCAAAATGCCGCACAACTCGATCCGGCGGGGCCCCCGCCGACGATTGCAACATCGAACAGGTCCATCACTATTTAGTTTCAAGGAAAGCAGACGGCGATAAAGCCATTTTGGATCGACGCGCTAATGAGCACTGGCGCGCGATGTAATAGCGGAGCAGATTGAGTCACATGGGCTGGTCTATTCCCATCTTTCGCGTCGCCGGCATTCAATTGCGGATTCACATTACGTTTTTGCTGCTGATCGCCTGGCTGGCCTTTGGTTACTACGCGCAGGGCGGCTCGGCCGTCGCGGCAAGCCGGGTAATATTTGTTCTGTTGCTCTTTCTTTGCGTAGTGCTGCATGAGTTCGGTCACGCGTTCGCGGCGAAGGCTTTCGGGATCAATACGCCCGACATCACATTGCTCCCCATCGGCGGTGTCGCGCGCCTGGAACGGATGCCGGAAGAGCCGGTGCAGGAATTGGTCATCGCGGTCGCCGGCCCGCTGGTCAATGTGGTTATTGCGCTCGGTTTGTTCGTCGCGGGAGGTTCGCAGGCTTTCTTTAATCCATCGACAGTCGAAGGCGGCAGTCTGGTTACGCAACTGATGACTATTAACATCCTGCTGCTGCTTTTTAATTTACTTCCCGCATTTCCAATGGATGGCGGGCGCGTGTTGCGTGCGCTGCTGGCGACACGCATGACGTATGCGCGTGCGACGCAAATCGCTGCGCTGATTGGCCAGGGCTTCGCGTTTGCGTTCGGTTTTATCGGACTGCTTTTTAATCCATTCTTGATTTTCATCGCGCTTTTTGTTTACATCGGCGCATCGCAAGAGGCAGCCCTGGCGCAGATGAAAGATGTCTCGCGCCGGTTTCCGGTTGCCAGTGCGATGGTGCGCGAATTCCGCACGTTGGCAGCAAACGCGACACTCGATGAAGCGGTGGACGCCTTGCTTGCAACTTCGCAGCACGATTTTCCAGTCGTGGATGAAACCGGCAGTGTCGCCGGTCTGCTCACGCGCCACGATCTCATTGCTGCGTTGCGCAAGAACGACCCAGGGCTGCGTGTGGGCGACGTGATGCGACGCGATATTCCCACTGTGACAACCGGAACACGCTTTGAAGATGCATTCCGTATCATGCAGGAGTGCAATTGTCCGGCTGTGCCCGTGCTCGATCGGATGAAGCGTCTGGTCGGTTTGCTTACGCCCGAGAATGTTACCGAATTGATGATGGTGCATTCGGCGATGCCGCGGCGGCGGGCTACGTAAATTGGTAAGGTCGGCGCGCTGCGCCGACCCCGAAAGCTTTCGGGGCAGCGCGAGGCCCTCCAGGTTTCCAGTGACGCTGTTCTCGCGTACATTCCTGCTCCTCCAATGGGATCGCCACGAAAAGAAAAACCGGACCTGCAAAAAAAGGTGCACGAAGTGGCGCATAAGCCCGGCGTGTACTTGATGCGAGATCGGTTTAATCGCGTCATTTACGTGGGCAAAGCGCGCGATTTGCGCAAACGGGTGAGCTCCTATTTTCTGCCGTCGAAACTGGCGCAAGCCGATTTAAAAACGCGCGCCATGCTGGAGGCGACGTGGGATTTCGAGACACATATTGTGCGCAGCGAAGCAGAATCGATTTTGCTTGAGGGAAAATTGATCAAGGAATACCGGCCGCGTTACAACGTTTCCTTCCGCGACGATAAACGGTTTCTCCTGGTCAAGATCGACCTATCGGAAGAATGGCCGCGTTTCCGCCTGGCGCGGTTCAAGAAAGACGACGGTGCGCGTTATTTTGGGCCGTATCCACATGCGGGTGCGCTGCGGCAGACGCTCAATTTCATGCGCAAGAAATTCGGCGTGCTCACCTTTGGGCGCGGTTCGCCAACGGAGCGCGAATTGAAATCCTCGACCTATCAAGTGCCGGTGCGCTTGAGCGAAATTGGTGCCGAGCAATACCGCGAACGCGTGGCGCAAGCGATCGAGTTCCTCGAAGGCAAATCGCGAGAGATGATCGCCGCACTGGAGGAACAAATGCGAAAGGCTGCCGAGAAAATGGATTTCGAAAAAGCCGCTGAATTGCGCGACATGATCGAAGATTTGCGCGACACCACGAAGCCGACGCGGCGGTTCGTTCGCGGCAGTTTGCCGAGCACAATCGACCCAATGGCAGACGTGCAGGAGCTCGCCGATGCGCTGCGCTTGCCGCACCCGCCGCGCGTCATGGAATGCTTCGATATCTCGAATATTTCTACCACGCACGTGGTGGCCTCGATGGTTTGTTTCCGCGACGGAGTGCCGGACAAGGATAATTACCGGCGATATCGTGTGCGCACCGTCGGTGGACAGGACGATTTTGCCAGCATGGCCGAGGTTGTGCGACGGCGTTATTCGCGGGTGCTGTTGGATATTTCGGAAACCGGAAACAGGAGATCGGAAAGCACAGACGCGAATGCCATTGTCGATCTTTCGCCTGAACACTCCCAGGAAAACGCATTCGATACAGCGCGTCGCATGGAGACCTATCCGCTATCCGCTATCCGATATCCGCAATCTGTAGTTCGTCTTCCGGACTTGATCATCGTCGATGGCGGAAAAGGGCAACTCTCCGCCGCATGCCATGAACTTCAACGTTTGGGTCTACACGATCTCCGGATCATCGGTCTAGCCAAGGAACGGGAGGAGATTTATCGGCCGGGCCGGGCGCTGCCGCTTCGACTTCCAATGGATTCCGGCGCGTTGCGTTTGCTCCAGCGCATCCGCGACGAAGCGCATCGATTCGCCAATGCGTATCACCAATTACTCATGAAAAAGCGCGTCGAAGAAAGTATTCTCGATGATTGCCCGGGCGTGAGCCAGAACCGGAAAAACTTATTGCTGCGGCGGTTCGGCTCAGTGAACCGCCTGCGCAAAGCAGGCGTAGAGGAAATTTCCTCCACGGAAGGGATCGGCCGAAAGTTGGCGGAAGATCTGCACCGTTTCTTGCAGCAGCATTGATTTATCCGCAGATTCCGCAGATTTACGCAGATTGACCAAAATGACCTCCGCCCGAGTGTTTAAGAATCTGTGTAATCTGTGGATCGCATTGTCGATCTTTGCGCTATTGGTGACGACTCACGCGCAAACGCTCACACCAACACCGACTCCGAGCCCAACCGCGACTCCGACGCCTGAAGAAGAGACGATCATCCCGACGTTTGAGACTCAGAAATTAGCGCGCACCTACATCCTTGATGTTCCATCGCCACGCGGGCAGATCACCGATCGCAATGGTGTCTCGCTCGCGCAAAACCGGCTCAGTTACAATCTGGCTATCAATTTCCCTACTCCGCTAGATTTTTCCGACACACAGGCTGTCGGTTTCGCCCGCGAAAAGATCGACAAGGCAGGAAATTTGCTCGGGCGCAGGCTGCGGATTTCGGACGAGACGATCCTTCGACACTATCGCAATCGCGGAATCATGCCGCTCGAGATCGCACAGAATCTCAACGAGGCGGAGTACAAAGAGATAAAAGATAATTTGCCGCCGGACACAATTGTGCGGCCGATTTACGTGCGCGTTTACCCGAGCGGAAAACTTGCCGGCCAGGTAATCGGTTACACCGGGAAAACCGGACGCAATCCCGACGGTATCGTTGATAACCACGAAACGCTTTGGCCAGAAACAGAGGGACGCGAGGGACTCGAGCAGACGTTCAACGACATGCTCACCGGCAAGCACGGCGAGTACAAGCTCACGTTCGACAAAGATGGCCGGAAAACCTCCGAAAAACTGATCACGCCACCCGAGCCTGGTTACAACGTTGTCACTACGCTCGATGCGCGGCTTCAGGAATTGGCGGAAAAGGCGCTGGAAGCAAAAGCGAAACGGGGCGCGATTGTAATTGTCGATCCAAACAATGGCGACATTCTCGCGCTGGCCTCCTGGCCAACTTATGATCCGAATCTGTTTGTTCCCTCAATTTCGTCGGAACGGTTAAAGAGCCTTCAGAATGACCCGGACATTCCGCTGTTGCCACGCGCGTATCGTTCGGCGTATCCGCCGGGATCGACATTTAAAATTGCTGTCGGCATCGCTGCGCTCGAAAGCGGCGCAGTGTATCCCGATGATCGTTTTGAATGCGTTCCGTCAATTCAGATTGGCAACCTTACCTATCACAATTGGAAAAAAGGCGATCGAGGCGCTCTGAACTTTGTCCAAGCGCTCACCGAATCGTGCGACACTTGGTTTTACCAAGCAGGAATCAAGACTGGCGCCGAACCGATCATCGAGTGGGCGTTGAAGCTTGGCTTTAGCGCAAAGTGCGGCATCCCGCTGCGCGGCGAGGTGGAAGGTCGTGTGCCAAACGACGAATACATGAAGGCAACGCACGGCCGCAGATTGCTCAACGGCGACATCGCAAACATGTCGATCGGTCAAGGCGACATCCAGGTTACTCCACTGCAATTGGCGCAAGCCATGGGGATCATCGCGAATGGCGGCACGTTTTATCAAACGCGCCTCGTCCAACAAGTGCAGACATTCGACAACCAAGTTGTCACTGCGTATCAGGTGCGCGCCAAAAGAACGCTCGATCTCTCGTCTGAGACGCTCGACGAACTGCGCACTGGAATGATCCACGTTGTGAATGGCGCGGGCGGCACAGCGCACCAGGCCAGCCTGGATAATGTCGAGGTCGCCGGGAAAACCGGCACGGCGCAATGGGGGCCGAAGAATAAAGAGCGCACTGCCGCGTGGTTCGCGGGATTTTTGCCGACAGATCACCCACAATATGCGTTCGCTGCGCTATACGAGGGCGATGTCGGCACCAACATGCATGGCGGGTCCACCGCTGCGCCGATGGTCGCGGATGTCTTCAAAGAAATCTACAAGGGCGAAAAGGTCGCCAGCCGGCCGCAGCGTCGCGAACGTGAGGTGCCAGAAGTGCGCCGAGCTGAACCAGTGGAGGAAGAAGACGAGTCGGATTAGGTACACGAATTGGCACGAATCTCACAACCTTGATTCGATCCGCTTGGGTTAATCCGTGTGAATTCGTGAAATTCGTGTCTATGCAACCGCAGTTTCCTTCAGCAACTCCATCGTGCGTTTGGTCATCCTGAGCGAAGCGAAGGATCTCTTCTAAGGTGAATGGTCACACCTGTAAGCTTGCGTGTTCGTGGCTTCGATTGTGAGGTCCCTCACTTCGTTCCGATATCCGTTTAGCGCCAAAGGCGTTGTCTCATGCTAGCCTGGGGCATCGCCCCAGGAATTCAAATCGCGACACAAACAGCGCTGAAAGCGCGTTTCAATCTGGCGGGTCGAGCATGGCGCTATTGACCAAACAAACTGGCGCCAGAACTGAATCGCGCTTTCAGCGCTGATGATTTCCGGGGCATGAATTCTGGGGCGGCTGCCCCAGGCTGGCGGTGAATGCCGCGCCTTCGGCGCTAAACACAAGTCGTGAGGAATGCGGCCCGTTTGGGTTTGTGCGCTCCGCAGATCACGCCGCCGCGGTTTCCTTTGGCCGCTCCATCGTGCCTTTGAACTTCGGTGGTTCTTCCTCGATCCCGAAATTCTCAGAATAGAATTCGTCAATCTTCGCCACATCGTCGGCGGTGAGCGGCGGGCACTCCGGTGCTTTGGCGAATTCAACGAGCTGTTCTTCGTTGTAGATATTCGGCAACGTCGAGGCCACGCGATCGTCGGCCAGCAGCCATTGCAATGCAGCCTGTCCCAACGTGCGCTCGGAGTTTTTAAGGAACCGCAATTTTTCAACTTTTTTGATCCCGTTTAGGAGCCAACTGCGCGGCCGATGGCTGCGATGATCTGTGGGCGGAAATTTCGTCTCCGCAGTGTATTTCCCCTCGAGCATTCCGGATGAATGCGTCACGCGAACAAGGAACATTGTGTCCTTGCCAGTGTCGGTCGCCGCGTCGTGAATGGCGCGTCCGGGGTGTTGCTCCAGCATGTTGTAGATGTGTTGCAAGCTCGCGATGTCACGCTCGCGAATGCAATTTACTCCCTCGTAAAGCCAGCCAATTGCCGGACCGAGCGCGATGCCGTAATAACGAACTTTGCCTTCAGCCTTTAATTTCTCGAGTGTCGTCCAAAGCGCGTCGTCATAAACCTGTTCCATCCGGATATTATGCAGTTGGAGAAGATCAATCCGATCTGTCTTCAATCGGTTCAGCGCTGCGTCTGTCGCGCGCATGACCGCCTCCGGCGAGAAATCCTGCGGAATTTCCCGCTGCCCGCGTCCCCGCGCCTGCCCGTGATGGACAAAATCGTAGCCGACCTTGGTTGCAATAACGATTTCATCCCGCTGGTTTGGGAACGCTTTGGCGATCAATTCTTCGCTCAAGCCGTTTCCGTAGGTATCGGCGGCGTCGAACAACGTCATGCCTAGGTCGAACGCCTTGTGCATAAGTGCGATCGCCTCGCCCTCGGTAAAGCTTCCCCACCAACCGGTGGAAATCGTCCACATACCGAAGCCGACTTCACTAACCGTCAAACTGGTGTTTTTGTAAGAACGAAACCGCATCGCGCAGAAGTTAAACTTTCAATACCCAACACTCAACATCCAACGTTCAATGCAGAGGTGATGAAGCGCTGACTGTCTTTAGGTTGCCACCCAATTAATGTAAACGAAAGCAGCGAAGAAATGCACTTGGTTCCAGCGCCCACTTTTTGGGACATGCTTGCTCCAGGTCGACCAACCCACTAGCGTAACTAGATGGATATTCCTGTCCCCATAGCGGTGAAGCCCCTTCCGAATTACCGCATCTGGATCAAGTATTCAGATGGGGCCGAGGGCGACGTGGATTTCTCGCGCCTCGCTGGCAAAGGAGTCTTCAAATTTTGGAACGATTACAGGAATTTCCAAAGGGTTCATATCAGCGACGCGGGCGCGATTGCCTGGAGCGAGGAGATCGAGGTCTGCCCGGACGCCACATACCTGAAGTTGACGGGCAAATCTGTCGAAGATTTGTTTCCGTCGGTTCAAACGGCCGTGAGCGATGTCTGAATTGAGCGTTGGACGTTCAAGCACCTCAGACATATCGCCGCCGTAGTTGATTTGGAGTAACGGCTCCGTCGGCTGCGCGTGGCGCTCTCACTGAAAAGACTGAATGTCAAATGAGCCCAGCTCTTCTCTCATAGGAAGGCTATACCCTCTACTCACAAAACAATTCTAGGGACTGACAGTTACCTGCCCAACCATGCCCAATTCGTCATGAATGGCGCAGATGTAAGGGAAGATTCCGGCGTTCGGGAAAGTGACACGAAAACGTGTCACGCCAAGGGGCGCTTGCGGCAGCCCCCGCCGTTCTTGTGGCGCCGCGATGATGTACCCCGAGTTGGTGCTGTCGGAAGTGGAAGCGATGATGGCGTGCCGGGCCCCATCCGGATCGAGCGTTACGTCGGAGGAAGCATTCACGAGGTCCACCGGCTCGGCCCCGAAGGTAATGGTATGCGGGAAGACTGGACCCTGGTTATCCCATTCGACCGTTTGACCGGCATGGATTCGGATGTTCTCGTGGAAAAAGCGCGCAGCGACGATGGTGCTGGTGCCGCCCGCCGTTCCTGTGATCTCTGCGATCCCCCCGCCGTGACTCCAAGTGGTGAGTTAGGGACATGCAGGGGTTTCATCTTTTGGCCATCGGAAAGCAATTCGTCGCTCTGACTCGCCGCCTGCTCGTCATAAAACGCCTGAGTGTGGGGCAGCGCCTCGCTCGCCGGGAGGACGTGAATCCGTCCATCCATATTTACGTGGACCAGACAGGTCAGCTTGAAATTCCCGGCCACCGGGAAGATGACGGTAAAGGTCTGCCCCGTCAGCATCTGGGGCGTGGTGACGCAAGTCGAACCATCGAAGATGGCCGGGTCACTCGAAAAGCCCGGGCACCCCACCGCGGGATCAGGGCGCACCTGGGCGGCCCTGAGAAAAGTCACGGTGTGCGGCACCTCCGTCTGGAATGTCCAGGTGATGCTGTCTCCGGCGTGAATCCAGATTTCATTGGGCAGAAAAGCCAGAGCCTGAATTCCTTTTTCGTCAGTCTGGGCGCCGGCAATCGCAGTCCACTGCGCCTGCATCATCTGTGGAAGGATCAGAAGGGCGAGGAGCAAGGGCCAGCGGAAGATGGCTGCAAGCCGAGTCCGCCTGGTTTTGTTTATGTCTGGCGCAGGTGTAATCTTTTTGGCTTTGGTTTTCATAGTTTGCCTTTCATCGCGCTGACGCTCAGCTTCTAACGCGCCAGCGCGCTAGTCGTGCGGGTTCTTCTCGCGCGTGGTCATGTAAATATCGAGGTTTCCGAGCCCGCCCAGGCGATCGGAGGCGAAGAAAAGCGTCTCGCGGTCCGAAGTGATGAATGGCTGTTGGTCATTGAACGTGCTGTTCACCGTGGCGCCCAGGTTGACCGGAGCCGACCAGTGCTCGAGGGTGGTTTCCCGCGTGGAGACCCAAAGGTCTCTCAAGCCGAAGGTGCCCAGGCGGTCCGAGTCCAGGAACAGCTCCAGACCATCGAAGCGGACGCTGGGGCGCTGGTCGTTCAGTGGACTGTTGAGCTCCGGCACCAGGACGGCCGGTCCCCATGCGCCGTCCGCAGCCTGCGCGCTGACGTAGATGTCGTACAAGCCTGCCGGCCGGTTGCTCCCGAAGTAGAGCAAGGGGGTTCCAGCCTCTTCGTTCTCGAGGTAACTGGCTCCGGCGTCTATGAAAGCGCTGTTTACCCCCGGCCCGGCATTGACCGCCTCTTCCCACCCGAAGTCATTGTGCGTGTTCGCGCGCCGGGAAATATAGATGTCGCGTAGACCGAAGCCCCCCGGGCGGTCGCTGTTGAAGTACATCGTGTGCCCGTCACGCGAAAAGGAAGGGACGTCCTCGTTGGAGGCTGTGTTGATCGTTGGCCCCAGGTTCACGGGCTCGCCCCAGGCATCCTCGCGGCTGGCGCGCTGCGAGACCCAGATGTCGTTTCCGCCAAAGCCTCCCGGGCGGTTCGAATTGAAGTAGAGGCTCAGACCGTCCTTGGAGAGCGCCGGGCCGGCGTCGATGAACCCGCTATTGACGGTTGGGCCGAGGTTGACCGGAGGCGACCACTCCGAGAACCCCTGTGCTGCCAAGAAGCTGGGTGCCGCCAGTAGCACGGACCCCAGCGCCAGCAGCAGCGCGAAGATTGCCTTGGAAGTGATTCGAGACCCGAAGTTATTGATAGGAATTTGCTTTTTCATAGCTGTGATTTCTTTCTTTTTGGTTTCGTGATTTGCCTTCTATTTAGATAAACAAGAAAGACCGGCGAAACTGATCATCGGATTTCCGAAAATTTTCCGGAAAAGCTTTCGCGTGTAGAAAGCTTTTGCAGGTGATAGGATACGAAGGGGAGTTTATGGATATGCCTTCGGTCTCTCCGCAAAGAGTGACCCAGCTCCTGGCGGATTGGAGTCACGGGGACGATGTCGCCCTCGCAGAGTTGACCCCGCTGGTCTATGAAGAACTCCGGCGCCTCGCTCATCATTTTATGGAGGGACAGCGTCCCGAGCACACATTGCAAACGACGGCACTGGTCAACGAGGCTTATCTGCGTCTGGCAGGTCAGACCCGCCCGAACTTTACGAACCGCTCACACTTTTTTGCCGTCGCCGCTCGGGCAATGCGCCAAATTCTGGTCAATTACGCCAAGAGCAACCGAGCGCAAAAACGCGGTGGCGGCTCGGTCAGGATA
Organism: Verrucomicrobiota bacterium; assembly: GCA_003218975.1. Lineage (GTDB taxonomy): Bacteria > Verrucomicrobiota > Verrucomicrobiia > Chthoniobacterales > UBA10450 > Udaeobacter. Next base: position 79,527 of record QHPD01000100.1, read on the forward strand.
GAATTGGATGAAGCAGCAATCCTCTCACCGGAACAATCAAAAGAGATTGTGGATCTGCACGAGGCATTGGAAACGCTGGCCACGCTCGACTCAAGAAAAGCTCAAGTAGTCGAACTAAAATATTTTGGCGGGCTCAACTATGACGAGATGGCAGAAGTGCTCAAAATTTCGCGTATAACGGTGAGGCGTGACTGGGAATTTGCCAAAGTGTGGCTGTATACGGAATTGCACCACAGCGGCTGACCATTTTTCAGGTGCCCGCGAATCACGCCAATTGACGCGAATATTAGAATGACGAAGCTCGAATGACGAATGACGAAGGAATGACGAACCCGGAAGCCATGGATGCGTGCGCCCACGATTCGTTTTGGGATGATGGCGCAGGACTTGTCCGCGAAGAACCAGATGCAAAACGCGTTTACGATTTGGAAGAACGAACGGCCCGATTTGGCGAAGCAATTATCGATTTTGCCAAGACAGTTCGACAAAATCCGGTAACCAATCGAATTATCACTCAGCTCGTTGGAGCCGGCACTAGTGTTGGCGCTAACTACGTCGAAGCCGACGACGCAGTTTCCAAAAAGGAATTTCTAAGAAACATTGGGACTTGCCGGAAGGAAGCGCGCGAAACCAAGCATTTTCTTCGGATGATTGTTCGGGCAGTACCGGAATTGAAACTGCAAGCTCGAACGCTCTGGCTTGAAGCAAAGGAACTGCATCTGATCTTCTCCAAAATTTGGAGAAACAAGTAAAAAGACTAACCGCGATGCGAACCTCCACAGCCCGCGAAGCCAAATGCCTTCGTCATTCGGGCTTCATTATTCTTTCGTCATTCGACATTCGGATTTCGTCATTTTCCCGCATATGACGCCGGCGCGGTTACAAACGATTGAGGAAATCTTTCATGCGGCGCTGGATCAAGAGCCGGACCAGATCAGCGCCTTCCTGGACACGGCCTGCGAAGGCGATGCGCCTTTGCGCAGTAAAGTTGAAGCGCTCCTGGCTTCGCGCCAACGAGCAGACAGCTTTATTGAAACGTCAGCTGTTGGTCTCGCGGCGAAGATTATCCAAAATGGGCAAGCTGACTTGCTCGTCGGTCGCACGATCGGTCACTACAAAATTTCTGAACGGATCGGCACCGGCGGCATGGGCGACGTCTATCTGGCCACCGACATTACCGCGGGGCGCAAAGCCGCGCTTAAACTCTTGCCGACGCGTTTTACCGGCAATCCGGAGCGCCTGAAGCGATTTCAACAAGAAGCGCATGCCCTAGTCGGGCTTAATCATCCAAATATCCTGACGGTTTATGAGATCGGCGAGGATCACTCAACCCATTACATTGCCAGTGAACTGATCGAAGGCGAGACACTGCGCCAACGTCTGATGCGCGGGCGAATGGAGGTCGGTGAAGCTGTCGACGTCGCGATCCAAGTGGCGAGTGCGCTCGCCGCCGCCCACGAAACCGGGATTGTCCACCGCGACATCAAGCCGGAGAACATCATGCTCCGACCGGACGGCTACGTGAAAGTGCTCGACTTCGGGATTGCAAAGCTTGCCGAACGGGAAGTGCCGGTGACGACACCGACAGACGAAGCGCTGTTACTGGTTGAGACCAACCTGGGGTCGATCCTGGGAACGGTTCGTTATATGTCGCCGGAGCAGGCGTACGGCACGCAGGTTGATAAGGGCACCGATATCTGGACTCTCGGCGTAGTTCTCTATGAAATGGTAACGGGGCATGCGCCATTCACCGGCGAAACGCCAGGAGAGGCGATGTCTTCGATTCTTGAGATGGAGCCACCGCCGCTCACGAGTTACGTCGCGCACACTCCGCCTGAGCTTCAGCAGATTATCAGCAAAGCGCTGCGCAAAGAGCGCGAGGAACGGTATCAGAACGCACACGAACTGCTTCAGGCGTTCCAAAGTCTTCGTCACAAATTGGAATTCGAGGCTGAGTTGGAACGCTCCACGAAGGCTCCTTCATGGCTGCGCTGGATACGCTCGCCCATCGCTCTGGTGCTCTTGTTGTTGGTTGCTGCTTTAGCGCTGGCGCTTCCATTCTACTGGCATCGGAATCTGACGCCGATCTCAATTCCAGAGAAGAGCATTGCTGTGTTGCCCTTTGAAAATTTCAGTGACAACAAAGAAAACTCCTACTTCGCCGCCGGGATTCAAGACGACGTGCTGACGAGCCTCGCGCAGATTCACGATTTGAAAGTAATCAGCCGCACGAGCGTGATGGCTTATCAAAAACCCGGCGGGCGCAATATACGTGAGATCGGCCGGGCGCTGGGCGTGGCGAATGTTCTCGAAGGGAGCGTCCGCCGCACGGGCAACCGGGTGCTCGTCAACGTCCAGCTGATCGACGCACGCAACGACCGGCACATTTGGGCAGAGCGTTACGACCGCGCCGTCGCCGATTCGATCGGCCTTCAGGGCGAGCTGGCCACACAGATCGCGGCCTGTCTGAAAGCGAAACTCGCACCAGAAGAAATGGCCCGCTTTGTTGCCAAACCCACTACTAACTCGGAGGCCTACGTGCTTTACCTGACCGCGCTTGGACGAGATGCGATCGCGGCGGAGGAGCTCTACATGCAAGCCACCGCGCTTGATCCAGGGTTCGCCCTGGCTTACGCGCGAGCTTCTCTTCTCAATAGCGAGATTTCTACGGCGATGACCAGCGATCACCGGGCGCGGAAAGCGAAAGCGCGCGCCCAAGCGGAGGAAGCTCTGCGCCTATCGCCAACCTTGGGCGAAGCGCATATGGCTTTAGGTCTTTGCCTCTATTGGGGGGATAACAATTACGACGCAGCCCTTAAGGAGTTCGAGGTCGCCGCGGCGACTTCTCCCAATAATGCCGAGATCTACAATTATGTTGGTGGTATCTATCGCCGGCAGGGACGCTGGCGCGACTCAGTTGCAAGCTTCGACCGCGCCCAGTCCCTCGATCCTCGCAACTGCAACATCGCTTTTTTCGCCGGCAACAATCACCTTTTTTTGCGTGACTGGCCGGCCGCGACTGCCGCTTACAATCGCGCGCTGAAGATCTGGCCGGATTACGTGCCTCCCAAGATCGGCCTTGCTAACCTCGAAGTGTTTCGGAACAGCAATCCCGCCGCGGGCAGAAAAATCTTGCAAGACATTCCTGCTAACTGTGATCCCGATGGAGACGTGGCTTTAGTGCGCTGGGACCTGGCCATGCTGGAACGGGATTATGCCACCGCGGAAAAGGTTCTGACTGATTCTCCGTTGGAAGATTTCCCCGGAGACGCCCCGAAAACATTTTACCAGGGCCGCATCGCTCTTGCTCGCGGCGACATCGAATCGGCCCAGCGCTATTTTGCCGCAGCGAGGCCAGATATCGAAAAGCGAGTGCGCGACAATCCTGAGGTTGCAGGGCGTCATGCCCGACTCGGTTTACTCTACGCCTACATGCAAAGGAAGGGGGATGCCATTCGAGAAAGTCGTCGAGCCGTCGAACTCGAGCCAGAAAGCCAGGACGCATTTCATGGCGCCAACGACGCGGCCAATCTGGCGCTGGTTTATGCACTCGTTGGCGAGCCGGACCAGGCGATCACGCTGATCGAGCGTCTCCTTTCCACTCCCGGCGCGGTCACGGGACCGGATGTTTCGAATAGCATCACCCTCGCTGATCTTCGTCTGCGCCGGGAATGGGATTCGCTGAGAAGTGATCCGCGTTTCCAGAAAATTCTCGCAGGGCCGGAGCCGAAGACGGTTTACTAGAGGATCCGGGGAGCGCACGCGAGGCGCGTGCGCTCCCCAGGGAAATTGCTCGAAAGAAGCTGCGCTCGCGGAATTAGTGCCGCTCGTCTCAGCGCCAATCAGGTCGCGGCTGGACAAGAAGTTCGCGATGTCGGCTACGTAAATTTTGCGCCGCGTTGCGAAAAAGCGCAGCGCGGCGCATTGACCAAAGGCCTGCTATCGCGGGGGCCCGAAGGTGAGGAATTCCGGGCGGCCGAAGCCGGATGCAAAAACGGTCGGCAAGCCTCCGCCAGGAGGGAACCACAAGATATCGCCGTCCGGAATCGCATTTGCCTCGGCTACAAACAGATTGCCCGAGCTGTCAAAGGCCAGGCCCCGAGGTGTAGTTAGGCCGGTGGCGAAGATGCTCTTTACGCCGATTGGGCTGAAATAGACAACCGAGTCGGCTCCCGGGTCGGTAAATGTTTCGATGGAAACGAACAGATTGCCACTATTATCAAACGCCAGGCCCACAGGAGATTCGCCCTCAGCGAACGCGCTTGGCCCGACGAAGACGGTGCGGGCTCCATTCGGAGCGAATTTATAGATTGTTTGTGCGCCGCCGTCGGCTGCATAAAGATTGCCCGCGCTGTCGAAAGCCAGGCCCCAGCCCTGACTAGGAACGGAGCCGAAGACGATCCGTTCTCCATCTGGTGTGAACTTAAAGATAGTGCTGGCCCCTGTGGGACTAGTTTGATCGTTCGCCATGACATAGGCGTTGCCCGCGATGTCTACAGCGAGGCCTTCAAAGAAAAAGTTAACGGCGCTGCCAGCGGTGCTGACCTTGTTACGCGGGTTGAATTTCAGCACTCTCCCAATGGAGAGGTCACGGTCGCCCGGCACAACGGTTTCCGCTGCGAATAGATTGCCGATGCTGTCAAAGGCCAACCCTCGGGGGAACAACAACCCCGAAGCGTAGGTGCTCTGCGTCCCAGATGGCGTGAACTCGAGGATTGCGTGCCCCCCGAGGGATTGGGGGCGTTGAGTTGAGACGTAGAGGTTCTGCGCGTGAGCGGTTATTGCTAACGCGAAGATCGCGCCAAGGCTTAGGAATATGTTCCGAAGAATCTTTGTTTTTTTGAAGTGTGTCAGTGGTTTCATGGTTTTTCCTTTCTTTTGCTTTCCCTCTTACAAAGGGATTTTGGAGCGCGCGCTGCATGCAATTTTAAATTTTTTCTCGCAGGTTGCGTTTCTTCTGCGCTTTTGATAGAACCTTATTAACGTGAAGACCCTCGCGGGAAACACCTCTAGCCAGAGTGGTCTGTTTCCTTCCACTCACTGGAGCGCGGTTCTCGCGGCGGGGAGAGGCCAGGCCGATCCGGAGATTGCGCAGGCCGCACTGACCGAGCTTTGCCAAACCTATTGGGCGCCGCTTTACAGTTTCGTGCGCAGCCGCGGATACACCGTGCATGATGCGCAGGATCTCACGCAGAGCTTTTTCGCTTACTTGATCGAACATAAAATCTACGCCCGCGTCGATCGGCAGAAAGGCAAGTTCCGCTCATTTCTGCTCGCCTCGCTGAAAAATTTTCTCGCTGACGCTTCCGACCGCGAACGGACGCTCAAGCGCGGCGGCGGACAAAGTTTTCTGCCCCTGCATGAAGAGCAGGCCAAAGAGGCGGAGTCGCTTTTCCAAACTCACAGCGCCATGAGCAGCGAAGATCCGCTCTTTGATCGCACCTGGGCGGAGGCGTTAATCGCTGCCGGACTGGAACGGCTCTCGACAGATTACAAAGGTGAGGCCAAGAAGAAGCTCTTCAACGAATTGAGGATTTTTGTTGCCGGTGGCGCAGAACCACTGCCGAGTTACGCTGAGCTGGCAGTTCGGCTGGGCATAACGGAGTCAACACTACGCAGCCATGTCACCCGCCTGCGAGCGCGTTACCGCGAAGCGTTGCGCGCTGAGGTGCGCCAAACCGTGGAGACCGAAGCGGAGGTGGACGAAGAGTTGCACGACTTACTCCGTGTGCTAACGGAAGTTTAAGGGAGACGCGCCATGGCAACACCACTGGCATCTGGCGTTGTGGTCTGTTCGGTATGCGGCCAGCCGTTGAACGCGAAAGGCGACTGCCCGGCTTGTCTGCTTCGGACGGGCCTCGAGGAAACACTCGTCGAAACCAAACCGTCAGCGTTGGTCTTTGGCGACTTCGAGGTCGAGCAAGGCGCAGACGGCTCTTACTGGGAACTCGGTCACGGCGCCATGGGAGTGACCTATCTCGCCGTGGACAAAGTGTTGCGCCGCAGAGTGGCGTTGAAAGTGATCGACGTTCCAGCGGCGGCACGCGGCTCACAAGCTGTGCGCGAACGCTTTTTGCGTGAAGCCCGCGCCGCGGCAGCTCTCCGACATCCAAATGTGGCTGCGGTCTTCCAGTTCGGAACTTCCCCCGATAGCACTTACTGCTATTACGCGATGGAGCTAGTCGAGGGCGAAACCTTGGCGGCGCGCGTTCGGAGGGATGGTCCTCTTAAGGTGGAACTCGCTCTGGAAATTGCGATCCAAACTACGCGGGCATTGATGGCTGCGGCGGCCCAGAACTTGATCCATCGCGATCTGAAGCCGGGTAATATCATGCTAACGGCTGGTAACGCTGCGACGACGGAACTGGAAGTAAAAGTCATCGACTTCGGTCTGGCCAAGGCGATTGCCGATGCCGGAGGAGAGATGGAACTGACACATGGGGAATTTGTCGGCACACCGAGTTTCGCGAGCCCTGAGCAATTTGGAACTGGCCCGGTCGACGCGCGGTCGGATATCTATTCGCTAGGCGCCACGCTGTGGTTTGCGCTCACCGGATTGCCGCCACACTCCGGCAAAACGATCGAAGAAATTCGCGAGCGTCAAACCCGCGATGATCTGCCAATCGCGCAATTAGTTGCAAGGAAAGTTCCTGAACCGGTAGTAAAACTGCTCCGCTCCACGCTTGCCATCGATCCCAGCAAACGATCCGCATCGGCTCGAGAGTTGATGGAAGCCCTGGAATCCTGTCGCCGGAAGATTGGTGATCGTGTCGGGTTTTTCTACAAAGTAGCCGCGTTGATCGCGGTCGTGGCGACTGTCGCAACGACGTTGTTCATGCTCCAAGTAAATCGGCAGAAAATAACGTCCGCCTCTACAACGAACATTGCGCCATCGGCAGCCGCACTGACCGCGTTGCCAGAAAAATCGATTGCCGTGTTGCCGCTGGAAAACCTGAGCCCCGAAAAGGAGAACGAATTTTTTGCGGCTGGCGTCCACGATGAACTGCTCTCGGATCTCGCCAAGATCAAGGAGTTGAAAGTGATCAGCCGTACTTCGGTCATGCAGTATAAGAGCGGCACCACGCGGAACCTCAAAGAGATCGCTCAGCAATTAAGCGTCAATAACGTAGTGGAAGGCAGTGTGCGTC
>QHPD01000101.1 GCA_003218975.1 Verrucomicrobiota bacterium
CTTCGAAGAGTTCGCGGTTTACGATTGCCGTGTCGAACCGCGCTTGGCGGACAAAGCCTCAGTCGCGCGTGTCCTCTACCTAAATTTTCGCGAATACGTTCCGCGCTGGGATGACATCGCGAAAATCTTCGCGCGCGACGCGATCCTGAAAGGCTCATTCGACAAGTTCGCTGAATCGACGAAGGCCAAGCGCGGCACTGCGGAAGTTGACGATGCATTCCTCAGCGAGATTGAGAAGTGGCGAGCCGACCTCGCGCGCAATCTGGCGCTGCGAAATCCAAAGCTTTCCCAGCGCGATCTAAACTTTTCCGTCCAGCGCACCATCGACCGGATCGTTTTCCTGCGCATCTGCGAGGACCGCCGCATTGAAGTGTATGGGCGCCTGCAAGCGTTGTTGAATGGCGAACACACTTATCGCAGGCTGTACCAGCTCTTTCGCGAAGCCGACCAGCGTTACAACTCCGGTCTGTTTTATTTTCAGAAGGAAAAAGATCGGGTCGAACCGCCCGATGATCTCACGCCCGAACTTGAAATCGGCGATGCGGTGCTAAAGAAAATCATCCGGCGTCTGTATTATCCCGATAGTCCCTACGAATTTTCCGTTCTGCCAGCGGACATTCTCGGCCAGGTTTATGAGCAGTTTCTCGGCAAAGTCATCCGGCTCACCGAAGGGCATCAGGCAAAAGTCGAAGACAAGCCCGAGGTCAAGAAAGCGGGCGGCGTTTATTACACGCCCACTTGCATCGTCGATTACATCCGACGGCAGAAGAATGCGCCTCAGAACCATCTGGCAATTTGATCGTGGCGAAATTGCGCCGCGGCTTATCACCGCGTATCCTGGTCGGTAAACTTGATGATGATCAAAGAACACGATTGCGTCGTCCTGACCGAGGATCTGCCATCGGAAAACCTGATGGCTGGCGATATCGGAACAATTGTGCACATCCACGGTGAGCACAAAGGCTATGAGGTGGAGTTTATGACCCTCGCCGGTGAGACGCTGACCGTGGTCACGCTCCTGCCGCCGCAGGTGCGTCCAATCACGCGTCGCGACCTCGCGCATGTCCGCGAACTGGCCACTGCCTAATGCGGGATCGACAGTCAGACCGCTGCCCATTAAATCGGCATCGTTAATCGATAAGCGTTGAGGCGCGCCCGGCAGTCGCGCCCCACCAATTCTAAAATCATTCGAATGATTCGCGTGTTTCGTGGGCAAGAAACGAATCGGAAAAGTGTCTATGCAATCCGCGGTTCTCAGTCAGAATGCGGCTGACACAGCCCCGCTACAGTTTTTTGTCTTTAGCCAATTTAAGCGACAAGTCGCGCAACTGACGGGGATCGACCTCGCCCGGCGAATTCGTCATCAGATCCATGCCGCGATTGTTCTTCGGGAAGGCCATCACGTCGCGAATGCTTTGTTCGCCGGCGATAAGCATGACCAGGCGATCGAGACCGAGGGCGATTCCGCCGTGCGGCGGCGCGCCGAGCCGCAGCGCGCGGAGCAAATGCCCGAACTGGGATTGCTGATCTTCCGATCTGATGCCGAGCGCTTCGAACATTTTCTCCTGCAGCTCCGGCTCGTAAATCCGGAGACTCCCGCCGCCGATCTCGACACCGTTCAATACGATGTCGTACGCCTCGGCGCGAACATCCGGGAATTTTTTCGCTTCGAACAATGGCATGTCCTCCGCTTTCGGTCGCGTGAACGGATGATGCATTGCGTTCCATTTATTTTCCTCGGGACTCCATTCAAAGAGCGGAAAATCTGTCACCCACAGAAAATCCCAGATTTCAGCAGGAGGCATGAGCTTTTGCATTTCCAAGATGCGCAGCCGTAATCGGCCGAGAACCTCACAGGCGACTTCCCATTTGTCCGCGCCAAAGAAGACGCAGTCCCCCTCTTCGATTTTCAGTTTCGATTTCAGCGCGGCTTTCTCAGGTTCACTGAAAAATTTCACGATGGGCGATTTCCATTCGCCGTTCTCGATCTTGATAAAGGCGAGCCCCTTCGCGCCGTACAACTTAGCAATTTCCGTAAGTTCATCGGCCTGCCCGATGGTGATTCCGGCAAAGCCTTTCGCGTTGATCGCCTTCACCACGCCGCCTGCATCGAGCGCGCTACGGAAAACTTTGACACTGCTTTCGCGAAAAATTTCTCCGAGATCGACAAGCTCCATTTCAAAGCGGCGGTCAGGTTTATCGCTACCGTATCGGCTAACTGCCTCGCGATAAGTAAGCCGATCGAACGGCGTTTTGATCTCGATAATGCGCGTGGCCTTGAAGATCGCCGCCAACATTCCTTCGGTAACCTTGAAAATGTCGTCGGGCGTGACGAACGACGCTTCGATATCGATCTGGGTAAACTCCGGTTGTCGATCCGCGCGCAAATCTTCGTCACGGAAACATTTGGCAATCTGAAAATATTTCTCCACGCCTGCGACCATCAGCAGTTGTTTGTATTGCTGTGGCGCTTGTGGCAGCGCATAAAATTTTCCGGGCGTGAGCCGGCTTGGAACTAAGAAATCGCGCGCGCCTTCCGGCGTGCTCTTGGAGAGAATTGGTGTCTCAACCTCAACGTAGCCCTGGCTGTCGAGAAAATCGCGCGTTGACTTGGCGACGCGATGACGCACTCGCAAATTGCGCGCGAGGCGCGGCCGCCGGAGATCGAAATACCGGTGCGTCATTCGCAAATCTTCATTCTGCGGCTCAGCATCAATCGGGAAGGGCAGTGTGTCGGCCCGATTCAAAATCCGCAGCTGATTTGGGATGACTTCGATATCACCAGTGGCGAGATTTGGATTTTCCGTCCCCGGCAGACGCGCAGCGACTCGACCCGAAACTTCAGCTACATCTTCGCTCCGCAAGGTGTGCGCCTGCCTCGCAAGCTGCGCATTTTCCTCAGGCCGAAAAACCACCTGCGTCAGCCCTTCGCGATCGCGCAGGTCAATGAAAATAACGCCGCCGTGATCGCGCGTGACATTTACCCAGCCGGCAAGCGTGACCTGCTTGCCGATGTCGGTCTTGCGAATTGAATTGCAGTCGTGCGTGCGATACATGGTTAGACGGAACCGGGCATGTTCAAGAATTTTGCGACGCTGTCTAGGAGCGCGTCATGACTGATTAGCGATTCTGCACGCGTAGCGAGATTCTTTACTTTGACCTGCGGCCATTCGTCACCGTAAAGAAGCGCAAGCGACGCGCCCTCCTCTTCGGCGGCCTGGAATTGTCGGGCGACTTTGGTTGGCGTGAGCGAATAATCAATGCGGTAGCCGCGGTCGCGAAGCTGCTGGATTTGTGTTAGTGCGTCGGTGCGGCGTTCTTCCTTCGCGATCACAATGTAAATGTCGATTTTCCTGTCGCTCGTGATTGCTTTCTGCATCGCTTCGCGGGCGCGCGGGATTTCGTTGATCAATTCGCCGAGAACGACGTCGCCCATGGCGAAACCGATCGCAGGCAGTGAGAGAGCGTCGTCGCTAAGTTGCGCGGTCAAGTTGTCGTAACGTCCGCCGCCGGCGATGGCGCGGAATTTGCCGGCCCGGTCGAACGCCTCGAATACGATGCCGGTATAGTAAGCGAGTCCGCGCACGATGCCGACATCGATCGCAACAAAATCGGCAAGGCCGCGCCGGCATAGGCCATCGACAAGTTTGTCGAGCTTCTCGCTTTGACCGCCGCTCTTTAAGATCGCAAACACGGGATCGGCAAGATGGCCCAGCTTCTCGGCCGTTTTCTCGCGCGGCTCGCGCCCGGATTTATCGATGACTTGCAGCAATTCATCCCAACGTTCCGCCGGGACATTGTTCTCGCGGAAAAGATCGGTCCAGAATTCACGGTCGCTGATTCGGACGACGAAATCTTTCTCTGTGAATCCGAAAGCTCGCAGGACATCGATGCAGAGCGCGACGAGTTCGATATCGGCGGCGAGATCGTTTTCGCCGATGATGTCGCAATTGAGCTGAAAATGTTCGCGCAGCCGGCCGCGCTGCTGCTTTTCGTAACGAAAGAATTGGCCGATGGAGAACCATTTGAGCGGCTTCTTGAATTCGCGTTCGTGCGCGGCAACCACGCGAGCAAGCGTCGGCGTAAGCTCCGGGCGCATCGCCACTTCGCGTTCGCCCTTGTCGGTGAAATTAAAAAGTTGATCGACAATTTCTGAGCCGCTCTTTTTCTTGTAGAGCTCGGTGGGCTCGAGCACTGGGCCTTCCCATTCCACGAAAGCATAACGACGGCTCACTTCGCGCCAGCGGGCAAAGATGCAATTGCGCTTGGCGCAGCCCTCGGGAAGGAAATCGCGAAAACCGGGTAAAGCCTGCATAAAGGCGGCGTTACGTTGCTTTGGCACGGGGAAGCGGATTACTCCAAGGGAGGCGACCGCGCGAGGCGGAATTTACGATACCAAGGCGTAGCTCAAGGAACTCCGGCGCTAAGGGGCCGGAGTCATACACGATGGAGATCATCCATTTAATCAAAGCAGAGGGACAAATATGAAACAAACGAGATTAGTGAAAATATTGACAGCAGGCGTGCTTTGCGCGGCAGCGCTCGGCGTCGCGTTGGCACAGGAGACCACCACAACAACCGTGGATCCGGTGACCGGCACGACCACGACCGCCACGACCTCAACCGCAGGCACGATTACCACTTACACGCCGGATTCGGATTATATCATGTTTCGAACGGCGCCGGATGCGGCCCCGGTGCGGTATTACTACACGAAGGACACAACCATTGTCGATCCAGAGGGTCACATCGTTACGTGGTCCGCAATCCGGCCGGACATGCCGGCGACCGTGTATTACACGAATGTGGGTGATCGAATAGTGGTGCGCAAAATTGTGCTGGCTCAGCCAACCACGATTTACAAAAAAGAGGAAACGACCACCACAACGACAAAACCGTAGTCGCGAAAAAGTTGTTTACGGTAAAATCAAAAGCGCCCGCTGCGGCGGGCGCTTTTTCATTCGTCAATGCGGGAATCATCTCAGTGCGGCGACGATTGCATCGGCGATCATAGACCCACGCTACCAGATCTAATCCCCGTAGCCGCTGGGGAATTTTTGGTGCCATTTCCAGGCGCTCTCGATAATCGTGTCGAGCGATTGGAACTGCGGTCGCCAACCCAGATCGTCTTTGATTTTTTTCGATGAAGCGATGAGCCGCGGTGGATCTCCGGGGCGACGCGGTTTTTCGGCAATCTCGATCTTTCGGCCAGTGACTTTACGGCAAGCGTCGATTACTTCGCGGACACTGGCGCCGCCGCCGGTGCCTAGATTGTAGAACTCGCTTTTGGCTGTGCCGAGAGCGAGAATGTGTGCGCGCGCAAGATCGACAATGTGTATGTAATCCCGAATGCAGGTGCCGTCCGAGGTTTCATAATCGGCGCCGTAAATTTCCACATGCGGTTTTTGTCCCAGTGCAACTTTGAGCACGTTCGGAATTAAATGCGTCTCAAGGCGGTGATCTTCGCCGAATTTCTCTGAAGCGCCGGCCGCATTGAAGTACCGTAAGGAAACGAAGCTCAAACCATAAATCTGGCCGTACCAGCGCAGAATTTTTTCAAAGGCCAATTTCGATTCGCCGTAGGGATTGATCGGGCGCGCTGGCGCAGCCTCGTCGATTGGCAGGCGATCGGGGGGCCCGAAAATCGCGCAGGTCGAGGAAAAAACGATTCGGTTCACCCGCGTTGCAACCATGGCGTCGAGCAGGTTCAAGCCGTTGGAAATGTTATTGCGAAAATATTTCGACGGATCGCACATGGATTCAGCCACGAGGGCGCTTGCGGCAAAGTGCATCACCGCATCCGGGCGAATGCTCGAGAGCGCAGTCTCGATTTGGTTCCGGTCCGCCAGATCGCCCTGGGTAAATTTCGCGCGCGGGTCTACTGCCCGACGATGGCCTTCAGTGAGATTATCGAAGACTGCGACCTCATGGTCTTCATCGAGAAGCAATTCACCGCAAACGCTGCCGATGTACCCGGCGCCACCAACGACGAGAATTTTCATCCGGCGAAATTCCGGCGTGCCTGACCCGCATGTCAAAAGAAAGCGTAAGCAGCTACGTCTTTTTCTTTTGCTGAGCTTTTTTCGGGTCCAGGCTGGCGACCAACTCTTTCTTCTGCTGCGCTTTTTTCTTCTGCCGTAAACTCGCGACCATCTGCCGGACACAGCTGTGTTTGACGCGCGGGGCGAGTACTTTCAGGCTCTGTTCCTCCGAGCCCCATTGCAAGATATCGATATCGACGTGGCGGACACCCCAGCGTCTCATGTCGAGACGGCTCGGCTTGTAAAGATCGATCGTGTCTGTGCCGAGGAGTGCGGTCCCGTAATCGTCAATGATGTATTCTTCATTTGTGTCCGCGATTCGAAACCGGGTACCGAGTGGGAAACGCGACCAATCGGAGGCCGCGCTCATCACCTGCTGGCCGCAAAGACGACAGTCGAGCGCATTGTGGCATTCGCTTCCCTCGCTGTGGGTATAGGCGGTGGTGCGCACATTGTGCATGCGTTGTTTGGCGGCCAAGTTTGATTTCGACTGCGTGGCGCAGCCGACGACAAAGCAAGCAACAATTCCTGCCAATGTAAGGTTAAGGCGCTTCCGCATTTGCAGTATTGCGGCCTCGATAGCAGCCGAAGCCGCCAAGGGCAAGCCAAAAATTTGCTGGTCTTGCTGTTGTAGCCGGCATCGCCGATGCCGGATACAATTAGGTCTCGGCCGCTTGCGTCAGCTCAGTCGTGCAATGCGGACAACGCCTTGCCTTTGCCGGGATCTTCATCGCGCAGGCCGGGCATTCTTTGTCTTTCGCTGTGGGTTGTCGGAGTTTGTTGATTGCGCGGACCATCAAAAAAACTGCGGCCGCGATAATGAGAAAATTAATCAGAAGCGTGATGAAGTTGCCGTAATTCCAGGTGATCGCTCCGGCTTTCGCTGCGTCAGCGGGAGTATTGAGTGCCGTCGAGCCATCTTTTGCCGCTCGCAGAATGACGAACTTGTTTGAGAAATCGAGTCCGCCCGTAAGGAGACTGATTGGCGGCATGATCACGTCTTTGACCAGCGAACTGACAATCGCACCGAAGGCCGCCCCGATGATTACGCCAACAGCAAGATCGACCGCATTGCCTTTGACGGCGAATTCCTCGAACTCCTCCCAGATCTTCCTCATATGACGATGTTGACCAGCTTTTTCGGGACGACCACGACGTTGCCAACGGTCTTGCCGGTAATGAATTTTTGAATCCTGGGATTCGCGAGCGCCGCGGTTTTCATTTCTTCTTGGGTCGCCGAAATCGACATCTTCATTCGGTCGCGCACTTTTCCGTTCACTTGAATGACGACTTCAACTTCGTCCTCGACCAGGAATCGTTCATCGTGGGCTGGCCATTTCTGTTCGGTAATATCGCCGAGGTCATCTCGGAACCTTGCGTTTAACTTTTCCCAAAGTTCGGAAGCGAGATGCGGCGCGAATGGATTGAGCAAAACGAGAAAGGTCCGCATCGCGGATAAAGGAATCGTCTCTGCGTTAGTAAATGCGTTTACCAAAATCATCATCTGCGAGATGCCGGTGTTAAACGAAAACGACTCAATGTCTTCGGTGACTTTTTTGATGGTGGCATGGGTCACCTTCTGCTGCGCCCTATCTGGATCGACATGTTTGATTTTGTCGGATAACTCCCAGTTGCCTTCTTGACTTTCGCTCATGAACAGACGCCAGACGCGCGCGAGAAAACGCGCCACGCCTTCGACGCCGCGCATGCTCCAGGGTTTCATCTGCTCCAGCGGCCCCATAAACATCTCATAACAGCGGAATGCGTCCGTGCCGTACTGGTCGATCACGTCGTCAGGGTTCACGATGTTCCCGCGCGATTTCGACATCTTCTGATTGTCTTCGCCAAGGATAATTCCCTGATTCACCAAGCGCTGGAACGGCTCCGGCTTGGAAACATAGCCAAGGTCGAACAACACCTTGTGCCAGAAACGCGCGTAAAGCAGATGCAGCACGGCGTGCTCGGTGCCGCCGACGTACAAGTCCACGCCACCCGGCGCGCGGCCTCCCATCCAGTAGCGCTCCGCTTCTTCGCCGACGAAGCGTTTGTCGTTATGCGGATCGCAAAATCTGAGGTAATACCAGCACGAACCGGCCCACTGCGGCATGGTGTTTGTCTCGCGCAGCGCTTTGTCGGAATAACGAACCCAATCTTTCGCTTTCGCCAGTGGCGGTTCGCCGGTTCCGGTTGGCTTATAATCTTCCAGCGGCGGTGGAACGATCGGCAGTTCATTTTCGCCGAGCGCCTCGTGCTTTCCGTCCTTCCAAACAATGGGCAGCGGCTCGCCCCAATAACGTTGCCTCGAAAACAACCAGTCGCGCAGCTTGTAATTGATCGCACCTTTTCCGGCGCCGTGTTGCTCAAGCCATTTGGTGATTTTCTTTTTCGCTTCCGAACTTGGCAGCCCGTCAATTACAGGCGAGTTGATCGCAACTCCTTCGCCAACAAAGCCAATCGCATTTTCGTCTCCCGGCGGCTGCACCACTTCGCGGATCGGCAGATCGAATTTTTGAGCGAACTCCAGATCGCGCTCATCGTGGGCAGGTACGCCCATGATTGCACCTGTGCCGTAACCGAGTAGCACATAATCAGCGACCCAGATCGGAATTCGCTCGCTGTTCACCGGATTAATTGCATATGCGCCGCTGAAGACACCGGTTTTTTCTTTTGCAAGATCCGTCCGCTCCAGGTCGCTCTTGCGCGCGGCGCGCTCGCGATATTCACGAACGGCCGGCCATTGTTCTTCTGTGACGATTAAATCGACTAGTGAATGCTCGGGGGCCAGCACCATGTAAGTTGCGCCATAAAGCGTGTCGGGGCGTGTCGTAAACACACGGATGGTAGGGACGCGGCGCTGCTTACCGGGATCAGCGAATCCGGCGACAGGGAAATCGATTTCAGCGCCTTCGCTGCGTCCGATCCAATTGCGCTGGAGCAATTTGATTCCCTCAGGCCAATCGAGTCCTTCAAGTTCATTTAGCAATCGCTCCGCATATGCCATGATTCGTAACATCCATTGCCGCATCGGGCGCCGAACGACCGGAAATCCACCGAGCTCGCTTTTTCCATCGACGACTTCTTCGTTGGCCAAGACTGTGCCTAGCTCAGGGCACCAGTTCACTGGCACATCGGCGACGTAAGCGAGCCGGACCGCGTCGGGGTTTTCGCCGCGATAAGTTGAAATCGGCTCGGCTCTATTGGTCGCCGGATTGAACCAAGAATTGTAAATCTGCAGAAAAATCCACTGTGTCCACTTGTAATAGCCCGGATCGGTGGTGTTGATCTCTCGCTGCCAATCGTATGAAAAACCGATCCGTTGGAGCTGTCTCTTAAATTTCGCCATGTTCTCGCGCGTCGTGATCGCCGGATGCTCTCCAGTTTTAATCGCGTATTGCTCTGCCGGCAGCCCAAAAGCATCCCAGCCCATCGGATGCAAAACATTGAAGCCGCGCATGCGTTTGTAACGCGCGACGATATCAGTAGCGGTATAACCCTCGGGATGTCCGACGTGCAAACCCGCTCCACTCGGGTAAGGGAACATATCTAGGACGTAAAATTTCGGCTTGGATGGATCGAAATTTTGTTCGCCGGGATTTGGTGCGTGAAAAGGCTGCCGTTCTTCCCAGATCGCCTGCCATTTCGGTTCGATCTGATCGAATGGATACGGTTTGCGGCGCTCACTGCTCATTGGAAACTATCCCTTAGCAAAGCAGGAAAGCAGGAAAAGAAAATGGATTTACTGCTCGCCACACACAATGCGCACAAGACCCGCGAGATTCAGAAGATTCTCGGGCAGGAGTTCGCAGTCAGCGATTTGCGCGCGCATGCTGAAATTCCCGACATACATGAAAACGGGAAATCATTCGAAGAAAATGCAACGCTGAAAGCAGTCGCTGCCTCCAAGTATTTTCCGGCGCTCGTTGTCGCGGATGATTCCGGTCTGGAAGTCGATGCGCTCGGTGGCGCGCCCGGAATTTTGTCGGCGCGCTATGCGGGTCAAAATGCGAGCGATAAACAAAACATCGACAAATTACTGGGCGAGCTTGCCCGGGTCGGGGCGAGAGCCAAACGATCGGCGCGCTTTCGTTGCGTAATTGCGCTGGCGCGGAAGGGTAAATTGCTGGGGACGTTCGAGGGAATGATCGAGGGAATGATCACCGAGCAAGCGCGCGGGCTGCGCGGATTCGGCTACGATCCCATTTTCGTTCCGCGCGGATTCGAAGAGACTTTTGCAGAGCTGCCCGCGGAGCTGAAGAACTCGATCAGCCACCGGGCCAAAGCGATCCGCGCCCTTGCCGCTAAACTTGGAACTCTTAGGACGGATGATTAAGGGCCGGGTGGTGGCGGGGCGGCGGGAGGCGGTCCAGAAGCGGCGGGACCAGCGGCTGCCCTGATTTGATACCCCACTTTTGTAATTCCAACCTGCCGAACTTTATCGAGGACTCCGATGACATCGCCGTACACGGCCGTCGGAGCTGCGCTGATCGAGATTTTGATGTCCGGATTTCCCCTGTGGAGTTCAAAAAGCCGCGGGAGGACTTGGTCTTGTGCGACGTACTGGTTATCGAAAAATACCGCGTTTCCCTCGAGCACTTTTACGGAGACGAAATCCTTTACTCCGCTTGGCGGAGGCCCCTGTGCGGCTGGCAAATTGACCCGAATACCTTTCATGTGAGCCTGGCTCAGGCTTACCATCATAAAGCTTGCGAGCAAAAAGAACATGATGTCGATCAGTGGAATGATCTCAATGCGCGCTCGTTTGTGCGGAACTGGCGAAGAGATTCTCATACTGATGGAGTTAGTACGATGCCCCCGTCATAGTAAAGGTGATGGGAATCCTGACCTTGGACACTGAGCCGGGTCTAAATCTCCAACGTCGGAAGGTGCTCACGGCGGCGTCATCTAGTATAGAGTTCCCAATACTTTGCGTGACAGAAGCGTTAGTCACATTGCCACTTGCTGGGTCAACCTCCACGGTGATCACTCCACTTCCCATGATCTTATGCGCGCGCGCCTCGTACGGGTAAGGCGGACGCGGATTGTAAACGGCAAGCGCTTTTGCTTGGGACATCGACAGTGCGGCAGCCTTAATCGGCGTGAATTTTGGTTGTTGCGCCGATGGCGGTGGCCGCGGTGGTGGTGTTCTTTCCTCGACGAACTCCGGCTTAATCTCGGGCGGCGGAGGTGGCTCCGGCAACGGAATATCCTCCGGCGGCGGCGTGGCCTCCGGTGGCGCCAGCGTCGCCTCGACGACCTGCGGCGGTTGAGGAGGAAGCTCTACTGCAACGGCCTCGCGTTTTTGAGCCAATGCAACCGCTGTGAGGTGGATCGCTAGCGCAACGCCAAACGCGGTCCACAAATACCACCGCGGTGGCGGCCGGTACATTAGCGGTCTTACTTGCGTTACTGCCATAACAAAATCAGCGCGGTCCGCCGGGAACTCCTTTGAGCGATTCGCTCCTAATTTCGAACGAGACTTTATAGTAGCCGGACGAGCGGATTATATCGAGCGCATGGGCAACGTTTAGGTGGGCCGAGTCCCGATCGCCCCGCATAAATACTTTCGCGTCGGGGGCCGTTTGATGCGCCTGTCGCAGACGATTCAGCAGTTCGTCGTCACTGACTTGGTCCTTGTCGTAGAAGTAATGGCCATCTTTATCGACGGAGACGCTGAGGTACTCGCGTTTTGTCTGTGTTTCACCCGAAACGCCGGAGGGGAGGTTCACCTTGATCCCTTTCATGTGCACCTGGCTCAAGCTCACCATCATGAAACTGGCAAGCAGAAAGAACATGATGTCGATCAACGGGATGATCTCGATCCGCGCTTTCTTGTGTGGAATTGGCGAGGTTACGTACATTGAATAGCTTAAAATATCTTTAGATCGACGAGCCTTTGCCAGCTGGGGCTTTCGTCGCGAAGTCCAGTTCCCGCGCCGCGGTTTGTGCTCCTAACATCACTTCCAGGTTTGTGGCTGCCGTCTGCAATTCGAACTCCAAGTTAGACACTCGGGAAGTAAAAAAATTAAACGGAATCAGAGCGAAGATGGCAATGCCGAGACCGCACGCCGTGGCAATAAGCGCCTCGGCAATACCGCCGGTGACGGCTTGGACCGCCAGCTCTTCGTTGCCGAGAAAACTGAACGACCTAATAAGACCGGTAATCGTACCTAACAGACCGAGCAACGGCGCCAGTGTGACCAGCGTGTCCATCACCACAAGAAACCGGCCAGCGCGTTTGATTTCGATGCCGGCAGCGACTTGCAATGCACCTTGCAGCGAGGCGTGCTGGTGATTGAGGCCATTCCACATCATGCGCAGAACTGGATCGCGCGATCCGCGGGAAAGCCGGGAGGCCTCGGTGGTGTCGCCGTTTTCAATCGCCGTGAACACTTTCTCGATCCGTTTGGGGTCCCGTCGGAACCAGCGGCCAGTCCACCAAAAGATTCGCTCAATCACCACGGTGAGCCCGATGATTGATACAATCAAAATCGGCCACATGATTGGACCGCCCTTGTGGAACTTGTCGATCAACCAATTACTCCCGAGCACGCCGCCGGTGGGTTTCGCTTCAGCCGCTGGGGACGGGCTTTCGGCTGCGGTCGGCGCAGGGCTTAATGTAGCGGTGACCGTCGCTTCTGGCGCGGGAGCTCCGGCAGGAGGAGCGCTTGCTCCCGGTGGCAGCTGTGCCGGGGCGGCGGGATTCACTAGAGCCCCCGCGGCCGGACTCATAGCCGGCGCTCCGCGCGGAGATGCTTGTGGCGCGGCGGGAGATTGCGCAAGCGAAGTTAGCGCGAGCGCGAGTGAAGATAGGCAGACAATGAGTGATGTTTTCATAGTAGAAGCACGAATTTGGTGAATGGCTCGATTAGATGCGAGTTTCCGATTATCGGAAACCGAGTAGTTGCGAGTCGAGAAAAAATTTTCACTTTTTTGTGACCCTTTACCCTTTTAAGATCGCATCTTTAATTCGTAATATCTCTACTCGCAGGATGTAAGGCAAGCGTGTTTCAACCGCCACTGGTGCGCAGCCTATTTTTCGCCCAAATATTCCCAGCGTTGCAGCGCGATTGGAACGTTACCATTTTTCCAGACGAAATCGTCGAACGCACGAAGATTGAACTTGTCGCCCTGGTGCATCCGCGCGTCAGCGAGAAATTTTATGATCTCGAGTTTGCCGACCTGATACGAGATGGCTCCGCCCGGGCTCGTGGCGAAAGCGATCGCTTCCTGGCGCGCGGTCTGTTCGTCCATCGGGACTTTTTCCTTTAGATATTTCGCGGCTTGTTCCAGCGTGAATTCGCCGAGCGCGAGTTTCACGTCCACTTCCACGCGCAGCGCGCGCAGCCGCATGAAATTGTAGATGATCTCGCGCGTATGCGGGCTGTCGTCGAAGAGCCCGGCTTGCAACATCATTTCCTCAGTGTAAAAGCCGATCCCCTCGTTCGCGCCGGAGTCGTAATAGTGGCGCCTTATCGGGTTTTCATTTTTCCAGGAAAGACAGAGCTGAAAGTAATGACCCGGAATTCCTTCATGAACGGTGATCGGCCGCGGATCTTCGGCAGTCGCGCGCCAGAAATAACCCAGTTTAGTTGAAGGCTCGGTCACATAACGAATGCAATTCTGGTTTAATCGCGATGGCGAGGTGAAATCGTCAATTTCACCGAATCCTTGCAGCGCGCGCAAATATTCCGGCATTGGTCGCAGCGTGTAATGCTGAACCCAATTGGGGACGGTGAGGATGCCACGCTCCTCGAGAAATTTCCGGATTTGAAGTTCTCTTGCCGCCGCGTCTTTGATCCAGTCGTCGATGTTGTCTGCGATCTTTAGCGGCGGCACGTCTTTGTTGCGATTCTTTTCGTAAGTTTCGAACGCCACGGCGCGATTCCATTCTTGTTGGCCCATCGCCAGAACTCGCTCAGGCGAATAGGGGAGTAACGCCACATCTAGCAGAAAGAAAACGTAGGCATCGCGACCGAGCGCAGTTTCTTGCGGAAGCGATGGCAATTTTTCTTGAAGCCACTGCCGAAATTTTTCCAGCGCGTCCGCCGCGCGATCGGTAGCGCCGTTCAATTTTTGCTGTTTGAGAGTTGTAGATGTTAAGAGCGCGGCCGCCATTTCGCGAAGCCGTGGCCGAATATTTTCGAGCGCTTGCGCGGCGACGGTCGCAAACGGCCCAGGCGCATTCGCGAGGTTCTCTTCGCCCTGCTGCAGGATGGGCGGAATATTTTCGATCCGCGTAACAATCTCACGAGATTGTGCCGCGTTGTACGGTCCTGGTACGGTGAGCGCTTCAACAATCGGAGTGAGTGTTTGCTCGATGTAGAAGTTGGGGTCGCGTTTCCAGCGCGGATTAATATCCAGTTCCCAGCGCACTCGCGACAAAGCCGAACCGACCAAGCGATAATCGACCCGCTTCGGCATCGGCCATGATCTTACGTCGATCTTTTTCCAGCGCGCCTCAAACCCAGTGAGATCCTTTCGTTGACTCTCAATCTGAGCGCGCGACCAATCGCGAGTCCCGCCTGGCCGCTCCATCCGGTTCACGTCATCACCCGTGAAAGGCGCATACTTCGCACGCCACGTCCAGAAATCGTCGGCCAGCTTTTCGAGAGAATCCGCCTGCGTTTGGCTGCTCATGGACAGACCAAGTGAACTCAGGAGAAGTACAGCGCAGAAATTTTTCACGGCAATTTCAGTTCGAACTTCTGCGCATTGTGATTGTCGATGGCGTGAGCTCTGGCCGATAGATCGACGCGCCGTAACAGAGCGCGGCGGATTTTTCACGAGCATAACGAATCTTATTCAGCTTTTCGTCCCAGTGTTCCATGTAAGAGCAATTCGCCATTTTCTTGCTGCCAGGGATGGGCACATAACGATTCTCTGTAAATGTGAGAAAAGCTGCTTCGCCGGGAAGGGGAATTGGAGCGGCCCAATTCGGCGATAGCCTGACAAAGCGCTGGCCGATGAGGTCGAGGGCAAAAACCGTATCACCGTCCGTGCTGTTCAAATGCAAATCGAAAAATGCGAGGCGCAACGGTCCTTCGAAAAGGAAATGTTGATCTTCATCTTGGTTGTCGTGCAGCAACCCCGAGGCGCCGTAAAACCCCGGCACCTTTCCGAATTCCGTCTCTGTTCCCGTTTTTAAATTGCGAAGCAAGTAATGTTTTCCATGACCCGGGCCGTTGATCTGATCGTCTTCGTCTTTTGGATCCAAGCGTAATACCAATTCTACAGAACCGTCGGGCGATTTGTAAGCCGGCACCGGCGTCGCGGCAGGCGATAGAGCTGACAGCGTTGATGTGGATTCGTCCGACTCGATGTTAGTGAAGTACGGCGAGCTTTTCGCCGCAACATACCAGTCCGGCGCAGCCTCCATTTTTTTCAGTGTTTTGCCGAGAGAATCGGCGCTCCAAAATTCACGAGCGCCATTAGGCTTTTCGCGCGTGAAAACGATCATGCTGCCGTCCGGTGCGAAAATCGGACCCGAGTCCTGTCCGGAGTTATCATTGGTTAATTGTCGCAGCAGTTTTCCGTCCTCGCGATACAAATAGAGATGGGAGTGGCTGTTTCCTTCAGCCTGCAAGTATCGGATCGCAATTACAATCTCCGCAGCAGCACGCGCGCTCATCGCCGTTAGCGAGAAAATTCCAGCGATAATCAGTATTCGAAGTGTGGAAGGCATTAGCGGAGCGGAAGTTGGATCCCGCTTGGGTGCTCGGCGTCGTGATAGACCCGCACGTGGCAGGTACGCGCGTCCTTTGCTGTTTCTTCGGCAACAACTCCGCCAGAGCAATAATTCTTCTGCCACAGAATGGAGTTGGGCGAGGAAACGATCAGGCGAAGGCGGCTTCCTTTCATCAATCGACGAGCAACGAACAGACCGGGATTAAAATCGCAGCGCACGATCTCGCCCGGCTTCACCAGTTTGCCTTCGCGCAGCGATTCGCGATAGCGAAGCCGGCGAATATCGTTCCAAAGTGCGATGCTGGTGCCATCCGGTTGGATTTCGTAAAGATCGACCGAAAGATCGACATCAGGCGTGTCGATCGATACCCACAACGTGAGTCTCGGGCAACCGATGAGCGGCGTTTCGTTCGGCAAGGGATCGGTGTGATAAACCAAGCCATCGGTGCCGATGCTCAGCGCATATGTCTGATCGATGGCGAAGGTTTTTTCTTTCGGGTCGATTCCTTCCACGTTCTCACCGCGTTTCGTATCGAGCGGGTCGTAGGTAAACTTGTCCGTACTGCCGCTCGGATTATTTTCCGAGAGCAAGCCGGAGCGGAAGACCCCATTGGCGTCGCCATTTTTTGAATCTAGGTAAAAAGTTCGCGGATTCGCAGTTAAAGTTTCGAGGCCGTCGGCGTATTTCCATTCGCCGTTCGCGCCTGTATTTCCGGGAGCGAGCAAATAATATGCGACGTGGTTCTTGAGGAACTCCGGCTTGGGGCCGTTCTTCATCGTCCAGTCGTACCATTGCCGATGCAGGTCGTTAAGATCTACAATTGCCGCGCCGCCAAATTTTACGCCGCCCATTTCGTCGGTCGGTGTGCGCGTGCCAGCATGGTCCCATGGCCCGATTATGAGAAAATGTTTTGCACGCGCTTCAGGCGAAGCGTTCGCGAGATGATCGCGATAAAAGGTCAGTGCCTTCGAGCTCGTCGCCGTCGTACTGACCGGTAATGGTCAAAATTGGCAGCGTGATTTTTTGAAATTGCTCGCGAGTTGGCACCATCGCGTCGTAATACGAGTCGGCCGTGGGATGTTTGAGGATGCGTTGGAAATTCGCGGAAGGATTGCCGACAAACGAATCGAGAGTCTTGAAGGCGATATGTTTCTTGTAGGCATCCAGAAATTTGCTGCGCCAGAACTTTTGATCGCCGGAAAGATTTTGCTGTCCGGCACGGCCGCTGGTGAGAGTGAGCCATTGCACGTCATAGGTTTCGCCCACGTTATTAATCGCGATAGCCAGCGCGAGCGGCGGATGCGCGGCCGCGACGGGGACAATCGTAGCAAGATGCGACGGCAGTTCTTTCGCAGTCGCCCACTGATCAAATCCTGCGTACGATCCGCCCCACATGGCGACTTTACCGTCGCAGAATGGCTGGCGCGCGAACCACTCGACTGCATCGTGACCGTCGCGCGGCTCCTGCGCGAACGGTTCGAATTCGCCTCCGGAATTGCCGCGGCCGCGAACATCGACAAGTGCAAACACGTACCCGTGCGACGCGAAGTAAGCGGCGCGCGCGTGATAGGTGTCGGAAATGTACGGCGTGAGTGTGAATATGGCCGGCGTCTTCGGCGGTGAACCATCTGATGTTTTCGGCAAGTAGAACGTCGCGTTCAGTTCGACTTTGTCGCGCATTGGAATTTTCACGGCCCAGCGAAGGTCGTAATCGGCGGGTGGTTTCGCGGGCGATGGCGAAGGCAACGCCGCCGGTGGCGGGGTTTGCGCGAGTAGAGGCAGCGTCGTGACAGCGAGAGCCACTGAGAGCAACAGGATTTTCATTCGCCGCGATTCAACCTAAGCGGCCCAATCCAAACAAGGACGTTCTTTCTTGCCGCCGCTGCCGATTCTTTCTAAATCGGCAGCATGCGAACTTTTTATTGTTTCCTTTCTCTTTTCGTTTTCACAGTTGCAGCCCACGCCGCCGATCAAACCATTGCGCTCAAAGCGGCGCGACTCTTCGACGGCAAATCGAACGCGCTCGTGCAGAACGGTGTCGTTATCGTGCAGGGCGATAAGATTGTCGATGCAGGAAGCAACTTGCCGATCCCGAGCGGCGCGCAGGTGATCGACCTCGGCGACGCTACGCTCTCGCCTGGTTTCATGGATGCGCATACGCATTTGACGGCCGATTTCTCCGGTAATTACAATGAGCGGAGGCTGCGGGAGCTTGATCTGAATGTGTCGGAGCAGGCCATTAACGCGACGGCATTCGCGCGCGCAACGGTCAAAGCCGGGTTCACAACTGTGCGCGACTTGGGCAGCCGTTTCGTCGCCAGTCGCGAATTTGTCGATGTTGCGCTGCGCAATTCGATCAACAAAGGCGTAATCGTCGGGCCGCGGATGCTAGTGGCGACGAAGGGAATTGGCGCCACCGGCGGTCACTTTGATCCGACGAGCGGGTTTCGTGATTTTCTTTTTGGACGAGAACCGGATTACACCGACGGGATTGCGAATGGTCCTGATGAAATCCGAAAGGCGGTGCGATTTGAGGTGAAAAACGGCGCGGACGTCATCAAGGCTGCAGTTTCCGGCGGCGTGCTTTCACTCGCCGATGAAGTGGATACGCCGCAATTAACCCGGGGCGAAATGGCGGCCCTCGTCGATGAATCGCACCGGCTGCGCAAGAAAGTGGCTGTGCATTGTCACGGCGATCAGGCCGCGCGTGAGGCGATCGATGCTGGCGTCGATTCGATTGAGCACGGTTCGTTTATGAAACCGGAGACGGTGACGATGATGAAAAAGAAGGGGACCTTTCTCACCCCAACGCTGATGGCCTCGGAGTGGATCATGGGCAAGCTCGACAATTACCCACCGGCATTGCAGGCCAAGGCAAAAGCGGCGACAGCTGCTCGCTCGGAAATGTTCCGCAACGCAGTGAAGATGGGCATCAAAATTTCTTTTGGAACGGACGCAGCGGTCTATCCGCATGGCCAGAATGCAAAGGAATTCAAGTTGATGGTCGATCTTGGCATGGCGCCAATCGACGCATTGAAATCCGCGACAGCAAATGACGCCGACCTTCTCGGCATCACGCAAAAAGTTGGCACGCTGGAGAAAGGGAAATTGGCGGATGTTATTGCGATGCCGGGCGACCCGACGACTGACATCACTGTGACCGAGCGCGTCTCGTTCGTGATGAGAGAAGGGAAAATTATCCAGCACGGTCCGCCCACGACGCAAAGCACTGCTGAATCGACGAGGTCGCCGGAGGTTGCAGCGCCACTCGATTAAGGGCGCGTCCGTTGGAATTTTTCGGAATGGTTTTGACAAGATAAAGATAGTTGCTAGGTTCCGTGTCCCCGCTCCACCTGAGCTGGAGCGGCCTGAACATTTAAGCAGGAGCCTTCGGCACTGAGCAGGTGACTAGGCGTCTGAACTGCACAGAGATATGCAAAGGAATCGAAGCAAACGTTATCGCTCAGCCGCGCAGCAAGCGGACCGGACAAAGACTTGCGGTCTGGCTAATGCCGTCTCTACGCTTAAAAAGTTTTCGCCGACGAAATTCGATCAGACGGTTACTCTTTCTTTCCGGCTTGGGGTTGACCCGAAGCAATCGGACCAGATGGTGCGCGGGACTTGTCCGCTTCCACATGGCAGCGGGAAACAGGTGCGCGTGCTCGTTTTTGCAGAGGGCGAGGCAGCAAAGGCAGCGAAGGAGGCAGGCGCGAATTTTGTCGGGATGAAAGACATGATTCAAAAGTGTCAGGAAGGTTTTCAGGATTTTGATGTTGCGATCGCGACCCCGGCGGCAATGGCTGAAGTGCGGAAGCTCGGAAAAGTCCTGGGACCACGTGGGTTGATGCCCAATCCCAAGGCTGGAACTGTAACTGAGGACACGGCAAAGGCGGTTCGGGAAGTAAAGGCCGGTCGCGTAGAATTTAGGCTGGACAAGAACGGCAATGTCGCGGTGCCGGTTGGAAAATTTTCGTTTGAGGAACAAGCGCTGGTAGAAAATGGAAACGCAGTGATCGAAGCTGTTGTACGGGCGCGCCCGGCAACGGCAAAGGGGCGTTACCTTGAAGGTGTGACGATTAGTGCGACCATGTCGCCGGGGATCCGGGTGGACCCAGCGCCGTATTTGAGTGGTGCTTAAGATCGAAAGTGAATTAGCTCGACAATATGCGACCAGAAAAAGCCAGCATCGTTTCGGATTTGGCCGAGAAATTTAAGGGCTCATCTTTTGTGCTGGTGACTGATTACCAGCACATGAAGGTCGGCGATTTTGATGAATTGCGGAACCGTCTCGCCCCGGCGGGCGCGGAAGTGCACGTGGTGAAAAACAATTTTCTGAGGCGCGCCATGACCGATTGCGGCTTCCCAGATGTATCTGACAAGCTGGTCGGCCAGACAGCTGTAGTTACCGGCAAAAAAGATGTGGCGCCAGTCGCAAAAATTTTCAAGACTTTCGCGAGCGAGTTTAAAATCGCAGCGCTCAAAATCGGCTTTATTGATCGGACCGTTCTTTCTAAGCCGGAATTGGAAACACTCGCCGAGCTGCCGGGACGCGAAGCTTTGCAGGCGCAATTGCTGGGATTGTTGTCGTCCCCAGCGACAAAACTGGTGCGTTTGTTGAACGAGCCCGGCGCGGCATTGGCGCGATTGCTGAACGCGAAAGCTCAAAAGGAAGGAAAACCAGTGGAGGCAGGCGCATAGAAGATTTCGTCCCGTTGCTGCGGGACGAGGAACCAAACGAAAACTGTCCGGGTCGACGGCTGTCGGTCTTAATTCTCCGAAGGCTTTCGGAGGCGGCAATTGGAGGAAATAATATGGCAGATACAGATAAATTGGTGGAGCAACTCAGCAACTTGACGGTGCTTGAGATTGCTGGATTAGTGAAGCAACTCGAAGAAAAATGGGGTGTGAGCGCTGCTGCTCCCATAGCGGTGGCGGCTGGTCCCGCGGCAGCGGGAGCACCTGGTGGGGCGGCAACTCCAGCTGTGGAAGAGAAGACAACGTTCGACGTGATCCTGAAAGAAATGGGCGCGAACAAGATCGGAGTGATCAAGGAAGTTCGCGGTGCTGTGCCAGGTCTGGGCCTGGCGGAAGCAAAAGGGCTGGTTGAAGGAGCGCCCAAGACAATCAAGGAAGGCGTGACGAAAGAGGAGGCGGAGGAGATCAAGAAAAAAATCGAGGCCGCAGGCGCGAAAGTGGAAATCAAATAGGCGCTACTTCTCGTGGTACAGGTTTCCGAGCTTGGCGGTGAACCGGCATCCGCTGCCCGCGTGTCATTCGGGAGGCGAGACGCCTCGCCCGGACCACGGCCAAGATGCCTGTACCGCATTTTATTCTTGCGTAGCGGCCATTTTCGTCTAAGGTCGTGGCGGTCAGAAGTAGGTAGAAGTTATTTTTAACCCGGCACGCGACGGCAGAACACAGAATTGGCAGCAAAACAGGGGTCATCGATTTGACAGACCGCTGCTTTGGTGTGGATTTTTTGCGCCTCTCGCTCGTCGTTGATTCGGTAAAATCTTCCCAGCGTCAGCCGTGATTTGCTGGCGTTGTCGCGAGGCTTAACAACTCCTGATTTAGGAATTATGTCGGAACGCATTTACTTCGGCAGCATAAAGGAAACCATCGAACCGCCGACTCTGATTGAGGTTCAGCTGAATTCATACGTCGATTTTCTGCAGAAAGACGTTCCCTTTTCAAAACGGAAGAACCAGGGGCTGCAAGCGGTTTTCAAGGAAGTTTTTCCCATCGAGAGCTACGACGAAAAGGCGGTGCTCGATTTTAGCCATTACGAAATTGGAGAACCGAAATTGACCGCGCTGGAGGCGCAGCGCGAGGGTCAAACCTACAGCGCCCCGTTGCACGTCACGTTTCAGTTGCGTGAAGAAAAGGGGACCAAGGAAGAGAAGGTTTACATGGGCGAAATCCCGCTCATGACGCCGCAAGGCACCTTTGTGATCAACGGCGCCGAGCGTGTCGTGGTGAGCCAGCTGCATCGTTCACCGGGGATCGCTTTCGAATCGACTGTCCACCTCAACGGCAAGGTGCTTTACAGCTTTCGCATTATCCCCGACCGCGGTTCCTGGATCGAAGTGCAGTTCGATACGGCTGATCTATTGTATATTTATCTCGACCGGCGCAAACGCCGCCGCAAATTTCTCGCCACCACGTTTCTGCGCGCGCTCGGCTACGGTTCCGACGAAGAGGTCATCAAACTTTTTTACAACATCGAGACGCTGAAGCTGAGCGACAAACTCGACGAAGAAAAGTTGGCCAGCAAAGTGCTCACGGCAGAGATCCGCGACGGCGACGTGACGGTCGCGCGCGCCTACGAGCCACTCACTCTGGCAACCCTTCGCCAGATCATGGCGCTCAAAATTAACGAGGTAAAAGTGATCGACACCTCGAACGATGACACCATTGTGAAGGCGCTCCGAAAAGATCCGGCCCACGACCAGGAAGAAGCGTTAAAGGATATTTATCGGCGTCTGCGCCCTGGCGATCCGCCGACCGTGGCGAATGCCCGCGCTTTGCTCAAGAGGCTCTTTTTTGATCCTAAAAAATACGATCTCGGACGCGTCGGACGTTACAAGATCAACCAGAAACTTGGGATTAATGTCGATGCGAGCGAGCGCATTTTGACGGACAAGGATTTTATCGCGGCAATCAAGTATCTGATCAATTTGCGCCGGGGCGAAGGCACGCTCGATGACATCGATCATCTGGGCAGCCGGCGAGTGCGCACGGTGGGCGAATTATTAGCCAACCAGTGCCGCATTGGGCTTGCTCGCACGGAGCGCCTGGTCAAAGAACGCATGACGCTGTTCGACATTAATGTAGATGGGATGACGCCGCAGAAGCTGATTAATCCCAAGGCCCTCAGCGCGGTAATTCGCGATTTCTTCGGACGCTCGCAACTCTCGCAGTTCATGGATCAAACGAATCCTCTGGCGGAGTTGACTCACAAACGCCGCTTGTCGGCCTTGGGGCCTGGCGGTTTGAGCCGGGAGCGCGCCGGGTTCGAGGTGCGCGACGTTCATCCATCGCACTACGGTCGCATTTGTCCAATCGAGACGCCGGAAGGTCCAAACATCGGCTTGATCAGTTCGATGAGCACGTTCGCGCGCATCAATGAATTTGGCTTTATCGAAACGCCCTATCGCAAGGTCGTGAACGGCCGGGTCACGGATCAAATTGAATATCTTACCGCTGACCGCGAAGAGAACTTTCTTGTCGCGCAGGCGAACGCTCCGACCGATGGCCGCGCCCATTTCACTGGAGAAAAAGTTTCGGTGCGCTATCGCGGCGATTTCCTCGAAGTCGATCCATCGAAGGTGGATTACATGGACGTGTCGCCAAAACAGCTTGTGTCGGTGGCGGCGGGCCTCATCCCTTTTTTGGAACACGACGACGCGAACCGGGCGCTAATGGGTTCCAACATGCAACGCCAGGGCGTGCCGCTCATCGTTTCGGAGGCGCCGCTGGTGGGCACCGGTCTCGAGGAAAAAGTGGCGCGAGATTCGCATGCGGTCGCTCTTGCGGCCGAGAGCGGCAAGGTTGCTTCCGTAACGGCAGACCAAATTGTCGTCACGAAAGATGGCCATTTGCCGGAGAGCAAAAAGAAGCTGAAAACCGACACGGAAGCCGGGATTCATGTTTACGAGCTGCGCAAATTCATGCGCTCGAATGCCGGCACTTGCGTGAATCAGAAACCCATCGTGCGAAAAGGCCAGCACGTGAAACGCGGTCAGGTCATTGCTGATGGTCCGAACACCGAGCACGGCGAGCTCGCCTTGGGCCGCAACGTGCTCGTCGCGTTCATGCCGTGGAACGGCTACAACTTCGAAGATGCGATCATGATCTCAGAAAAGGTCGTGAAGGAAGACGTTTACACTTCCATCCACATCGATGAATTCGAGATCGGCGCGCGCGATACCAAGCTCGGTCCGGAGGAAATTACGCGCGACATTCCCAATGTCAGCGAAGAGGCTTTGCGCAATCTGGGGCCGGACGGCGTAATCAGGGTGGGAGCGGAAGTAAAGCCGGGTGACATTCTCGTGGGCAAAATCACGCCAAAGAGCGAGACAGAGTTGGCGCCGGAGGAACGCTTGCTCCGGGCGATTTTTGGCGAAAAAGCTGCCGACGTCAAAGACACATCGCTCACTGTGCCTTCCGGCACCTACGGGATTGTGATGGACGTGAAAATTTCTTCACGCCGCGAAGTCTCCCGCGAAAAATTAACCCCAGCGGAAACAAAACGGCAGCTCAAGACGATCAACGAAGAGCACAAACGCAAGAAAGAAGACCTAACGGAGCAGCTGACCGATGCGCTCTCAAATATTTTATTGGGCGAGAAGGTTCCTCTCGACGTGGTGAATGCCGAGAACGGCGAAATCATTATCCCGGCGAACCGCAAAATCACGAAGACCCTGTTGCGAAAGCTGGCGATGGTTCACGATCACATCGAGATCGATCCGAGCCCGATCCGCAACAAAATCCGCGAGATCATCGGATCCTACGAGCACAAATTCACAGAGCTGGAGCTTGAACGCGAGCACTCCATGGATCGGGTGGAGAGTGGCGACGACATCGATCCAGGCATCATCAAGCAGGTCAAAGTTTATATCGCCAGCAAGCGCAAACTGAGCGTGGGCGATAAGATGGCCGGCCGCCACGGGAATAAAGGCGTTGTCGCCCGCATCGTTCCCGAAGAAGACATGCCGTTTCTTGCGGATGGAACACCGGTGGACATTGTGCTCAACCCGCTCGGCGTGCCGAGCCGCATGAACGTTGGCCAAGTACTGGAAACTCACCTTGGAGTTGCTGCCAAAGCCCTCGGATTCAAAGTCGCTTCTCCGGTTTTCGATGGAATCGAGGAGAAACAGATCCGCGAATATCTGCGCGATGCTAGGAAGAAAGAAGGATTTAGGTGGGTACAGGAAAACGGTAAGGCGCGCCTTTTTGATGGACGCACAGGCGATCCTTTCGATCAGGAAGTGGTGGTTGGCTACATTTACATGATGAAACTGGGCCATTTGGTGGCGGACAAGATTCACGCCCGCGCCGTCGGGCCGTACTCGCTCGTCACCCAGCAGCCACTGGGCGGCAAGGCCCAATATGGTGGACAACGTTTTGGCGAAATGGAGGTATGGGCGTTGGAGGCTTACGGGGCCGCCTACACCTTGCAGGAGTTGCTCACGGTCAAATCCGATGATGTGCAAGGACGCACCCGAATCTATGAATCGATTGTCAAAGGGGACAATTCACTCGAAGCGGGTACGCCAGAATCTTTCAACGTGCTCATCAAAGAAATGCAAAGCCTCGGCCTCGACGTAAAGGTCGGCGGCCGGGCTCCCACCGGCTTTCTTGAAAGCGTGACCTAAGTTTTAACACCGACAAGTTACCGAGATTATCATGAACGAACATTCCTGGCGTGAATTAGTGGGCGAAGAGCGCCCTGTGGGTTTTGATCAAGTCGCGATCGGCGTCGCGTCGAGCGACACAATGCGCTCTTGGAGCAAAGGCGAAGTCAAAAATCCCGAGACCATCAATTACCGCACATTTAAACCGGAGAAGGGTGGGCTTTTCTGCGAGCGAATCTTCGGGCCCACGCGCGATTGGGAATGCTCGTGCGGAAAATACAAGCGCATCAAGCATAAGGGCGTGATCTGCGATCGATGCGGCGTGGAAGTCACGCTCGCCCGCGTCCGACGCGAACGGATGGGCCACATCGAATTGGCCGTGCCGGTTTCGCACATTTGGTTCTACAAATGCATGCCGTCGCGCATCGGGCTGATGCTCGACATGACAGCGCGGCAGTTGGAGCGCGTTATCTACTATGAGGATTACATCGTGATCGACCCGGGCAAGACGCCATTGCAGAAAGCACAACTGCTCAACGAAGTCGAGTACCGTGAAGCGCAGGAGCAGTATGGCGAAGACTTCGTCGCGGGCATGGGTGCAGAAGCGATCAAGAAGCTTCTCGCCGAAATCGATCTCAACAAGCTCAACAAAGAGCTCGAGAAAGCGATGAGCGCGACCAAGAGCAAACAGATTCGTAAAAAGCTCGCAAAACGGCTCAAGCTCGTTCAAGGTTTCCAGAATTCGCACGCGCGCCCTGAGTGGATGATTCTCGATGTGTTGCCGGTCATCCCGCCGGATCTGCGACCGTTGGTTCCCCTCGAAGGCGGTCGCTTTGCCACTTCCGACCTGAACGATCTTTATCGCCGGGTGATTAATCGCAACAATCGGCTCAAGAATCTGCTCATGCTCAAGACGCCGGACGTGATCATTCGCAACGAAAAACGAATGTTGCAGGAAGCGGTGGACGCTTTGTTCGACAATGGCCGGCATGGTCGCGCGGTGACCGGCGCAGGCAATCGGCCGCTGAAATCGCTCAGCGATATGCTCAAAGGCAAAGGCGGACGTTTCCGCCAAAATTTGCTCGGCAAGCGCGTCGATTACTCAGGGCGCTCCGTCATCGTCATCGGCCCGGAATTGAAACTTCAGCAGTGCGGTCTGCCGAAGAAAATGGCGCTCGTTCTTTTCGAGCCGTTTATCATTCGCCGTCTGAAGGACCTCGGGTATGTGCACACCGTGCGCAGCGCCAAGAAAATGATCGAACGCCAGACATCGGAGGTTTGGGACATTCTCGAGGAAGTAACCAAGGGCCATCCGGTGCTGCTCAATCGCGCACCAACTTTGCATCGATTGTCGATCCAGGCATTCGAGCCGCTACTGATCGAGGGCGAGGCCATCCGCATTCATCCGCTCGTTTGCACCGCTTACAATGCGGACTTCGACGGCGACCAGATGGCGGTGCACGTGCCTCTGTCGGTTGAAGCTCAATTGGAGGCGCGCATGCTCATGCTAGCGCCGAATAATATTTTCTCGCCATCGAGCGGCAAGCCGATTACCACACCGTCGCAGGACATCACGCTCGGGTGTTATTACCTTACTCAGAATCCGCGGCGTGCAGCCGGAGGCGATGGCGACGGGCGGCTTCCACTTTTTGCCGATGCTGCGGAGGTGGAATTTGCCATGACGGAAGGGACCATTCGCACGCACGACCGCATTCGGTTGAAGAACCCTGACTTCGGTCGGCAAACGATTTACGGAAATGCTGCGGCCAAAACGATCGAGACTACGGCTGGACGTGTTGTGTTTAACGAGATTTGGCCCAAGCAGCTTGGGTTCTTCAATAAACCGGCCGGGAAAAAACAGCTGAGCGACATTATCTGGCGCTGTTACCAAATTGCAGGACCAGCAGAAACGGTCGCTACGCTAGACAAATTAAAGGAACTCGGCTTTACCGAGGCGACCAAGGCCGGTATTTCGATTGGCATTTCGGACATGATCATTCCGAAAGAGAAACAGACCGAGCTGGAAAATGCCTACAGGCAAATCCGTCAGGTGGAGCAGCAATACCGCAAAGGCATTATCACCGACGGCGAGCGTTACAACAAAATCATCGATATTTGGACCCATGCGGGTGACGAAATTTCCAGTGTCATGTTTCGCACTCTCGAGCACAACGAGGGTCGCAAAGAGCTGAATCCTGTCTATTTGATGGTGGATTCCGGCGCGCGCGGTAACCGGCAACAGGTGCGTCAACTCGCCGGTATGAGAGGCTTAATGGCCAAGCCGAGCGGCGAAATCATCGAGCGCCCGATCACGTCGAACTTTCGCGAGGGCCTCAGCGTGCTTGAGTACTTCATTTCCACTCACGGCGCGCGCAAGGGGCTTGCCGACACGGCGCTCAAGACAGCCGACTCCGGTTATTTGACCCGCAAGCTCGTGGACGCGGCGCAGGACGTGATCATCAATGCGGAAGATTGCGGGACGGTAAATGGAATCGTGGTGCGCTCGATTTACGAGGGTGATGAAGAAGTAGTCGATCTTGCCCAGCGCATCATCGGTCGCGTCAGTTGCGAAACCATCGCCGACCCGGTGGACAAGAAGAAAAAGATTGTGAAGGCCAATCAGTATATCGACGAGAAGATTGCGGCGGAGTTGCAGCGCATTGGCGTGGAGAGTTTAAAGATCCGCTCGGTGCTGACGTGCGAATGCGGCCGCGGCGTTTGTGCAATGTGCTACGGGCGCAACCTCGCGACCGGCCAGTTCGTGAAGCTGGGCGAAGCAGTTGGCATCATCGCAGCGCAATCCATCGGCGAGCCGGGAACACAGTTAACGATGCGGACCTTCCACATCGGCGGCACGGCCAGCCAGACATTCAAGCAACCGATCATCAAAGCGAAGAACGATGGCGCGGTCCGATTCAACGATTTGCGAACGGTCCAGGCGCTTGACGGAAGCTGGATCGTTTTGAACAAGAACGGCTCCATTAGCGTGCACAATGCAGAGGGCCGCGAGCTCGAGCGCTACAACGTGGTCATAGGCTCCATGATTTCCAAGGACGACGGCGCGTCGGTCAAGAAAGGGGAGACGTTCGTGCAGTGGGACCCGTACAACGTGCCGATTCTCACCGATAAGGGCGGCAAGATTGAGTTCCGCGACATGATTGCGGGTGTAACCATCAAGCGCGATGTCGATGAAGCAACCGGCCTCATGGGCACCGTGATTATCGAGCACAAAGAAGATTTGCATCCGCAGGTGGTCATCGTCGATGACAAGAAAGAAGTGCTTGCCAGCTATTCCATCCCGGCTGGCGCGCACGTCGTCGTCGAAGAAGGACAGAAAGTGCGCGCGGGCGCGTTGCTTGCAAAAACACCACGGAAAGTGGCGAAAACCAAGGACATCACCGGCGGTCTGCCGCGCGTGGCCGAATTGTTCGAGGCGCGCCGGCCGAAAGATGCGGCCGAGATCGCCAAGATCGACGGCATTGTTGAGATGGGCGGGACTGTCCGCGGAAAACGGCGCTTAATTTTGAAAGATCCAGAGACGGGCGCAGAAGAAGAGCATCTGATCCCGCTCACGAAGCACATCATCGTCTTCAAAGGCGATTTCGTGAAGAAGGGTCAGCAACTCACCGAAGGCCCAATTGTGCCGCACGAGATTTTGGAAGTGTGCGGGCCGCAGGAATTGCAAGAACATCTGGTCAACGAAGTGCAGGAAGTCTATCGGCTGCAAGGCGTGGAGATCAACGATAAACACATCGAGATCATCGTGCGCCAGATGCTGCGTAAAGTGAAAATCACTGACCCGGGCGATACTTCATTGCTCTGGGGCGACCAGGTAGACAAGCTCGACTTCGAAGAAGAAAACAAGAAGGTCGTCGAGAAGGGTGGCAAACCGGCAGAAGCCGTTCCGGTGTTGCTCGGCATCACCAAAGCATCGCTGGAGACCGACAGCTTTATCTCAGCCGCATCGTTTCAAGACACGACTCGTGTGCTCACCGAAGCCGCGACGCTGGGTAAGGTGGACAAGCTACGAGGGTTCAAGGAAAACGTGATCATGGGTCACTTGATCCCCGCCGGTACTGGCTTCGCCCAACATCGCGAGATCAAGCTGGTTGAGAAAGGCGAGCCGGTCGGCGCCGCCGTCATGGAAGAAGCCGAGCCGCAACCAGCGCTCGGCTGAGATTGACATTGTCTGTACGGCATCTGAGCCAGCTCCGAAAGCTTTCGGAGTTCACAGAAACGCCCTACAATTTGCCTGATGTCGATCGTCACTAAAACCGGCGACAAGGGCGAAACCTCGCTAATGTACGGGCGCCGTGTGTCGAAGAGCGATGCCCGCGTTGACGCCTATGGATGCCTCGATGAATTGACCGCTGCGCTCGGTCTCGTTCGCGCCTTTTCAAAGAAAAAGTTCCTCTCAGACGAAATCCTAGCCGCGCAGAGAGATTTGATTGTTGTCATGGGCGAGCTGGCAACGGCGCCGAACGATCGCGAACGCTACGTCAAAGATGGCTTTCAGCTAACAACCGAAGCCATGGTTGATCGAATCACCGGCGTCATCGTCGATCTTGAGAAAGATAAATTCCTTTATCCGAAAGACTGGGCGGTCCCTGGAGCGACAGCGGTTTCGGCTGCCCTCGATTTTGCGCGGGCAACGTGCCGTCGTGCCGAACGACACGTCGCCAAGTTCATGGTCGAGGAAAACGGTTTTAACCCTGAGATTTTGCGTTACCTCAATCGGCTCTCGGATCTTTGCTGGGTGCTAGCGCGTTACGCCGAGCGAATCTCCCGAAAGCGATGAAGTTCCAGGGAAATTGAATTTGCCATCCGCGCAGCGCCATTCCATATTCCAAGCCCGCCGGGCCACTCGGCCGGCGCTTTTTTTATGGCTGACACAACAGAATTAGTGCCGGAACTCCTCGAGGCTGGTGTCCATTTCGGACACCAGACCAAGCGTTGGAACCCGAAGATGAAGCCGTTCATTTTCGAACAGCGCAATCAGATTTATATCATCAATCTGGATGAAACAGTCCGACAGCTCCAGCGCGCGACGGAGTTTCTTCAGGAGGTCGTCCGCCGCGGCGGCAGGATTTTGTTCGTGGGTTGCAAGAAACAGGCGCAGGAAGCGATCAAGGAAGCCGCGCTGGCCTGCGGCCAATTTTACGTCAATCAACGGTGGCTTGGCGGCACGTTGACGAATCTTTCCACGATTCGCAAGAGCATTGGGCGGCTGAAATATATCGAGCAGATCGAGCAATCGCCCGATTACAAAAAGATGGGCAAACAGGAGCTGGCCGCTCTCCATCGCGCAGCGGCGAAACTGCGGCGCAATTTGGAGGGGATAGTCGAGATGGCGCAGTTGCCTGAGGCCCTGGTCGTAGTTGACACCACACGCGAGCAAAACGCGGTGAACGAGGCGCGCCGCCTTGGGATTTCAGTCGCGGCGATCGTCGATACCAACGCAGACCCTGATCTGGTCGATTATCCGATCGCAGGGAATGACGACGCGATTCGCGCGATTCGCGTGATTTTGCAGAAGCTGGTGGACGCCATCGTTTCGGGAAGCAACGAAGCTAGAATTCGGGAGCAAATCGAAATGGCCGGAGTGTCGGCGTAGTCGGGAGAAAATATCCAACGCCTAACGTTCAATGAAAGCAACAACAGAAATCGATCCGCAACTGGTCAAAAAACTCCGCGAAAAAACGAACGCAGGAATGATGGATTGCAAGGGCGCTTTAGTGGAAGCGGGCGGCGACTTCGCAAAAGCCGAGGCGATTCTGCGCACAAAGGGCATTGCCAGCGCTAGCAAAAAAGCGTCGCGCGCGACTAGGGAAGGAATCGTTGCGTCTTACATTCACCAGCAGGGCAAGGTTGGCGTGCTCGTGGAAGTAAATTGCGAGACTGATTTCGTGGCAAAGAATGAAAACTTTCGTGCCTTCGTCAAAGACATTACCTTGCACATCGCTGCGGCGCACCCGCTTTACGTCAGCCGCGCAGATGTTCCCGGAAATCTCATCGATGTCGAGTGCGAGATTTACAAGGCACAGGCGAAAGGGAAACCGGAGAATGTCGTAGAGAAAATTGTCGATGGAAAACTCGACAAGTTTTTCAGTACCATTTGTCTGCTCGAGCAAGGGTTCATCAAAAATCCGGATCAAACGATAGGCGACCTTGTCAAAGCCAAGATCGCCGAGCTGGGCGAGAACATCGTTATCCGCCGTTTCACGCGCTATCTGATGGGCGAACCGCTTCCGACCGAATCGTAGCTTGCTACCATTCCGCGCGTGCCCGCCGTAACTTCGCGTGCAGGCGGATAATCCGTGGTTAGGTTGCCGGGAAATGGGCCTTAAGGAATACAAGGCGAAACGGGATTTCCGGAAGACTTCAGAGCCGAAAGGAGAAAAGCCATTGCCAAAGGCGGTGCGGGGCGCGTCGCGCTTTGTCATTCAAAAACACGATGCGAGGCGTCTGCATTACGACTTCCGGCTGCAAATGGAAGGCGTTTTGAAATCATGGGCGCTGCCGAAGGGGCTTCCCTGGAGCAAGGGCGAAAGACATCTTGCGGTGGAAGTCGAAGATCACCCAATCGATTACGAAGACTTCGAAGGCGTCATTCCCGAGGGGCAATACGGTGGCGGCACGGTGATGGTTTGGGACCGTGGCACTTATTATGTTTACGGCGAACAGCCCTCTCAATCTTTGCGCGAGGGCAAACTGCATCTTGTTCTCGACGGCAAAAAAGCGAAAGGCGAATGGACACTGGTGCGAATCCGCGGTCGAAACGGCGAGAAGAACCCATGGCTGATCTTGAAAACGGGAGCCGACGCAAAACCCATTTCGAAAAAACTCGAAGATCAATCGGTCAAGACCGGCCGAACCATGAAACAAATCTCCGAAGCCCGCGATGCCGAATGGGAATCCAATCGCAAAATGGATGAGAGCCCAACATCGCAATTTAAAGCGCAGATTCGAAAAGCGATGGTAGGGCGCGACCGCCGGGCGCGCCGGCAAATTACGTCCGGGGCCGGACGTGGACGGCTCGGCGAGCCGTCCCTACCAGATTTACCCTCGATGAGAGCGCAGTTCGTCGAGCCCATGAAAGCAAAACTTGCCCATCAACCATCGAAGGGGGGTGATTGGATTTACGAGCTCAAATTCGACGGTATCCGGCTACTTGCAGTCAAGATTGGCCAAAAAGTCTCGCTCCTATCGCGAAATCAAAATGAATTGGCCGGGCGCTTCCCGGAGATCGTGGAGGCTGTTAAAAATCTGCCAGTGCGGGAATGCGTGATGGATGGCGAAGTGGTTGCGCTCGACGAGCAGGGCCGTTCGTCGTTTCAACTTCTTCAAACGCGCGAAATGGAAGGGGGAAAATCGCCGATTTATTTTTACGCATTCGACCTGCTTCAGCTCGATGGCAAAAGTCTGGTATTACTACCATTGGAGGCGCGGAAAAACGTTCTCGAGAAACTGTGCGCCGATATTGGCGACCCGATTCGCTACTCAGGCGCGATTGGGGGAGACGCCAAAGCACTGCTGGATGAGGTGAAACGCCGCGGCCTGGAAGGAATTGTGGGCAAACAACGCAACTCGGTTTACGAGCCAGGGCGTCGCAGCGGCGCATGGATCAAGCTCAAATGCGTTAACGAACAGGAATTCGTCATTGGCGGATACACGCCGCCGCAGGGCGCGCGCAAACATTTCGGCGCAATTCTGGTTGGCTACTACGAGAACAAAAAACTCGTTTTCGCCGGCAAAGTCGGCACCGGGTTCACCGCAAAATCCTTGTCGATCTTGCATAAAAAATTGCAGGCCGAACGATGCGCTGACTGCCCATTCGTCGATC
This sequence comes from Verrucomicrobiota bacterium, assembly GCA_003218975.1. Classification (GTDB taxonomy): domain Bacteria; phylum Verrucomicrobiota; class Verrucomicrobiia; order Chthoniobacterales; family UBA10450; genus Udaeobacter. The sequence continues at coordinate 32,926 of QHPD01000101.1, forward strand.
TGCCCTTAAAACAAAATGGCCAATGGGTGCAGGGAATCACCCCATCGATCATGAGAAAGATGCACTGGGTCAACCCGAAGTTTGTGGCCGAAATCAAATTCGCCGAATGGACCCGCGATGGAAAGTTGCGTGCGCCCGTTTTCCTTGGCTTACGCGAAGATAAAAAGCACACCGATGTTGTTCGCGAAGGTTAAGGGAAAGCCGCAGCGCGCGCGTCGGTCTGCGCACTTGTGATTTGACCTGATTAGATTGGGCCGAAAATTTTGAGCAGGTCCGTATCAATTGGGGTTGGAACTGTTATGCGAATTGCTCAAGTAGCGCCGCTCTATGAGAGCGTGCCGCCCAGATATTACGGCGGAACGGAACGGGTTGTATCGTATCTCACTGAAGAATTGGTTCGCCAGGGTCATGAGGTAACGCTGTTTGCAAGCGGAGACTCAGTGACCAGGGCCCGGCTCGTAGCGGCGTGCCGGCGTTCATTGCGCTTCGACAAGCACTGCATAGATGAGTTAGCGCACCAAATTTTGATGCTTGAAAATGTGTTCCAACGCGCGGCACAGTTCGAGATCGTCCATTTTCATGCGGACTATCTACATTTTCCGTTGAGCCGTCGTCAGCCGATAACGCATCTGACGACATTGCACGGGCGTCTCGATATTCCAGACCTCGTCCCTCTTTATCAGGAGTTTCGAGACATGCCGGTAGTCTCGATCTCGAATGCGCAGAGGGAGCCCTTGCCTTGGGCAAACTGGCAGGCCACCGTTTACCATGGGATCCCTGCTGACCTGTATCGGTTCCGTGCAGAGCCGGGAACCTACCTTGCCTTTATGGGACGGATTTCGCCCGAAAAACGAGTGGACCGCGCAATCGAAATTGCCAAGCAGGTGCAGATCCCGCTTAAAATTGCGGCCAAGGTGGATCGAGTCGATAAAGACTATTTTAAGTTGGTGGTCGAACCATTGCTCGGTGAGCCCCTTGTGGAGTTCGTCGGCGAGATCAGTGAAGGAGAAAAGGTTGATTTCCTGGGAAATGCTTACGCTTTGCTTTTCCCGATCGACTGGCCGGAGCCATTTGGGCTGGTGATGATTGAAGCGATGGCATGTGGCACACCCGTGATTGCATACCGTAGCGGCGCAGTTCCCGAGGTGATGGAAGAGGGCTACACAGGGTTCATCGTCGAGGAGTTGAAAGATGCAGTGGAAGCGGTTCGGCGCGTACCGGAGTTGAGCCGGAAACGTTGTCGCGAAGTCTTCGAGCAACGCTTCACAGCCACTCGAATGGCTCATGACTACGTGCGGGTGTACGAGCGGTTAATTAGGGACACGGAGGACGAGGCGTTGGAGGCGCGTGCGTAAATGGCCAGAGAAGTCATCCGTGTCAGGAATGAATTTTATATTCGTTCATCGTCCGCCCGCGTCGATGTTCGCACCCGGGTATTGAAACAGGGGGATACCTTCGCTGTGTTCGACCGGTTCGGTGACATCGAGACATTCGGGACCGGTGAACTCGGCCTTTACTATCAGGATACTCGGTTTTTGTCTCGCTTGACGTTGAAGCTCGGAAAGGATCGTCCGCTGCTGCTCAGTTCGACCGTCAGAGAAGACAACGCGGTGATGGCGGTGGACGCCACGAACCCCGATGCCTGGCGGGATGGCGAGATAGTAATTCCACGAGGAACAGTGCACGTGTTCCGGTCGAAGATTTTGTGGGAGAAAACGTGTCACGAGCGGCTTCGAATCCATAACTACGGACGCGCAACTGTCGATGTTTCTTTCGCAATCGAATTCGATGCTGATTTTGCCGACATTTTCGAGCTGCGCGGCATGAACCGAGAACGTCGCGGCCGTCGCTTGGAAACGGAGGTTACGAAGGATGGGCTTGTCCTCGCGTACGAAGGGTTGGACAACCGCGTTCGCCGGACGCGAATCGTTTTCGATCCGCCGCCTACTCGGCTAAACGAGTCCGTCGGCACGTTTCAAATTCGGCTGGAATCCGGTAAAGATGCCAGCTACCGGTGCGCGATTGCATGCGAAGTGGATGGCGATTCGCGAAACGAGATCAGGCCTTGCTACGAGAGCGTTGTGGAGGAGGCGGCGAGTGCCCTCGAACGCGCGCGCGCCCGAGAGCCGCAGATTTTTACCGGAAACGAACAGTTCAACGATTGGCTGAACCGTTCCCTCGCCGATCTCCACATGATGCGAACGGAAACGTCCTATGGCCCGTATCCTTACGCTGGTGTTCCATGGTTTAGCACGGTATTCGGCCGGGACGGAATCATCACCGCGCTCCAGTGTCTGTGGTTTGATCCTTCTGTCGCGCGTGGCGTCCTGGCGTACCTGGCAGCCACCCAGGCCGACGCGCACAGCCCGGAGCAAGACGCGGAGCCCGGCAAGGTGCTACACGAGATGCGCGCGGATGAAATGGCTACGTTGGGAGAGATTCCGTTTAAGCGCTACTACGGCAGCATCGATGCGACGCCGCTCTTTGTTATGCTCGCCGGCGCATATCACAAGCGCACGGGCGACAGCGCCTTCGTAGAGTCAATTTGGCCAAATATCGAGGGCGCGCTTGAGTGGATCGATCGTTATGGCGATTCAGATGGCGACGGTTTCGTGGAATATGCTCGCAAAGCGAAACACGGTCTGATCCATCAGGGCTGGAAGGATTCTCACGACGCGATTTTCCACAGGGACGGCGCTTCTGCCGAAGGACCAATCGCGCTTTGCGAGGTGCAGGGTTATGTGTACGCCGCAAAGACCGCAGCCAGTGAGCTTGCCAGGATACTCGAGGACGCTGCACGTGCGCGCGAGTTGTCAAAACAGGCAGAAGCGTTCGGTCGCCGGTTCGAGAAAGCGTTTTGGTGTGATGACCTTTCCACTTACGCCCTTGCGTTGGATGGGAGCAAGCAGCCTTGCCAAGTGCGAACATCGAACGCGGGGCACTGTCTTTTCGCCGGTGTCGCGACACAGGAGCACGCGCGCCGTGTAGCGACGACGCTCACAGACGAAACATCGTTCTCCGGTTGGGGCATCCGTACGGTGGCTAGCAGCGAGGCGCGCTACAATCCCATGTCCTATCACAATGGATCGGTCTGGCCGCACGATAACGCCTTAATTGCCGCGGGATTTGCCCGATACGGATTGAAGGAGTCGGCGGCGATGATTCTCGCAGGTTTGCTCGACGCCAGTCTTTTCTTCGATCTGCATCGTCTGCCGGAACTATTTTGCGGCTTCCCCAGGCGGCCTGGTGAATCTCCGACGCTCTATCCCGTAGCCTGCAATCCGCAGGCTTGGGCGTCGGGTGCGGTTTTTCTTTTGCTCGAAGCTTGTCTCGGCTTGAGCGTGTTGGCCCCCGAACAAACGGTGGTGTTTTCGAAGCCAGTTTTGCCGGCCTTCCTTCCGGAGGTGAGCATTCGTGATCTGAAAATAGGAGATGCGCGAGTTGATCTTCTGCTCACCAGACACGATGAAGGCGACGTAGGAGTGAACGTGCTCCGCCGGGATGGAGCGCTGGACGTCATCGTTTTGAAGTAAGCTAATGTTAGCAGAAAATAGGTGTGCACTGAAGGATATCTCCGATTTCGATTAGACACACCGTTGTAAGCGGAGCTTCTCAGGGATTGCACTTGTTCGCGTGCTGGCTGCAAATATGGTGAGGTGATGAAGGCAAGGGTGATCGTCATGCCAAAAGCGGCGGTGCTCGATCCACAAGGCAACGCGGTGCGTGACGCGATGCAGCACCTGGGAATGCCTGAGGTCCGCAGCGTCAGGATCGGCAAATACATGGAGATCGATATTGAGGGACAAAACGGAGACCTTGAATCGCGGTTGCACCATCTTTGCCGGGATTTGCTGTCGAATCCGGTGATCGAGGATTATGAGCTGCAGAAAGCGGAAGGCAGAAATCAGAAGAAAACTCCCAACGTCGAACGTCCAACCCGCCGCCGCAAGGCTTCGGCGGGGCAGGCGCTCAACGTTCGACTACAGAGGCCAAAGACAACGAAGCGGAAATGAAAGCGTTGCGATATTTTTTCTGCGTGGTGCTGCCGCCGCTTGCAGTACTTATGACCGGTCGGATTGCCAGTTTCTTCCTCAGCATCATTTTGACTTTGCTCGGCTGGATTCCAGGAGTCATTCACGCTTGTCTCGTGGTGAACGATTATCATGCTGAGCAACGCGCAGCCGCAGCCACACATTAGACCGATATGAAATTTGCCGTCATCCGATTTCCCGGTTCAAACTGCGATCAGGATTGCGTCGCGTCGATCAACGGACTGGACGGATTGCGTGCTGAGTACGTCTGGCACAAGGAAACCTCGCTCGATGATTTTGGCGCGATCGTGCTGCCAGGAGGATTTGCGTATGGCGATTACCTTCGCTGTGGCGCTATTGCTCGCTTTTCGCCCATCATGAAAGCTGTGATCAGTGATGCGCACGCGGGCAAACTGGTGCTAGGCACATGCAACGGGTTCCAAATTTTGTGCGAAGCTGGTCTCTTGCCGGGCGCACTCGTGCGGAATCGATCGCTGCGGTTCGTGTGCGACATGGTTACAACGCGCGTCGAGGTGGATGATTCGCCGTTTACCCACGGTTGCCCTAAGGGGGCGCTCCTTCGTTTGCCCGTTGCACATGGGGAAGGTTGCTTCTATGTAGACCCAGAAACGCTCCGCGAGCTCAATGCGAACCAACAAGTGATTCTGCGATATGCCGACAGACAAGGTCGCATTGTTTCCGGGGCGAATCCAAATGGTTCAATTGAGAATATTGCTGGTATCTGCAATCGCGAAGGCAACGTCTTCGGGTTAATGCCTCATCCTGACCGCGCGTCGGATGCGCGGCTCGACAGCGCAGATGGCGCGAAGATTTTCCGGTCGATGCTACAAACAATCACCGCAGGTCGCACAGCTACTGCACCGGAACGCGTGAAGCAGGTCGCGTGAGCCTCTTTATCACCGGGACAGACACTGGTGTCGGCAAAACGCGGACCGCAATCCAGCTGTTGCGTCTGTTGCGCGCATCAGGGAGGTCATGTGCCGGAATGAAACCGATTTGCTGCGGAGATCGTCAGGATGCAGAGCTTCTGCTGGCCGCGTACAGTAATGACCTGACAATTGACGAGGTTAATCCGGTTTGGTTGCGGACGCCGGCCGCTCCCATTGTAGGCAGCCTCATGGAACAGGTGAACATCGACATCGAGCATATTCTGACTGCTTTTCACGCCCTTCAGAAGCGGGTTGAGCACGTCATCGTGGAAGGCGTCGGCGGCTGGCTTGTGCCCATTCGACCCGATTATTTCGTGAGCGACTTGGCTAGTGCAATGAAGGTGCCAGTTCTCGTAGTGGCGCAGAACAGGCTCGGCTGTCTTAATCACACCGTGCTCACCGTGCGAAGCATTGCTGAGCACAACTTGCGTTGTTTGGGGGTTGCATTGATTGCCGTTCCGGGCACGAGCGACACAGCGGCGGCGACCAATGCCGATGTTCTGAAGAAAATCCTCAATGTTCCGTTGCTGGGTGGATTAGGTGAAAATCTGACTGAACTACCGTCTGACTGGCGATCTATGATTGATTCGACTTAAGGGCGGGAGCGTGCCGGCGTGATACAGAAGTGTAAATGAAATGGACACATTCGGGCGTCGCCCACCACGTTTTCCTCGGCAAACTGGCTGGCATTCCTATTGCTCTATGTTGAATGCAATAAAACACGTAATCCTATGCTCTTACAAAAAACCTTACACATGAGCCAGCCGTTGGCAGAGTGCAAAGCCCGTCTGGCCAGTATCCAATCGTACCGGCGACAGTTCCTCATGGTGACGAGGGCCATGGTGACTTCGTCTAAAACGGTCGATTTTAGCTTTCGGGGTCCGCTCGGATTTGAGGCGCACACGGTGCTTTTGTCGGTCGATAGCGACCCGCCCGACCAGTATGCGTTCGAGTCCGCGGGCGGAAATATCGAGCTGATGGGAATCGTTGATTTCACCGAAATTCGCCCAAACTGCACCGAGATTACGCTGGCGGTGCACTATGAGATCAGGAACAAATTGTTTGCCTGGCTGGATCGACGCCTGCATTTTGTCGATAGTTTTGTGACGGCTGAACTGCGAAGTATTCGCGCGCACTTCGAAGGTATCGCGGCGAGCTACCTCGATCACGCGCCGGTGTTGCCCATGTTCCAAACGGCGCCAGCCTGAGGAAACGAAGGGAATTCGGAGAGCCATCAAGCCAGGAAGGTTTGAATGGCTCTTTTGCCGTTCGCAGACGACTACGCAATTCGCACCGCGTGCTTCTTGTCGAGACGAAGAACTTGACCGGATTTGAGTTTGATCGCCGCCTTTGGGTCGCGAATCTTCTGCCCGTCCAGCTCAACGCTTCCCTGTTGAATTAGCCGGGAGGATTCGCTTCGCGATTTTTCGAGGCCAAATGCTTCGCGATAAGCGCTCCAAACCAGGCTGACAAGGTCATGATCATCGAGGCCCCTTGCGGAAAATGTCGGCAGTTCCACGTGCTCGAGATCGCGTCTGCTGAAACGCAGGTTCCATTCATCGAGTGTTTTTTGGGCGATCGCCGTAGAGTGATAAGTTTGCACGATGGCAAACGCGAGTTCCTTCTTAGCTTCCAGCGGATGCGCCGCAGCCGGCGCCGCCTTTCCAAGAAGCAACGGATAATAACGCGCCATCAAATCATCTGAGATGCTCATTAGTTTCCCGAACATCACTGTGGCTGGTTCGTTGATCGCGATGAAATTGCCGAGGCTTTTGCTCATTTTTTTGGAGCCGTCCAAGCCTTCAAGAATCGGAAGAAGAAAAACGACCTGCTGCGGCAAGCCCTCGTCCTTTTGAAAGTCGCGCCCGATTAAAATGTTGAAAAGCTGATCCGTGCCGCCGAGTTCCACATCCGCCTTCACCATCACCGAGTCCCAGGCTTGCATGATTGGATACTGGATTTCGTGCGCGTGGATGGCGTGCTGATTGTCGATGCGTGCCTTGAAATCTTCGCGCTGCAGCATTTGCTGCAGCGTCACACGGCTGTTGAGGCGAATGACATCTTCGAACGACATCGCCCGAAACCAGTCGCCGTTGCAGACTGTCTCCGTACGTGCGGGATCGAGAATCTTGAACGCCTGTTCCCGGTAGGTTTCGGCATTTGCCATTACCTCCTTGTGCGTTAATTGCGGTCGTGTAGCGGAGCGTCCACTTGGATCACCGACCATTCCCGTGAAATCACCGATGATGAGAACCGCTTGGTGACCCAGATCCTGAAACTGCCGTAGTTTTCGCAGAACGATGGTATGACCAAGATGAATGTCGGAGGTCGTAGGATCGACACCAAGTTTTACACGCAGCGGCCGCCCGAGCGCGAGTTTTTCGCGCAGTTCTGTCTCGCTGATGATTTGCGCGGCTCCTTGCCTTAAAAGCGCGAAAGCTTCATCCGGTTGCATGCTCAAACAAAGAATAGCGCATCCGCCACAGGCGGACGAGCGCTACTTGTTTTTGTTCAGCAACTCGCGCACCTCGTCAATGGTGAGCGGTCTATTCTTTCTCGTGAGCCATTTCTGACTTTTACCTTGATCGAGGAAGGGCCTGTTATCGGCGTAAGAACGGCTGGCAACTTTTTTATCAGATTGAGGAGCATCGCGAACGCCACGCGCAGATCGAGCTGCATAAGCGGACTGCGAATTTCCGATTGCTTGCTTCGTCGAAATGCCTGACGCGCTGCGCTGGCCCCGGAAAGGTTGAGAATCGAATTGCCGCGCCGAGAACTCGCGTGTTTGGGAAAAGCTTTTTGAATTCGATTTTTTCTGGATATAAAACGTTCCGACAGTCGCCTGTTTATTTATGGACGTTCGATCGACGAGAAATTTTTTGTTCTGCACCGAATTCTGCAGAGTCATGTCCGGTTTCAGCAGCCGATCGACCAGCTTGCTTTCCTGATCCTGAGCCTGCGCGGAAGACAGAGCAGCAAAAAGCGATAAACAGGCCGCGAGCAATCTTCGCACAATGCGAGGTTGCCTGAATCGAAGTACTTTTGTAAAGCAAATTTGCCGACTTTAAAGCGCACGAAATCGTTTTGTTGTTTTCGAGCAATCTTTCTGACCATAATGCGTGTATGGCTGATCATATTTACAAGAAAATTGAGTTAGTCGGTTCCTCGCCAGATGGGTTTGAGGAAGCGGTGAAAAATGCGCTAGCGCGGGCCCAGAAAACCATTCGCAACATGCGATGGTTTGAGGTGGCCGAGACACGCGGCTACATCGAGAAGGACAAAATCGGTCACTGGCAGGTGACGCTGAAAATCGGTTTCACGCTGGAGGAATGATGTACTGGCGCTCGCCGCGGCGGACGTCTCCGCAACCCTATTCCACTTCTTGAACCGCCTGATATAATTTTGTGGCACCGTAGATTAAGATCGCCGGTCTCAACGCGACGACAAGAAGGCGAAAGAGACCGCCAAAAATTCGGCCCAGCGGCAGCCGATTCAAAATGTATCCTGCGACAAATGCGTACAGGAGAGACTGGGCCGGTTTTTGGCGCACGTAACTCTCGCTTTCGCTAAGAATAGCCTCGACTTGGTCTTTTACCCAATGCACTCCACGCTCGGGAAACTCGGCGACGGCTTCAGCAGATGAGTGTTCCATTTTGCTTAATGATTCGCATTCTGGTTCCCTGTTGCGTGCATCGAGCTCGTCAACGCAAAATCAGCCAAATTGAGCTGGCGCCCGCGCCCGGCGGAAAATCGGGCAGGGCAGGTTGCCGGTGAAACGTGGCCGCGCGCCGCGTCGCCTTTAACGCGTAGCGGGCCATTACTTCAAGAGCATGTTCGCGCAGAGTGAAGCAGTTCGTCGAAAGCAGGATGTGACTATCCCGCTCCGCTAACTCGAGAGCGTCAACGAGCAGTTTCTCAAAATCGTTTTCGACCTGAAACGTTTTTCCTTTTGGCGAGCGTGAAAAGGTAGGTGGGTCGAGAATGATAACATCGAACTTTTCTCCTTTATGCGCAAGCCGGCGCAATACCGCCATCACATCGTCGGCGATGAAATGATGATCGATCGTTGACAAGCCGTTCAACGCGAAATTCTCCCGGCCCCGCGTCAATGCTTTCTTGGAAAGGTCGACATTAAGGGTAACGGCTCCAGCGTATGCGGCGCTAACAGAAAAGGAGCATGTATAGGCAAAGCAGTTCAAGAGCCGCTTCGGCGAAATGTGACGCACGTAGCGCCGGTTTTCTCTTTGATCGACAAAGAGCCCTACAGAGTAACCAGCACCGAAATCGATTCCAAACTTGAGGTGTCGCTCACAGGCGATGGTCTGCAAGTTTTCACTCGGGTCGCCAAATATGAGGCGTGGCGGTTCCCGTTCTTCGTTTTTCTGAGCGACGAACCGGGCGAAAATACGTTCGAACTTGAACTTGGAGGAGTTCGCCCACCATTCGAGCTCGTTTACCAAGCGTTCGCGGGCCAGAACTCTTTTGAACGAGATGAGGATGTCGCGTCCAAAGCGTTCCATCCAACCGTCCTCGATCGTGCAAAGCCTGTGGGCGTCCGTCCCCTCTGCTTCGAAATCGCGAAGCAGGTTTGCATTGATCCAGCCGGATTTGGTTATCATCGTGCTCCCTGTAGCAGTACTTCGCAGGAGACGGTATGCAATGGATCGGTTGCCGCCCGTTCCCCTCGCGTTACACTCCCGCGTCGTGTTCAGAACTTGACTGCCGAACTATGCAACAGGTCACCGTGCGCGTTCCGGGAAGCACTTCCAATCTCGGCCCTGGCTTTGATTGTCTTGGTGTGGCCTTGCGCATTTACAATGATGTAACCGTGATAAGGGGTGGAAAGTCTCAGCTGCCGCCTATCGCATGCGAGGCAGCGCGTCTGTTTTTTGAGCGTACAGGGTGCGCTCCGTTTTCACTGTCGGTTTCGACGCGAGGCAACGTTCCAGTCTCACGCGGCTTGGGCAGCAGTGTGACGGCGCGGCTCGGCGTCCTATGCGCTCTGAATGCCTTGACCGGTGCCCGGCTCGATCGATTGTCGATCTTCGAGCTATGTGCGCGATTGGAAGGCCACCCGGACAACGCCGCGCCGGCGGTTTTCGGGGGGTTTACCGTCGTGCAAAGTAGCGCGAGCGTCTCGCGTGCACTGGGCAAGCACGGCACTCGTCCTGCCTTTCAGCGCTTTGAAGTCTCGCTGCGGCTATATTTCGTTCTCTTAATTCCTGAACTCGAGATTCGAACATCGAGTGCGCGGAGAATTTTGCCTTCCAAGATTTCGCGTGCCGGGGCGATCGAGAATTGCGCAAACGCCTGCGCAATCACGGCCGCGTTGGCATCGGGCAATTATGTCAACTTACGTGGTGCCTTCCGGGATCATTTGCATCAACCGTACCGGGCGAAGCTGATCCCGTTTTTGCCGAGCGTAATCGCTGCGGCGGAAAAAGCCGGCGCCTTGGGCGCATTCCTTAGCGGCAGTGGATCAACGATCGCCGCCGTTACACTTCATTCGCCCAAGAAAATTGCAGCCGCCATGGCGCGTGCTGCAAGAACGCCAGCGCACACAATCATCACACACGCTGATAACCGGGGCGCGCGCGTTCTCCAACCACGGATCGCCGATCATTGATCACTGATTCCAGATGGGCCGCCGGCTTGAAAGGTTAGAAGAGTTTGGTATCGACGTCGTTCTCGAGCGCCGGCATGGTGTTCGCGCCTCCATTCTCCGCGGAATTCTCTATGCGCTTTCGTTTGTTTACGAGCGTCTTGTTCAGCTGCGTCTCTATTTTTACCGAAAAAGAATTTTCCGTGAGCGCGCCGTCGGTTGTCTCGTGATTAGTATTGGCAACCTCACAGTCGGCGGCACGGGCAAGACGCCAATAGTTGAAAAGTTTGCGCGCGCTTTACAGGCGGGCGGCCGTCGTGTCGCCATTCTGAGTCGCGGATACAAAAGCGTGCCGCGCAGACGAGGCTGGCTGAGCCGGCTTCGCATAGGCGACTCCGATTCGCCCCGGATTGTATCCGATGGAAAATCGTTGCTGCTCGACTCTTTGACAGCCGGCGACGAGCCATACATGCTCGCGCACAATTTGAAGGACGTGATTGTGCTCGTGGACAAGGACCGGGTAAAAAGCGGCCGGCTCGCCATCGACAAATGGAATGTCGATACGCTCCTGCTCGACGACGGATTTCAATATCTGCATCTCAAACATCGTCTCGACATGGTGTTGGTGGATCGACAAGCACCCTTCGGCAACGAATTCATGCTGCCTCGCGGCACGCTGCGCGAAACGCCCCGAAATCTACGCCGGGCCAGTTACATCTTCATTACTAAAAATACCGGCGAGTCTAATGATACGCTCGTGAAACGCATTCGGCGTTACAATCGTACTGCCGAGATCATCGAATGCGCGCACAAACCGCTTTATCTCCAGGACGTTTATACAAGCGAACGATTGCCGCTCGATGCCTTGCGCGACACGTTCATAGGCTCGCTCTGCGCGATCGCAGCGCCCGAAAGCTTCGAAGGCGCTTTGCAAAAACTAGGCGCACATGTCGATCTTTCGAAGCGCTACATCGATCATCACTATTACACGGAGGCGGAGTTAACCAGCTTCATCAATCGTTGCATTCGCCGCGATTTGGTGATGATCGTTACTACGGAGAAAGACGCCGTGCGCATGCCGCGTCTCCCCGAAGCGAAAGTGAAGGTGCCGATTTATTTCCTGCGCGTCGAGATTGAGATTTTGAGCGGCCACGAAAGCTGGGAGCATTGCGTCGCGCGCATTTGCAAGCCGCAACCCATGCTCTCACCCGAGCGCTTCTTCGCCTGACTGTTTGTCATTCTGAGCGAAGTCGCCTGCCAAGCCGTAGCTTTATGCGAAGGTTTGGAGGAAATCGCGTCGTGCCATGCCTAACAAAGCTGAATTAATCGTCAAAGACCGCAAGATACAGGTATCGAATCTGGACAAGGTTCTTTACCCGAAGGTCGGATTCACCAAGGGACAGGTGATCGATTACTACATCCGCGTCGCATCCGCTCTTTTGCCGCATCTAAAAGACCGCCCGCTTACCATGAAGCGCTATCCCGATGGAGTCGAGGGTGAGTTTTTTTACGAAAAGAATTGCCCGAAGCACCGGCCAAAATGGGTGCAGACGGCCCAGGTTTGGAGCGAAAGCAACGATCGCATGATGAATTTTTGTCTGGTGCAGGATTTGGCGACTCTCATTTGGGCGGCAAACCTCGCCGATCTCGAGCTCCACACCTCACTTTCGCGTAAAGACAATGACAAACGCCCGACCATGATGGTGTTCGATCTCGATCCCGGCGCCCCTGCTGACATTGTTCAATGTTGTCAGGTCGGGCTTTGGGTTCGCGATTTGTTAGGCCAAATGAGACTGAAATCATTTCCGAAAACAAGCGGATCAAAGGGTCTGCAGGTTTATGTGCCGCTGAATATTTCGGTGACTTACGATGAGGCTAAGGATTTATCTGGCGTTCTCGCCCAGCATCTGGAGCGCGAACACGCCGATCTGGTGACGTCGAACATGTCCAAGGCAGTGCGCAAAGGTAAGGTATTCGTCGATTGGAGCCAGAACGACGAACACAAAACCACCATTTGCGTTTATTCGCTCCGCGCGAGGGAAGAACCCACCGTTTCGACGCCAGTCAGCTGGAACGAGGTTAAAAATTGCCTAAAAAAGAAAAACGCTGGTCTTCTGAAGTTCCGCTCCGATCAGGTCCTCTCCCGCGTCGAAAAACTCGGCGACCTCTTCGAGGCGGTCGAAAAACTCAAACAAAAGCTGCCGAAGAAATGGAAGATATGATGTAATCGTTAGGGCAAGGATTATAGAGATGAACAATTACGTATGGTTTGATGCAATCGGCTGGGCGGGCGCAGCTGCTCTTCTTGTCGCTTATGCGATGGTTTCATCCAAGAGATTGGAGGGAGACTCGGCTGCTTATCAAGTCCTTAATGTCAGCGGAAGTCTTCTGTTGGCTGCAAACACGATCTTTTATGGATCCTATCCCTCCACTTTTGTGAACCTCATCTGGGCAGGGATAGCCGTTTTTTCCATCGCGACCAGAAAGCGAGTTTCCTCTGATTAGCTCGGTGCGAAATCATTGTCACCTCAAATATGTCGAACGCGGCGCGCAAAGGAAAAGTATTTGTCGATTGGAGCGAAAACGACGAACACAAGACAACCATCTGCGTCTATTCACTCCGCGTCAGGGACGAAGCGACCGCCTCAACTCCGGTCACCTGGGACGAAGTCGCGAACTGCCTGAGAAATAAACAAGCCGATCTCTCGAAATTCCGCTCGGACCAGGTCCTTGCTCGCCTTGACAAACGCGGCGACCTCTTCGAACCCGTTGAGATACTGAGACAAAAGCTGCCGAAGAAGCGGGAGATGTAGTCGAAGATTGCGGCAGCGCTTCTGCTTCCTCAGACCATGGTGACCATTTTGGATGCAAGACGCGTAGCTCGCTTGCCAGCACTTGGAATCAAACTGATCAGATTGTTAGATGATGGAGATCTTGTCTCTCACTATCGCGCCAAAATAGATTCCGCCAAGGTGGCCATGGAACAACTGGAGGCGGCGCTTTTTGTGTTTGTCTGTTCGTGCGCGCGCCCTTCGGTCACTTTCCCCAAATAGCAAACTTCACACCGCACAGTTGAAGACACGGTCTTCGCGATGATTGAAGCTATCGACGAGGGAAACCGTCTGGTTACCATTGGCAGCTCGGGTTTGTCGGATTTCGAACAATCCCAAATGATAATTGCTCTCGACACGCTTTTTGGCTTGCAGATTCCTCTGATTGATGGGGACCCGCAGCGGGCGATCGAGCGCTACACGTTGAAATTTGGAGAATTAATCACTGCGCGGGTGCATATTGGAACCGCTGCCTTGGCTAAAGCACTAAAGGCCGTCAGTGGGAAAGTAACGTCGGTCAGCGACCAGTGGCACTTGGCATTGACTGAAATTTCAATGGATATCAATCGAGGATTACAAGGATGTCGGTTAACGATGCTCGCTGCCGATCCTGGTCTTTTGAGTCAATGCACGATAATGCATTTTTTGGAACATCCCTGGTTTTACTCGATTACGTCCCTCGTATTCACGAACTGATCTAGCGTGTATGCGCAAAGTGAATCTCAAAGATATCCCGGAGCAGGAGCGAAAGTCGCCGAAAGGGAAGTTTGGGCGGGCGTCGAAAAATATTTCGATCGCGCTTGGGCGCGAACCAGAGTCCCTTGATTTGTCGAAGCGGCATCCATTTGATCTCGCGCTGGTGCGAATTCCGAAGGGCAAATCGCTTTGTCCGTATCATGCGCATGCGGCTGAATCGGAGCTTTATCTCGTCGTCTCGGGTCGCGGCAGCGTTCGCGACAAAGACGGGACGATTGAAGTTGGCCCAGGTGACGCGTTTTTCTTTCAGCCCGGCGAAGCGCATCAGCTTACCAACGCTGGCGACGAAGATTTTGTTTATTACGTGATCGCCGATAATCCAAGGAGCGGCGGTGCAGCTGGTGATTCCTGTTATTATCCCGACAGCGGGAAGTGGGCGGTTGCCAAGGAGGGATCGGAAGAAGTGATTGTGAAAGGTCAGGAGACCGATTATTTCGATGGCGAAGAATGAGTTTGGGGAGCGCACGCGCCTCGCGTGCAGTGTTCGGCGCCCTCGCCGAACACACCGGAGCGCAATGGCTCCAACGTTTCGTTACCGCAAAGCAAATGCGCAAAGTAAATATCAACGAGGTTAAAGAACAGGCATGGCAATCACCGGGCGGTAAGTACGCCGTGTCCTTCAAAGGAATTTCGGAAGCGCTAGGGCGCGATTCAAGTTCACTTGATTTGTCCGAGCGTCATCCATTCGACTTGGAATGGAATCGCGTGCCACCCGGGAAACAAAATTTTCCTTACCACGCGCATTCGGCGCAATGGGAGCTTTACCTGGTCATCTCCGGGCAAGGCCGCGTTCGTCACAAAGACGGCACGACTGATGTCGTGGCTGGCGACGCGTTCATTTTCGGACCGGACGAACCGCATCAACTGATCAACTCCGGCCAGGAAGACCTCACCTATTACGTGGTTGCGGACAACCCCATCGGCGAATCGGCCTACTATCCCGACAGCGCGAAATGGAAGGTAAATAGATCATCAGCGGCGGATCGCGTTGTCGTGAAGGGCCAGGAAACCGATTACTTCGACGGCGAAGAATAAAATTTCGAATCATGAAATCCGATAAGTCGCCGCAAGATTTCCCGTACAAGACTTACCTCAACATTCTACACGGACCGCTTGAACTGATCGATGTGCAGAAACTCGCCAATGCCTGCACGGACAAATGGTACAACCAAACGCTTTGCCAGGTGAACGATTCTGTCGTGAGGCTGGCCGTGGTTCAGGGCGAGTATCATTGGCACGAACACAAAGAAATTGATGAATTCTTTTTCGTTCTGGACGGACGTTTCCTAATCGATCTCGAAGATCGCACAGTTAATCTTTTGCCACGCCAAGGCTTCGTCGTGTCCAAAGGCGTGCGCCATCGCACACGCGCGCCTGAACGAACCGTGATTTTGATGGTCGAGCGCGCGGACATTGTTCCGACCGGCGACTAAATGCGTCGCAAGGCAGGTGAAAATAATTTCGGGTGGGCAAACAGGCGTTGATCGCGCAGCGCTCGATCTTGCGCTTAAGCACGGAGTCGACTGTGGGGGGTGGTGTCCGGCTGGGCGTCTCGACGAATTCGGAAGGATACCAGATCAATATCCAGTCCAGGAGTTAGATGCCGGCGGTTTCAGTGAGCGGACATTGCAGAACGTAAAAGATTCGGATGGAACCGTCATCATTTATACAGGCAAACTTGGCGGCGGGACTGAGCAGACGGTTCGCTTCTGCCAAAAGCTACGACGGCCGTATCAACTCATCGATGCGGCGAAAATTTCCGCGGAGGACGCTGCGAAGTTAATTGCCGATTTCGTCCCTGATCACGAGATCGACCTCCTCAACGTGGCCGGCCCGCGCCAAAGCGAGTGGCCCGAAGGATACGATTACGCGTCTCGCGCGCTGGAGGCTTTTCTTAACGCTTTGTAGCCACCGCCCTGTGGGCGGTTAGGAAGAGGACGGCTCACAGAACCGTGGCTGCAGATCACTCGTAGCGCAGCGCTTTCACCGGATCGAGGCGCGCCGCGAAATAGGCGGGGATCAATGCTGCAAAGGAACAGATGAAGAACGCGCTGATGCAAATGATGGCGACGTCTCGCGGGATGACTTCCGCAGGGATGGACGAAAACTGATAGACTTCGCGCGGGAAGATCTCGATGTGCAATGTCGATGCGAGCCAATGACTGAATTCGTTCCGGTAACGGATCAATGTCATCCCGAGTCCGAGTCCTGTTACTGTTCCAAAGAGGCCGACGATTGTTCCCTGGCCAAGAAAAACCCAGATGATTTGCGCGATATTCGCTCCGAGCGCTTTCATGATTCCGATCTCGCGCCGTTTTTGCACTGTCACCGTGATGAGTGTGCTCATGATTCCGAAAGCCGCGACGACCACGATGAAGAATAACAGGAAAAACATCACCGTGCGCTCCAGACGGACGGCTTCAAAGTACTGGTGGTTCATGTCGATCCAAGTCTGCGCGTACTCCGGGGGTTCGAGAAATTGTTGGATGGCCTGTTTTACGCGCTCGGCGCCGTAAGGGTTGTCGGTTTTGATGGTGATCCCGTGCAACGCGTCACCCAAGCCGTACAACTCTTGCCCGATATAAACCGGAACGAGAAGAAACTCGGAATCATGCAGGTAATGGCCAGTTTCAAAGATGCCAGTAACAGTCAACTCTTTCGGCAGGATCACATCGCGCAATTGATCGATCGCCTTTTTTTCCTCCTCGCCTTTGGCGTTTTCCAGTTTCTTAATGCCATCGAGAATCTGGCCAAGATTGCCTGGCGAATAGACCGTGACCTTGTCACCGACACTCACTTGTAGTTTTCGCGCGAGTTCAATCCCGAGCACCGTCGATTCGCCTTCCAGATCGAGCTTGCCGTATTTAATGAATTTTCGCAGCGGGATCACTTTCTCTTCCTCCGCGGGATCGATACCGCGAATCAGCGGCGCGAGCCGGCGGTTTTGAAACTCCACGATCACCGGTCCCTGGACATACGGTGCAGTTGCAACCACGCCCGGCGTCTTGTCGATCTTTGCTTTGAGCGTTCGCCAATCATGCAAGACATCTTCCGTGCTCACCAGAAGGTGCGCGTCGAAATCGATCACTTTCTGGCGCAGCTCGCGATCGAATCCGGTCATCACTGAGATCACGAGGATCAGCACCGTGACGCCAAGCATCACGCCGAGGACCGAAATCAAGGTGATGATCGACAGAAATGTCCGCTTCGGCTTCAAATACCGCAGCGCCAGAAAAAGACTAAACGGCAGTTTCAATTCGCCGTTAGCGTGGCGGAAAACCCGCTCCAATTCAACCGTGCGAGCATGCCCGCGCTACCTTATTTCAGTGCGTGCGCTTTTAGTTCTTCCAGCGTGACGAATTCGAGCGCAGAGGTGTGTGTTGCTTCGAGATCGACAGGCGCAGCGCGGTTGTGATCAAGCGCGCTTTTCCAGCGTGTCACGCATACACACCATTTGTTGCCCGGCTTCAGCCCGGGGAAGCTCCATTCCGGACGCGGGGTGACCAGATCGTTTCCGTCGAGCACGGAAAAATCTAGAAATTCCTGCGTGACTTTCACGCAGACAGTGTGCTGGCCGATGTCTTCCGGACCGATTCGACAAAATCCGTCGCGATAAAATCCGGTCATCGGATTGCGACAGCAACATTTCAATTCGGTTCCGAGGACGTTAGTTGGCACGACACGATTTTAACATTGGAGGTGAGTTTGTTAAATGTTGGATTGTGAAAACCGGTGTGGAAGCGGAGCACGCATTCTTCAGGCATGAAAAACACAGCCATTACCTACTGGCTTATTCCGTCTGAGCCAACGCGCAGCTTTTTCGAAAATAAAATTGCCGATCTTGCCCGGCGATACGACGCGCCTGTTTTCGAGCCGCACATGACGATCCATCTTGGATTGGATCGGTCGGATGTCGCCGAAGAAGTGATTACGAAAGCTGCTATCTGTTGCGGACCGATCCAAGCGAGAGCGCTCGCGATCCATCACTCCAGCGAGTTTACGAAAACACTTTTCGTGCAATTTGCATTGAATCAAAAGCTGAGTTGTCTCAATGAGATCATTCGCAATGGTGCGAGAGATTCATCCGATTACCAGCTTAAGCCGCACTTGAGCCTGCTCTACAAGACGATGTCGATCTTGGCGCGGCGTCAGCTCGCGCACTCAATCAAGCTGCCGTTTTCGCGCGTTGTTTTCGATTCAATCAAAGCGGTTCGTTGTGTTTCGCCAACCCGAAGTCGCGCTGATGTAGAAGGGTGGCGTGTGGTGGCGGCAAAACCGCTGGGCAGATAGCTGACCTCTTCCGTTGCTCATTGAGCGCCGCTACAGGTCCACGATGCGGTAAGGTTTTCCGGTTTTCTGTAGCGCTGGCGCCGAGACGTTATAGACGGGAATGCCGGTCGAAGTTTTGCCGTCAAGTATGCCGTTGTGAGCGTGACCGTGAAACACGGCGGTAACACGAAATCGGTTGATTGGCTCTTCCAATCGGCTGGAACCGAGAAAAGCAAAAATTTCTGGATCTTCTCCGTGTAGTGTCGCGCGGATAGGAGAGTAATGCAGCACCACGATCCGCCGGTCCGTTTGCAGCTTGGTAAGTGCCTGTTCCAATCGAACGGCATGAGTAATGGATTCCTGCACAAATTGCTTAATCAACGGTTCGCCCCACGCGTTTAACATTCGTCGGCCAAAGCCGCCCCCGAAACCTGAGATACCCGCAAACCCCACTCCCGCGATCTCGATTGCTTCGCCGTTGAGCACGTTTACGCCTGCTTCCTCGAGAACCTTGCAAAGAAGCTCTGATTGCCCGGATTCGAAGTCGTGGTTGCCCAGAACCGCGACCATTGGGATTCTTACGGTAGCCCGAATATCGGCGACGAGTTGCTCTGCTTCTTCCGGAAGTCCGTATTCGGTGAGATCGCCGCAAAGCAGCAGCATGTCCGCGCTGCGCGAAATCTCGGCAAACGCTTCGTGCAACATCCCGCGCGAGTGTTTGCCGTAATGAAGGTCCGCTGTTGCGGCGATCCGTAACGCTCGCTTATCCATTTTCTTAGAGAAACGAAATCGCTGATCGCAATGGACGCTTTTTGCGAATGTACAGCGGTTCCACGGCTGTAGGATGCAGCCGTTATCGGTCTCGAGCGCGTTATGATGGTGATGACCGCAAGGAGAGCATCAGCCAGGAAAGTGAAAGGCGGCCGCGAAGACTTTCATCGTAAGTCAATGGCTGCACTGCAGGATGCGAACGTTCCGTTTTTAATCGGTGGCGCATACGTCGTTGAGGTATATGCAGGCGTTTCGCGCCGATCGAAAGATTTCGATCTTTATGTTCGGCCACATCACGTAGAAGGGGCCATCGATGCGCTGGCCCGCGCCGGATACAAAACGGAAAAGACATTTCCGCATTGGCTCGCCAAAGCTGGGCGCGGCCGGGACTACATTGACCTAATTTTTCGCGCCGGCAACGGGCTTTGCGAAGTCGATGACTCTTGGTTCGAGCGCGCGCAGGATGACGAATTGCTTGGCTTGCGGGTGAAACTCTGTGCGCCTGAGGAGATGATTTGGATGAAGGCGTACATCATGGAACGTGAACGGTTCGATGGCGCCGATATTGTGCATATTCTTCAGAGCTGCGCAGATAAACTCGATTGGCAGTATCTGATTCATCGGTTTGGTCCAGACTGGCGCGTGCTACTGAGTCATCTAGTATTGTTCGGTTACATTTATCCGAGCGAGCGCGACAAAATCCCGACCGCCGTTATGGATGATCTGACTGGGCGGCTCCGGAAAGAAGCGTCAGCTGCTGGGCGTGACCGTGTTTGCCGCGGTACGCTGCTTTCGCGAAAGCAATACCTGCTGGACATTGAAGAGCGGGGGTTTCACGATGCGCGGCTCGACCAGCGTGTCCATATGGATTCGGAGGACATCGCGCATTGGACGAGAGCGATCGCAAAAGAGGAGAAAGCGCGGCGAGCGGCGGCACCGTAGCCGGCATCGTTGATGCCGGTCTGCGAAAGGTGCCCCCCGGCGGGGATCACCGATCCCGGCTATAACGACGGCGGAGTCGATGTTAATGCTGGCACAGGGCTCGGCTCGCCAGGCGATGGCGAAACTGACGGCGACGGAGTTGCCAAAGCGGTGGCGAGCTTGTTTCTGGCTTCATCGAGCAGTTTTTTTTCTTCGCCGTAAATCCTCGCAGCATCAGCAGCTGCAATATAATCCTTCGCTGCGTCGATTTGATTCGCATCGAGCAGCAGCAGCGCCACATAAACAGCTGCGTGCGGATCGTGCAACTGGTCTGGTGGCAATCTTTGTATAATCGCCAGAGCTTCTGCGCTTCTGCCGAGGCGATAGAGCGAGAACGCGTAAGTTACGGCGCAATTGGGTTCGTCTGGCGCACGGTCGTAGGCCTCTTTGGCGAGCTGATGCGAGCGTTCAATATCTTGTTCGAGGTTGAGTCCGAGCCGGGCGAGATCGGCTGTGATCGGCGCCTCATTTGGAGAGCTTTCGTGCAACCGCTGCAGGATGCCATAGAGTTTTTCGAGATTATTATTTATTCGATAGAGTCGACGCAGCGCGTCTAGAGCCTCCCGGCGCATAGGAGGATTGTTTGCGACACGCAGCCACAATTGTTCGGATTCTGTCTCGAGATTCGATCTTGAAGCGAGACGCGCGAGGTTAAGCTCGCGCTCAGGCCGCTCCTCTGTCGTTTGTTCGGCCGAGAGCCAAAGCGTTCGAAATTCGTCTTCGCTGTTTTGTTCCGTTCGTCGCGTGGCAATCGCCTGATATGCCAGGCGCAGGTATTCAGCGTCATCCCAAGAGCCGCTGCGCGTCCAGCGTTTCAGATGCGACCAGTTCTTTACGTTCGCGTATGCGTCAGCGACGGCGACGGAAACGGGTGGCGAAGTAAGTTTTTGCGGCGGCAACTTATCGACCCATTTGGCGGCGTCCCCGGCCAGTCCGTTTTCGTTCATCCAGTTCATGAGCGAGGTGAGGTCGGTCGAATTGCGCGCCGCAAATGGCTTCACTCTTTCTAGGAGAGGGCGGAATTTTTTCTGATCGAGTTTTCGATAGAAGTTCAGACAGAGGAGATAATCGGCGAAAGTGACCTGCTGCGACATCTGCAGCTGTTGGGCGAAGTTATCTGCGGCAGCGAGGTCGTTACGTGCCACCGCGTCATTCAGCAACGCCCGCAGCGCGCCGGTTCGAAAGGGCGCGATCTTACTAAGCCGCTCAAGGGTTTCGCGCGCTTTTGCGCTTTTCCCCGCATCGGTGGAGTGAATTTGCAGTGCCGCGAGATTAAACCGGTAAAGGTCGTTGCCGGGCTCCTTGTTCACCGCGGCGGCGAACTGTTGCTCCTGCTCGACCAGATTTCCTTGCGCACGGGCCAGCCATCCCGCCACAACGTGAAAAGCGGCTCGGTCGCGATCCTTTGGGGAAACACGATCAAGCGCCTGTCGCGCGAGATCGATCTCCCCAAAACGCAGCGCCGCTGACGCGAGATTGAGTTGACTATCCGGATCGTTTGGAAGCAGTCGCGCAATTTGTGCGCGCCACGATACGGTTTCCTCGAGGTTTTGCTTTTCGGTTGCTTCGGCCAGGACGTAATACGCCGTCAGAGAATCTGGGCGCACCTTTACGGCTTCGCGCGCCATGTGCGCTGCTTCATGGAATTTTTGCTCCTGAAGCAGCGAACTTGCCCGATCCAGTAAACGCTTTTGGCGCCAGTCTCTGTACACTCTTGGCGCATAATTGCCCAAGACAAGGGCCAGCAAACCAGCCAGTAGGAAGGTGACAATTAAAAGGAGAAAACGCCGGGGCTGGAGTCCTTTCCGGAAGATATACTCAAGACCGGAGAAGAATTCGCCGATTCGTCTGTGCCTAGCAGTATCGATCTTTTCCGCCATTCTCCTGTTCTGTCCCCGTGCCTGATGAAAGTATGATTGCTCTCACTGTCTCCAGCCCACCCTGATCTAAGAGCGCGTCGTTGCCTCAGATTCTTCGACGACAGGAACCTCCTCGATCGATTCCATGACCTCCTGCCGCAAGCGACGGCCCCAGACATAGCGTGTCAATAGGACCTTGATTGTTGCCGTCAACGGCACCGCCAGAAGCGGCCCGAGCACTCCGCCGATCAAAAGACCCCAAACAAAGATCGACACAATCACCGTCATCGGATGCAAGCCGACATAATTTCCCACGATGCGCGGGGCATAGAACATGCCTTCCAGATTCTGTATTATGATGAAGATGAGTGTTATACCGATTGGATGCAGCCAGTCGCCCCATTGAAACGCAGCGATCAGAACCGCCGGTACCCAGCAGATAATGATGCCAATGTACGGGACCATTGTGAGGACGACGACCATTGCTCCAATCAACGGCGCAAAATTAAGCCCGATAAGCGTCAACGCAGTGCCAATGAGAATGCCGTCCACGAGACAAACCAGCAGTTGCCCTCGAAAGTAGGCAACAACGTAGGAATTGACCTGCGATAAAACTTCCGCCACTTCATCTTTAAGCGGCGACGCGCGCAGCGGCAGATAATCTTTCCATCTCTTTTCGATGCGCGGCTTTTCTTTCAAAAGAAAAAATAAATAGATCGGGACGAGGATCAGGCTGAGCAAAAACCCCGCGATTCCGAGAAAGCCGCCGATGCTCCTTTTTAAAATCTGCCAAAACTTTTCCGTGAGCGTCGGAAGCGCCTGCTCCAGTTTCGGCATTTGCTTCTCGACGTAAGCCTGAATGCGTTGGCGCTCGGCGCTGCTGAGCTTTTGTGGGTTCGGTGCGATAGTTTCAATCGCGGCCGAAGGCGTGCGGGGTGAACCGCTCAGCGAAGGCGCAACACCTTTTGGGACAGTCGGCGCTGGTTGTGCGGAAGGAGAAGGCGAGGGAGGGCCGACGAGCCAGTTTGTGAGACTCGTCGATGCAGACTTTCCGTGCGCCCCGCCAAATAACCCGAATGTTTGGTCGAAGCGATAGATTAGATCGACAATGCGATCGCGGGCTCGCTCTGTATAGGCGGGAACTTCCTTTGCAAAGCTCGCGCTTTGAACTGAAATCATCGGCACGATCCAGGCGAGCAACCCGCCCAGCGCGACGAACGCGATGGCAAAAAGAAGAGCGACCGCCTTTGTGCGACTGAGAGTTCCTCGAGACATTTTCGCCACAAGCGGATCGAGTAGGTAGGCGAGAATCATCGCGATGGCGACCGGGATCAAAATTGGCTGAAGGAAACTGATGGCGCTGGCGCCGAGCCAGATCGCTGCGCCCAGGATCACGAAAAGGAAAACAACAAACAGAGCGCTCAAGGCTGCCCACATCGTTTTGCGCTGCCAGGGTGTTGGATATTCGGTCATGTGCGCATTCATGCGCCCGCGCTAATTTCGTAGGCTTGTTGTCACTGAGTCGGATTTGTTTTTGCTGGAGAACCTCTGCTGATAGTCGCCTTGGTGCTGTCGATCTTATTTGCGAGATCTTTATTTTGCGGATCGAGCGCCAGCGCTTTTTGCCACGACTCCACTGCCTGTGGCAACCGATCTAATTTCCAATACGCGTCGCCGATGTGTTCGAAGACAATTGGATCGTCGTGACCCATGTTTTTTGCGGCACGCAGCAAATCCGCCAGCGCTTGATCGAATTTGCCTTTTCGAAACTCAACCCAACCGAGACTATCGAGGTAAGAACCGTTGTTTGGTTCCAGCTCGAGCGCGCGCTTAATCATTTCTTCGGCTTCATCCAAGTGCATGCTGTGGTCCGCCCACATGTAACCGAGATAATTGTAGGCTTCTGCCGCGGTGGCCGGATCGAGTGCGATGGATTTGCGAAGCAAGTCAGCCGCTTTGTCATACAAACCCGCCTGCTCGGCTGTTGCGCCGTAATTGAAGTAGAATTTTGCGTTTACGATTTCATTGTCCTGATCGAGCTCTGCTTCGTGCAGTGCCTCCTCAAAAGTGGCGACCGCTTGCTGAGTCTGTCTTGCCTCGCGCTGGGCGAGCGCGAGATAATACACGATTTCCGGCGCCCCGGGGAACCGGCGACGGGCTTCGGCGAGAAATTTCACCGCGCGTTCGGGATCTTTGAGCGGCCCAAGGAGCAGCTCCGCCAGACGCAAATAGATGCCGGCGTGGTCGGGGTTAATGAGCAGGCTTTGTTCGTAGTTTGCAGCCACCTTGGCAAACTTCGCTTTGGCTTCATCCAGCCGGTTTTCGCGCTGAAGCGACCGCGCTTCGTCGTCTAAAACCTGCGCCAGCAAATCATACGGTTGATATTTGTCCGGATGCTCTTTGATAATTTGCTCGAGCATCTCAACCGCTTTGCCACGCTGGTTTGTCAGAATGAAACCGGTCGCCAGTTTCTCACGTGCGTTGGCGTCATCCGGCTGTAATTCGAGCACGCGCAAATAAAGTGGGATCGCTTCTTTTAGCTGTTGGGATGACGCGTAGTAATCCGCTACATCTTTGAGCACCGCGGGATCGTCGTTCGCGTGTTCGGCTGCCTTTTTGAAAATTTCGTTGACCCGTTTTAATTCGTCCGGTTTTAGTGGCGAATCGGGTTTGTAAAGGATGACTGCGTAAAGTTTCCCCAGCCGGATCCAGAAATTGGCGTCGTCGGTTCGGACTTTTGCGGCGCGATCCAAAACTTCGAGTGCTTTTTTCTCTTCGCCCACTGCCAGCTCGATCTCCACGAGATGGTGATAAGCATCTATATCTCGCGGATTCAGCGCGATGGCGCGATTGGCATAATCAATGGCCTGGTCCGTTTTCTTGAGATACTTCGCATAGATGAACGCCAGCTGCCGATAAGGCTCGGCGTTGTTCGGGTTCGCCTTGATGGAGTCCTTCAGAACATCAATCGCCTGAGGAAAATCCTCCTGCCGTATGAGCAAAGCCGCCACGCGCGAGGCGAGCTCCGATTGGCCAGGATCCACATTGAGCACTTGGCGATACGACTCCAGCGCTCGATCCATCTCGCCGTTCTCCTCAAGCGCCATGCCTTCCACAAAATGCGTCAATGCGCTGGCTCTGCGCTCGCCTTCTGGACGCAAAGCGAGATCCGCCGCTGGCTTGAAATTGAGGAAGTCATCCTGTCGATCGACTTTGATTGGGGCAGATGATGGTCTTGTCAGAGGCGACACTGTCCGCGGGGTTCGTGCCAGTCCCACGCTCGCCGCGACAAGAAAGCCGAGCGTCAAAAAACAGCACAATGGCCAACGCGCCCGCTTCCTCTGTAGCCTCATACTTTCAATTTTAGCTTTCAGCGGCGCCTTCAGCAAACCAGCCTTCGTCCGGGCAGTCGCCGGACTACCGCTTGGCAGGCAAACCTAACCCTGTAGAAGCAGCCGTGTCGGCTGCGTACTCGGGGGAGCGCATGCGCCTCGCGTGCCGTTTGCCGCGCGTCCTCGCGGCAAACCCTTCGTGTTTTCAACCCTCGAACCACTTGGATGTTCCGCGTTTGGCGTTGGATGTTTGACGTTTTCTGAAAGCCGCCGACCGCAGTTACACCTTGTAGCGTAGACGCTTCTTATGCCGATGCGCTTTCATGCGTTTGCGGCGCTTATGCTTGGCGATTTTTGCTTTGCGTCTTTTTTTAAGAGAGCCCATTCAGCTTTTCAGATTCGCGAGTCCCGATTCAACCACCTGATCTACCACGTTGCAACTCAGTTCTTTCCTGTAGCCCTTGCTTAGTGCGCATGTGTGTCACGACGCGACCTCTGTAACTTCCGGAATCTCGCGTCGTAAAATCTGTCAATGGGGAAGGTTACGAGGAAGGCAAGAGCGCTGACTTCGAGAAACCAAAGCAAGCTTGGTCGCTCGCGCCAACGATCGAGAAACGCAACAGCTCTGATGACAAGCGCGACTCCGTAGACAACCACTGTCTCGATCACGAGCACCGCGATGTACGCGAGCGTAGCTTTAAGTGCGGAACGCTTCCCGCAGTGAGGGCATGTGTGCCTCCCGAACGGAGAAGGCGCGTACCGTGACCAAGTGAGTGGGAAATCGCGATTGCAATATGGACAAGTCATCAACGTGGACGCGGTCTGACACGAATTAGATCTAAAATTTTGCCCAGGCCCATCACTTCCTGAGCATTGCCTCATGTCTTACTCTAAACTCGCTTTTAGCTTTCCATTCCGGAAATTTGTCGCCGTTGGCGACTTGGTAGCCAACTTCGAAGAGAAGCTGAACATCCTGCACTGCGCCGGAGAGGTCCCACTTGGGATCAAGTTCGTCCGACACCTGGTGGTAATGTTTCGCGACAAACTCATCGCGCTTCTGTTTTCCGTACTCTGGCGGTTTGCCGATAATCTCGATACCGCGCGCAAGGTGCAATACGGGCACGCCGGCTTTAGCGAATTCGAAACTGTCGACCCGATAGAAGCCGCCTTTCTCCGGTTCGCTGTTTGCCTTCATCACGCGCCCCTGTCGCGCCGCGGCCTGGCCTAACAAGTCGTCCAACGTTGAATTGCCATTGGTGAGATCTTCGAGGTCATGCGATTTGCCCCACGGATTCACGCCGTCGATGTTGATGTCCGCAAGCGTCTTCTCTAGCGGATACAGCGAATGTTCCGCATAAAATTTCGCACCGAGCAATCCTGCTTCTTCGGCAGTCGTGGCGATAAACAAGACCGAGCGTTTCGGTGGCGGATTTAACTTTGTGAATGCGACTGCGAGTTGCATGAGAGATGCCACACCCGAGGCATTATCGATCGCGCCGTTAAAAATCTGATCCCCCTGTAATTCCGGATGACGCCCGAGATGGTCCCAGTGCGCGGTGTAAATGACATATTCGTCGTGCAATTTCGGATCGTTCCCTTCGAGTTTGCCGATGACATTGTGCGATTTGAACGAGCGGATCTGTTGTTTGATGTCGATCCTAGCTTTAGCATTTAATGCCACGGGCCGGAATCCTTTTGTTATCGCGGATTTCTTCAGCGCGTCAAAATCCTGCCCGCAATCAGCGAATAATTTTTTCGCAACATCAAACGTAACCCACGAACGCGCCGAAACCGCGTCCATGTTCTTATTCGGGTTATCGAGCTCGAAGTTTTCTTTACCCCAGCTCGATCTCACCACCTGCCAGGGATAAGCCGCCGGTTCGGTTTCGTGGATGATAATCGCCGCGGCCGCGCCTTTTTGCGCTGCAATTTCGTACTTGTAAGTCCAGCGGCCGTAGTAGGTCATCGCTTTTCCTTTAAACATTTTTTCGTCGAGTTTTGACGGATCTTTCGGATCGGGCACTGGCGGATCGCCAATCAACATCAGCAAGGTTTTCCCGCGCACATCGACATCTTTGTAGTCGTCCCAGCCGTATTCGGGCGCGACGACGCCGTATCCGACAAAGATCACGTCTGACTTGTCGATCTTAATATCGGGTTGCAGATGCGCCGATGACGCGACGAAATCATCCGGGTATTTGAGATTGATCGTTTTGTCACCAATGCTGAACGACATTCGCGGTTCGCTTTTGATCCCGGCGAGAGGAACTTCCTGCGTGTATGTGCCATCGGGATTTCCGGGCTTTAATCCGATCCTGTTGAACTGATCAGTGATGTATTTGACCGAAAGTTCTTCGCCTTTTGTTCCCGGCGCACGTCCTTCAAATTCATCCGATGCAAGGACCTTAATGTGCGCGAGCAAACCGTCCGGCGTGATCGCTTCCAGCGCCGGTTGCAAACGCAACGCTAATTCATCGGCGGCAAGGACGGAGGTTGCCGCAACAAGAATGATCGGGGCGACGAACCGCAGCGTTTTCACTTTTCTTGAGGTGGATCGGCTTCGAAGATCATATCAGACAAATCGCGCGGAAGCGCGCATCGATTTGTTCACAATGCGTTGAGGACACCGCGTTGCACCTATCGACTTTGTTGCGATCGACCGGCGGGTAATTCGATCGGCAACGAGGATCCTCAAGCTTTCCGCTGCAAAATAGTAATGCGTCCGCGCAAGTGATCGATCGTGCGCGGATAGATCCATGCCGGCTCACGTGGTGTCGCGGCATCGAAGGTGGCGGCGTAAGGGAATTTCTCCGCAAGAAGGTCACCGTAATATCGGCGCACAGTTTCGCTGGGTACATGATAATCCACGGAATAAATGCTGATGTAATCCGGATTGCGCTTCTCCAAGGCGGCCGCGGTGAACACCCCTTGGTCCCGATTTTTTTCGTTCTCCGCGATGAGCGGTTGCACCCATTCGGGAAAAACCTTGCGGAACAACTCGAGGCGACCCGGCACATGAGGCAAGCGCAGGTCTGTGATGTCTTTCGCTGGCGCGATAGACTGGTCGGGTCGGGCAAGATCAATCTCGTGGGCATCGAAATTCGGCAGTTTTGACCAACGCGGACTGGTACCGCTTGATTCGATCACGCTCCCGCGCGGAACATTTTCCACCATCCAAAGCTGCGCCTTCAGCCGCGGATCATCATTGAAACGCTTGCCGACAAGGTAACTGCAAAGGCAGTTGTAGATCAGGATCGGCAGGAGGAGCGCGAGAATCCATTTTCGTCTTTCGAATGTCTGCAGCGCCGGACCAATCATCAAAATAAGAAACGGAATCGCGGGCAAAACATAGCGGGTTTCCGTTCGCGGGAACGTCCCTATTTTCAAAATATAGAGGAGAAACACCGCGCTGCTTAGGATGAATCCGCGCGTTGCGGCATCACTGAGGCTGCGTCGTCTCAGGATTAGAATGCAGCTTAAAATCGCCAGGCCGACGATCAAAATCGCGCCAGGAATTCCGACAATTTCGGGAATCCGGGCAATCGCACCAAGATAATTGGCGCGGTCCGGTTGACCTGAGTAACGGGGCGTGACGGTGTAGTTGTAGATGAAATCGTGCCAGAATTTTTTCGGCTCATAAAGCATAGTCGGGCATCCGAAGAGAAATCCGAGCAGAACCATAGCCAATCCAATCGCGAGTTGGGGACTAAGAATTATGCTTCGAATGCTCCCGCCTTTCGTCGCGAATAAATGCGCGACAAGGAGCGCGATTCCAACTGCCAGGCCGTTGTATTTGGTCGCGATCGTGATGCCGGTCAAAAAGCCGGCAATGGCGTAATTTCGCGCACTAGGGACTGATGCGACCCGGTACGCCGCCCAAAATGCCGCCAGCATCCAAAATAAGAGCGGTGTATCGGCGGTGAGGAAATGCGCGTAAGTAACGAATCCGGCGCTCGTGGCGAAAGCAAACGCGATGACAGCGGCAGAAAATCGTCCGTACGAGCGACGGCTAAAACCATAAGCGAGCGCGATTGTGCCGAGATAAAGCGCAAGCGTCACTAACCGCGATCCGATTAGCTTTGCCGAATTGGCGACTTTCATTCTTTCCGTCGGCACTTGGGTGACTTTCAGAGCTGCAGTTATCGGCCAGACCACGAAAACGTGGTTTAAGTAGGCGTGAAACGGCGGCTTCATGTAGTCACCCGGCCGCAGCGCGCGCAAACTATGCAGTGCGATTTGACTGCGATTCCAGCATTCGACTCGTCCCCACGTGATGCCCCGCAGACAAAAGAGGAATGCGAGCGACAGCGCCGCGATTAACAGCGGATCAAGGCGTTGAATCTTTGTCGATTGCTCAGTCGACTCGGACATGGAAAATGTCCCGCGGGCTTACCTAGACATCACGCAGCTTCGCTGGAACCGTTCGGTTCTCCAAAGCAAATATTGGCGGCCCACAATGTGCGCGTGCACGGCCGATAAAGGCCCGCCACGAGAATCGTTGCCCGGGAAGCCGGGAAAGAGGCTAACGTGAAAGAACGAGCCGCAGCGCGGGCAGCGAAACAGCGTGGCGTAGATTCTGCTCGCACACATCAGCGTCATGGCAGCTGCACCGGCTACAACGAGCGGTACATCTGACTGGACGTAGCGCGATAGTGCTGGCAACCCAACAGCTAACGCGAGGAACAAACCCCAGGAGAACCAGACGAGATATCGTCTACGGCGATAGTCGTGCCATGCCTCAGCAAACGGCCTTTGTCGAGAGAGCATTGTCAACTGAACGGTAGTAAAGGGCTTTGGCGGCCTAAGCGATTATTTCTTCGGGGTCGCATCGCGTTTAATTCTGCGGCATTTTCATTGTGCGACACGTGGTTGACGCAAGCGCGCGTTTGCAACTATCTGCTTTCCTGCGATGGCCCGGCGGGCGTCTTCTTTTTGTCTTGTGGGCCGATGCCGATTTTTTTCAAGAACGGTTGAATCGATTGTTTCCGGCCGAGGAATTTCTCGATGGATACGTTGACGTCACGCAAATCGCCTGGCTCGTAAATTTCGCGGCGCAATTTCATGCCGGCTTGTTTGTCGAGGTAGCCGTCCTTCGCTTTTTCGAATACGGTCGCCATATCGGCGGCGATGGCGTCCGCCCAGGCATATCCGTAGTAACCGGCGTCGTAACCATTCAAGTGCCCGAAATAAGAAACGAACGTGGTGCTCGGATCGATTGGCAGAAAAACTTTTTCCAGGATCGGATTCGACATGACCACGCAATCGTAAGGCGCATCTTCGGGGTGTTGATCGTGCAGGGCCAGATCGAGCGACGCGAACGCGAACTGGCGGCGATAAAAAACACCGGCGTCCGCCAGCTTAGCGTTGTTCATTTTTTTGATGATCTCTGCCGGAATTTTCTTGGATGGATCGCGGTAGTCGGCAGCAAACGTATCGAGCACTTTCTTGTCCCAGACCCAATTTTGCAGCATCTGCGAGGGCGCCTCGACAAAATCACCGGGAACATGCGTTCCGGCGAAACGGCCGTACTTGGCGCGAGTGACAATCGAATGCAGGGCGTGACCGAATTCGTGAAACAGCGTTTCCACATCGCTGTGTGTCAGCAAGGATGGTTTGTCCTCAGTCGCCGGCGGGAAGTTGCATAGCAATGCAACTGTTGGCCGCTGATATTTTCCATCGGGCAAAAGTTTGCCACTTATAATGTCGAACTGGGCGAAGTGATTGAATTTTCCTTCGCGGGGAAACATATCGAGATAGAACATCCCGAGCGGCTCACCCGTAGAGGAATCGGTCACCATATAGAGCTGAAGGTCGTCGATCCATTTGTAAGGCACGGCGATCTTTTCGAATTTCAGGCCGAAGATGCTCTGGTAAATATTGAACATACCGTCGAGCACCCGTTGGAACGGGAAATAAGCGCGCAACGCTTCCTTATCGACGTCATATTTTTGTTTGTTCCGCTGGTTACTGTAATAGCGCCAGTCCCACACCTCGATTTTGGCGTTGGGATCGCTCGTATCGGCAGCTTTCAATTTTTGTAGTTCTGCGACTTCACTGTCAAACTTCGGCTGAATTCCCACGATTAGGTCGTTGATGTACTTCTCCGCATTCGTGCCGGTCTTGGCCATCTTGACCTCGATCTGATAGTCGTCCCACGATTTGTAACCCAGCCGCAGCGCGATTTTGTTCCGGAGCGAAAGCAGTTGATTGAGAACGGAGACGTTTGTGTCCTTCGCGAGGGTTTCGCGGACCAAATAAAGTTGTTTGCGCGTGGCTTCGCTCTTCGCGTTTTCTTCCACAGTGATGAATTGCCATGTAACGTTTGCCATTACCGTGTAAGCGTCGTCTCCGGTTTTCACACCGGGCGACGCAAAAAAGCTACCCGGCAGGCCGTCGAGGTCGGCCTTTGTGAACATGACCGGCGCGCTCGCCTTGACGATGTTCGTGTCGAAGTCCGTCCCGAGTTTGGACAATTCCTTGCGGAGCTGTTCGACTTCTTTGCGCTGATCTGGAGGCAAATCCAATCCGGCGCGCCGATAATCGCGCAACATTTCTTTGAGCAGCTTTTCGTCTTCGCCGGTGAGGTTCGGATGCGTGTCGGCGAAAGCGTTGATGGCTTTGTAAACGTCCTCGCGATAATCAATCCCAACCGCCCATTCTTGAAAGATCTTTACCGCGTTTTCGCCAGCGGTGCGCATCGCGGGATTGGTGTTTGTCTCTTTAATGATCGTTGCCTTATTCGCTGCAATTCCGGCTTTGTAAGTGAGATCGTCGAGCGCGACCACGGTGCTCTTAAAAGTAACTTTGCCTAGGTCTTGCGCGCCGATCTGATCCAGCGCGCTATTCGCCTTAGCGATCGCATCCCTCATGGAAGCCTCGACTGCTTCCGGCGTTTGCTCCCAATGGGGAATTGTCAGCATTGCGTTTGTCTTCGCCGCAGCAGCGCGAAAATCATCGACGGATTTCAGTTCACCGGCCCACAGATCGGCCGCAACGGCACAAAGCAAAATAGACAACTGCAAGTTTTTCATTCGGAAAGGTTTGATTGATGAAGGGAGCGAACATTGTGTAAAAGGCTTCCTCGGTAAAGTGAAAACGACGGCCATGCCTGTATGATCGAGAAATTTTTCCTCGCTTTTATTCCGGTCTTTGTTGCGATCGATCCAATAGGACTGGTCGCGCTCTTCATGGGCCTTGGCACGAGCGCGTCGCG
Source organism: Verrucomicrobiota bacterium (assembly GCA_003218975.1). Taxonomy (GTDB): domain Bacteria; phylum Verrucomicrobiota; class Verrucomicrobiia; order Chthoniobacterales; family UBA10450; genus Udaeobacter. Next base: position 65,521 of record QHPD01000101.1, read on the forward strand.
CGAACATCGAAAACGCCAGGCATATCTAGGAATCTTCACTGCTCTTTGCGTAGCGGTAGGGTTTATTTTTCTCGGGAAGATTGTTTTCGCCGCGCTTGGAATTACAGTGGCGGATTTTCAAGTGGCAGGTGGTCTGATTTTGCTCGGCCTGGCCGCGCGCGAACTGCTCGGCCTCGAGCCACACGATCGCGGTGGCAGCGACGAATTTGGTATTGTTCCGCTTGGCATGCCGCTCATCGCCGGGCCAGCGTTGCTTACGGCCTTGCTGATTCTGGTCGATACTGTGGGGCTGTTTTTTACGCTGGTTTCGCTTCTGGTAAATCTGGCATTGGTGGCGATCGCGTTCTGCAATGCCGGTCGATTTACGCGCTGGATGGGCAAACAGGGGCTGCGCGGCGTGTCGAAAATAATCGCGCTTCTTCTTGCGGCGATCGCCGTCAGCCTGATTCGGCGTGGCTGGCACGCCGCGGTGGCCTAATCAATTATTTGGCCGCGGAGTCGTCCCCGCAGAGGCTGACGCTTCCATTTTGCCTTTAGCAGGCAATGTTTTAATTTGCGGTTGGCTAAGTCCGAATAGGAGGCCTGACCCGATTTAATTTAGCACATTTAGAGCTTAACTCGGGGCCATTGACACACTGGCACCCTTCGTTACTATCGTCGCTCATATGAGATTTCCTCTCCCGCTTACAGCGAAAATCGCGACTTACATGATCGCCCATAAATTGCGTGGCACGAAGAAGTTCGCCACGGTGCTTCAGCTCGAGCCGTTGCATACTTGTAATCTCACGTGCACGGGCTGTGGGCGGATTCGCGAATATTCCACGTCGCTCAAGGACATGATGAGCCTCGAGGATTGCCTTGCGGCAGCAGAAGAGTGCAACGCGCCGATGGTCTCGATCTGCGGAGGCGAACCGCTGATCTATCCGCATATCGAAGCGCTAGTTAAAGGATTGCTCGAGCAAAACCGGATCGTTTACATCTGCACCAACGCCATGTTCATGCGCAAAAAAATGCGCGAATGGCTTGCGTCAGAATTGCGGAGTGCGGATCCGGGCTTGGGGAATGAATTGGAAAATAAGATCGACAAATTAGTTTCCGCCGGACTGGTAAGCGAAAAGGACGCAGCGGAAATTCGGAAAGGACCAAAGGATCCGGCCAAGCCGACGATCGGCCCGACCAAATGGATGTATTGGAACGTGCACCTCGACGGCCTCGAGCGAACGCACGATCTCATTGTGGAGCGCGAAGGCGTTTTTAAAGAATGCGTCCTCGCAATTAAGATGGCGAAACTCCTAGGCTATCAAGTCGCCACCAATACGACCATCTACAAGGAAACCGACATGGAAGAAGTCGAGCGAATGTTCGACTATCTCTCTGATCTTGGCGTGGACGGCCACACCATCACTCCCGGCTACGACTATGACGCAGCAAAGAAAGACATGATCAAAAGGGTCAATCTGCGGCCCGAAGATTTTTTCCTAACCCGCTCCATGACAATTCAGAAATTCCGAAAAGTCGAGGAATGGATGAATCGATACACGTTTTTCGGAACGCCGATTTATTTTGAATTTCTCGCTGGCAAGCGGGATTTGACCTGCTCAGCCTGGGCGATTCCGACTCGCAATATTCGCGGATGGAAAGGACCCTGCTATCTAATGACTGACGGGCATTACTCGAGCTATGCAGAGTTGCTCGAGAAAACTGAGTGGGACAGATACGGCGTGGTGAATGGCGTTGCACGCGATAGCCGCTGCGAGAATTGCATGGTGCACTGCGGTTACGAGCCAACTGCTAGTCTCGGCCTGCAAGCGCAGCGTGGCGATGCTTGGAAGACGATTAAGTTTAATTTCGGGCCGAAACCGAGGCCGACCGGCCGGGGTAGTGAAACGGTTGTGTTCAATGGCGTGAGCAGCGGCAACGGGCACATTAGCGGAAAGCAAGCACAACCGGCTGCGAGAGCCTCGTAAGATCGACATGCTGAATCCGTCGAAGGACCTGATAGCCTTGCCGAGTGCGCTGCCCGAAGTTTCGGAATCTTATTCCGCAGCGGACGAGGAGATCACGCGCGCGATCGCCCGTGCACAAGAGAACCTACTGCGGCAGCAAAAACCAGATGGCCATTGGTGCGGCGAGCTGATAGTCGATAGCACGCTGTGTTCCGATTACATCCTCTTCATGCACTGGTGCGGCGAAGTGGACGCAGAATTGCGGCGGCGCTGCGTTCGTCACATCCTGAAGCGGCAACTGCCGGATGGCGGTTGGAACATTTATCATGGCGGACCGAGCGAGATTAACGCGTCGGTCAAAGCGTATTTTGCGCTGAAACTCGCCGGTTGTTCCGTGGACGCTCCGTTTATGCGCGAGGCGCGTGCCAACATCATGCGTCGCGGAGGCATTCCGCAGATGAACACCTTCAGCAAGCTTTATCTGGCGCTCCTCGGCCAGTTCCCGTGGAAATATCTCCCGGCGATTCCTGTGGAAATGATCCTCCTGCCAAGCTGGGCGCCATTTCACATTTACAAAATGTCGTCATGGAGCCGCGCGATGCTCATGCCGCTGTCGATCATCAACCATTTCAAACCGACTCGGATTTTGCCTGGCGAAAAGCAATTACACGAGCTCTATCCTCTCGGCACCGAGCAAGCCGATTTGCGGTTGCCCCGCAGCGAGAAGTTCTGGACTTGGCGCAATTTCTTTCTGCGAGTGGATGACTGTTTCAAATTCCTGCGGCCGCTACGGATTCTCCCGCTGCGGCGGCGCGCACTCGAAGAAGCGGAACGATGGATGCTTGAACGGATTGGCGAGGGCAGCGATGGCCTCGCGGCGGTGTTTCCAGCAATGCTCAACTCTTTGATCGCGTTGCGCACCCTTGGTTACTCAAAGAAAAACCCCGTTTACGCCAAGGCGGAAAAAGATTTCGCCGGACTGTTCATCGATGATCCCGACGATTTCCGGATTCAACCCTGTTTGTCTCCCGTTTGGGACACTGCCATCAGCATCATCTCGCTGGCGGAATCCGGCGTTTCGCCGGAGCATCCCGCACTGCAGAAGGCAGCGGATTGGTTGATCGGCAAGGAAGTGCGCATCCGTGGTGATTGGACGGTAAACAATCCGTATCCGCAAGCCAGCGGCTGGGCGTTCGAGTACAACAATATTTATTATCCGGACACAGACGACACGGGAATGGTGTTGATGGCATTGCGGCTGGTTCAGCTGAAAGATCGAGAGTCACTCAACGAACTCTTTCGTCGCGCGCTTGGCTGGCAGCTCAGTTTCCAATGTCGCGGCGGCGGCTGGGGAGCGTTCGACAAAAATGTCACAACTCCTTGGCTGGAAGACATGCCCTTTGCCGATCACAACGCGATTCTAGATCCAACGTGCAGCGATCTGACTGCGCGCACGCTTGAGCTGCTTGGTTATATTGGATTTGATCGCAGAGCCAAGTGCGTCCGGGACGCCATTAATTACCTCATTGACACTCAAGATGAGGACGGCTCGTGGTATGGCCGCTGGGGCGTGAATTACATTTACGGTACCTGGCAGGTGCTGCGCGGCTTGCGCGCAATTGGTGAAGATATGACGCAGGACTGGATACTGCGCGGTCGTGATTGGCTTGAGAGCTGTCAAAACAACGATGGCGGGTGGGGTGAGACCTGCGGGACGTACGAAAATCCATCGACCAAAGGCATTGGCGAGAGCACCGCATCGCAAACAGCATGGGCAATCATGGGGATCTGTGCATGCGGCGATCTCGATCGGCCAAGTATTCAACGAGGGTTGCGTTACCTGCTTCGGTCGCAAAAGCCCGACGGCTCATGGGATGAAGAGCAAATCACAGGCACAGGGTTTCCAGGCGTGTTTTATTTGAAGTACGACATGTATCGCCAAAACTTCCCGCTGCTCGCGCTTGCGACCTACGTCAATTACCGCAGCGGCCTCGGACATCGTCCGAGCTTTTATCGCTGCGATCTGTAGCCGTCGACCTCGCACCGCCGGCGAAGCGCTTTGCCGCGCAGGAGGCTGGGCGGCGCGATGCGTGTTTACGATCTCAGCACCGCGCTTCGCGGGGCAAAGCGCCTACAGAGCAGAAAAATAAAACCTGTCGCCGGACCTAATTCGATCTAACTGTACACATTATGGCTTACGAATTACCTAAATTACCCTATGCGTACGATGCTTTGGAGCCGCACATCGATGCGAAGACGATGGAAATCCATCATACCAAGCATCACCAGGCTTACATCGACAACGTCAACAAGGCGATCAAAGGAAAGGCCGATCTCGAAAAGAAATCGGTCGAGGATTTGATCAGCGATCTTAAGGCTGTGCCCGAAGACATCCGCACGGTCGTGCGCAACAATGGCGGCGGGCACGCCAACCATTCCTTCTTCTGGAAGATCATGGGGCCGAATGCTGGCGGCGAACCGAAAGGCAAACTCGCTGATGACATCAAGTCCACCTTTGGCAGCTTTGATGAGTTTAAGGAAAAGTTTGCTGCCGCAGGGGTGGGCCGTTTCGGCAGTGGCTGGGCTTGGGTGATCAAAAATAAGAACGGCAAACTTGAGATCATCTCCACTCCGAACCAGGATAGTCCATTAATGGACGGCAACACGCCGGTACTCGGTCTCGACGTCTGGGAGCACGCGTATTACCTAAAATATCAAAACCGACGGGCCGATTACCTCAAGGCGTGGTGGAACGTGGTGAATTGGGACGCCGTCGCGAAGAACTACTGATTGGCGCCTGGTGCGTTCTCCTGTAGCGGCGGTCTCTGACCGCCGCTAAACTTTATACGGATTCAGCGCTCGCAGAGCGCCGCTACAGATATGGCTTACCTGAATGAAAACTATCTGAAGCTTCAGGCCGGATATCTGTTTCCGGAAGTCGCGCGCCGGGTGCGCAAATTTTGCGAAGCCAATCCGAAAGCGGCAGAGCGGCTGATTCGCTGCGGAATCGGTGATGTGACCGAGCCGCTCCCGCCCGCGGCAGTGGAAGCGATGAAGCAGGCCGTCGAGGAACTCGGCCATCACGAGACGTTTCACGGCTATGGTCCGGAACAGGGCTACGAATTCTTAAGATCGGCAATCGCGCAGAACGATTATCGCGGCCGCAAGATTGACATCGCCGATGACGAAATCTTTATCTCTGACGGATCGAAATGCGATTGCGGATACATTCTCGATATTCTCGGCGACCAAAACAAAGTCGCAGTTCCAGACCCAGTTTATCCGGTCTATGTCGATACGAATGTAATGGCAGGGCATAGCGGCTCGGCGCGGCAGGACGCCAGCTACGAAGGGATCGTTTATTTGCCGTGCACGGCGGAAAACCAGTTCGTCCCCGAGCCGCCAAAGGAACACATCGATTTGGTGTATCTTTGTTTTCCGAATAATCCGACCGGCGCGGCTGCATCGCGTGAGCAGCTCGCGCTGTGGGTGGAATATGCGCATGCGCATGAAGCGATTCTTCTTTTCGACGCTGCATACGAGGCGTACATTTCCGATCCGAGAATTCCGCATTCGATTTTCGAAATCCCGGGCGCGCGCGACTGTGCGGTTGAGTTTCGTAGTTTTTCGAAGAATGGCGGGTTCACCGGTGTGCGTTGCGGGTTCACGGTGATGCCAAAATCGCTTTTTGCCCGTACCGAAAGCGGACGGCGCTCGCTGTTGCACCCGCTCTGGTATCGCCGGTGGAGCACGAAGGCGAACGGCGTGAGTTACCCAGTGCAGCGCGGCGCGGAAGCACTGTATTCATCCGAAGGCCGCGAACAAGTCCGCGCACTGATCGATCACTACATGACGAATGCAAAAATCCTTCGCAACGCCGCGGCTGATGCTGGGCTGACTGTTTTTGGCGGAGTAAATGCACCGTACATCTGGGTGGAAACTTCCGATGGTGTGACTAGCTGGCAAATGTTCGATCGAATGCTGAGCGAACTGAATGTGGTGATCACGCCGGGTGCTGGCTTTGGCGCGCAAGGGGAAGGCTACTTTCGTATTTCTGCGTTCAACAGCCGCGACAACGCCGAGGAAGTAGCGCGCCGTTTGAAGAAGTTGTATTCGCTTCGCTATGCGAGGCGCCGCTAATGTGGTAAACGTGCGTGGCGCGGGCTTCCCTAGAGGGAGTTCGCTACAAGGTCGAATCCTTCTTGTCGATGCTGCCGAGGCGCGTAGAGTGCGCTGAATTTTTCTAGGACATCCAGCGTGCCGGATCGAAAGCAAAATCTGCCGCAGCTTTATCGTTTTTGTTTCTTGATGCTTGGCGACTCGCGTAAGGCACAGGAAGTCTTCCACACCACTTTGCGCGAGGCAGCCCTACGCGCCCCCCATGGGGAGCTGCCGAACGAGCCGTTCTGGCTGTTTCGTGAGGCGCGCTGGCGTTGTTTGGAAGAAAGTAAGACCGACTTGGAAGCCGAGCCTCTCGAAATGAAGGAGCATGAGATCACTCCGGAGGCGTCCTTGCAAATCGAGCAGTTTGAGCCCACGCAGCTGGCAGTTTGGATTTCAGCCGCTCCGGAACCGCAGCGGACCGCGCTTGCGCTTTTTTATCTCAATGAGTTCGATTACCGCGAGATTCTTGATCTGGCGGAACTGAAACTGAGCGAGCTTTCGCGGTTATTGGCATCAGGTCGGCGACAATTTCAAGCCTGGCTGAACACGATGGTGCCACAAGTCCCCAAGGTATGAAGACGCAGCGGTTATCGCGCAGGCAACGCACTCTTCTCAATTGCGCGCCGATTGATGAGGAGCCGATACGGGACCGTTCCATGCGCTCGGCAGTGTTCCGGGCCCGTGGCTCGAATGAATTTGCAAATCAACAGAGCTTCGATCGCGCCATGGCAGCGTTGGTGGATGCTATCCCCATTCCGGCGGAAAGTGCCGAATGGTTTTCCGCTAAGGATTTTGTCTCGGCTTCCAAGTGGACATGGAGAAAAATGGCGCGCAATCCGGCCGTACTTGCCGTGGGCATTGCTGTCTTGGTCATTGCCGGAGTATTCATCTTCTACTTCGTTAGCCGACTCAACGATTTCCCTGGATCGGCGACCGCGCGCAAATTATTGACGCTTGCCAGCTCGACGCGATCGGTCCTACTCGATCCGATCAACGCTGATGCAGGCACATTAGGCGATTTGTTTTTTATGAAACACGGACTGGAACATTACGAGGTACCGCCGGAATTCGCCGATTTTCGTACCATCGGTTGTCGTGTTTTCGAAGACGAAGAGTCGCGGCGCATTGCCCAAATCTGGCTCGCCGAGAAAAGAATGCAGCTATTTCTCTTTCCGGCAGAGCGGAATGCGAAAACCGGCGCGGTCTTGCGGTTTCCCGGATGGCGCTATATTCAGCAGGAAGGCTGGACCGGCGCGGTTACCGAGCATAACGGCGTGTGCTTCATGGCTGCGCTTCGTGGTCGGGAAAACGATTTGGCGCCGTATCTAGCGGAAAAACAATAGATCGGCTCCGTCAAGCTTGCGCCGAAATTGTAAGGCAGAGGTATCGCCTGCCGGCTTGGGCCCAGCAAGTGGGGGCTCGCCCTATAATGGCGAAACGCAAGATCGATGTAGTAGTGCGTTGCGTTGACATAGCGCGCCCCGCGATTGACCTTTGTCGCCGCCAATTTCGCCAGGGTAGCTCAGTGGTAGAGCAGGGGACTCATAAGCCCTTGGTCGGGAGTTCAAATCTCCCCCCTGGCAGTTTTTGGATTGCCAATTGCGAATTTCCAATTGCCAAATAATTCGGCATTGGGGGTTAGGCGTTTGATGTCGAGCATAACGTGTTGCGATGAACGACGAGGGGATTCTCCAAAAGGTTTTCGCGCTCGGAAATTCCTATTGGCTAACCCGATTCGTGATTCTGCGGTTGCTTGGCTTTGTTTATGCGGTCGCGTTTCTCGTGGCGGCGCAGCAACTGGTTCCACTGATCGGCGAACGCGGACTGACGCCAGCTACTCATTTTCTCAACGCGATTCAGACGCAGCTCGGTTTGCGTATGGACGGCGTGATGCAGGTGCCGACGCTGTTCTGGTTCGGAATTTCCGATAGTGGGTTGTCAATCTTCGCCTGGGTTGGTTTCGGTCTCTCACTCGTTGTTCTCGGCGGTTACGCGAACGCAATTTTGCTCGCGGTGCTTTGGGCGATGTACATGTCGATCGTTCATATCGGCCAAATCTGGTACGGCTACGGCTGGGAGATCCAGCTCCTCGAGACTGGATTCCTGTCCATCTTTCTCTGCCCGCTGTTGGATGGTCGACCGTTCCCCAAATGCCGTCCGCCCATTCTCGTCATCTGGCTCTTTCGCTGGTTGGGGTTTCGGATCATGGTTGGCGCCGGTCTGATTAAGTTGCGCGGCGATCCATGCTGGCGCGATCTCACCTGTCTTTATTATCACTACGAGACGCAGCCAATCCCGAGCCCAATCAGTCGCTATCTGCATTTTGCGCCGCATTGGTTTCACAAATCTGAGACGGCATGGAACCATTTCATCGAACTGGTTGCGCCGTGGTTCTCATTCGGCCCGCGGCGCGCCCGTCATGTCGCTGGCGTTTTGCTTGTCACCTTTCAAATTTTTCTCATCATCAGCGGCAACCTCTCGTTCCTTAATTACCTGACGATTATTCCGTTTCTTGCCTGCTTTGATGACACATTTCTGCGTCGCCTATTGCCCGGATCGCTCGTGAAGCGCGCCGAACAGGCTGCCCAAGAATCGCAACCGTCTCGCATCAACAACACGATTGCGATCGCGTTATCGATCCTGGTTGCCTATTTAAGCATCGCGCCGGTGCTCAACCTCGTGTCGGGCCGGCAGATCATGAATACGTCGTTCAATCGATTTGATCTCGTTAACACGTATGGGGCATTTGGCGCGGTTGGGCGCGAACGCGACGAAATTATTTTTGAGGGAACGGATGACACCATCGTCACTGGCGATACTAGATGGAAAGAATACGAATTCAAAGCTAAACCCGGCGATCCCAACCGACGCCCGCCGTTCGTCGCGCCGTACCAACCGCGCATCGACTGGCAAATCTGGTTCGCGGCCATGGCGTCGCCTGCAGAGTATCCGTGGACGCTGCACTTCGTCTGGAAACTTCTGCACAACGATCGCGGCACGCTCTCGCTCCTCGCGAACAATCCGTTTCCCGATACGCCGCCGCACTATATCCGCGCACGACTTTATCGTTACCAATTCTCGCCGCTGGGCGACAAAGCATGGTGGAAACGCGAAGTGATCGGCGAATGGTTACCCGCTCTCTCCACAGACGATGCCGAGTTTCGTCGCCTTCTCAATGCGATGGATTGGCTCGATTGAAAGATCGATCCGGCACCTGCAGGATAAAGAACGACGCTGTTTATGAAGTCTGCTTCAGTGGTCAGCGCAAATTTTCTAGAGCGAATCGCTGATTCCGCGTCGCGATTTCACCCAGATTTCCTGGCCTACCGAAACGGCGAGATCACCAAGGATGAACTGATTGCGCGGCTGCCGCATGTTGCCATGATTGGCGACAGCGTTTGCATGGACGTTTACATCTCGTCCGCCTGGAGCACATTTTGGCGCGCCCGCACACGCTGCTGCGGAAACTGGTTTCTTGGTGTCGATGCTACAGCGGACAGCCTGCGCAGCGTGTCGAAGCGCTTGGAAGAACTCACGCCGTTTGTCGCCAGCGAATACGCCGGCATTGGCGCACTGGTTGATCATGAACGCGACCGGCAGAATTTTTTCCGTCGGATTCTCGGGACGCGCAATTTCTCCGGGCAAGTTGCCCAACTGCTGACCGTGCGCCGATTTCCCGATCTGATTCTAATCTCGATCGGTCACAACAACCTCGATTGGGCATGGCGCTGCCCGCGCAGCGAATTGGCGGACCCGGAAAATCGGTTGCAGCGAATGAGCCTGTCCTGTCGCGAAAATTTTTCGCGACAGATGCGGCGACTGACTGAGCGTGCGCGCAGCGAACAGCACCGGGTGGCAATGGTGGTTTATGGTCTCATCAATTTCGAAGCGTACTTCAGCGGTCGAGATGTCGCAGAACGCTTACGAGAATCGCAATCGGATTTGTATCCGCATCTGGAAACTACCTACAAATACTTCAGGTCTTTTCGGCCGGTTTATCGGCGCAACCTGATTCGCCTCGCCACCATGATGAACGAACAATTGCGCGAGATGGTGAGTGAACTGAACCATGGGCTCGGCGCGCAGCCCCACATCCAAGTTCGGTATTCCGACGCCTTAGCGACAGCCGATCTCAGTCGCGTGGAACTACTCCACCCGGTTGATGGATGGCACGCATCGATCGCCGGTCACGATGTTCTCGCGGAAGCGGCCTTTAGCGCCCTTGGACCAAGTTTGGAATTTCTTGGAATCAAGTTGCCTCCTTCGGGGTCGCGAAATTAAACGCGAGATCGCCATCTACAGCTCGCGCTCTTTCAGTTGCGCGATTGTCTCGCGAATCATCCGGTAACCGAAATGGCCCTGCCGGACGCGAAGCAATTCCGACCCGCGCCATTTCTGCTGGATTTCCTTGATATGTTCGAGTCGCACAATTAAATCGAACTCGCCTGCAACGAATAGAACGCGAGCTGGATCGCATAGCGGCTGATTGTGCATCGGTGAGCTCAGATGAAAGTGCCGCGCGACGAGGGATGGATCGATATTTGCCCGACGCAGTTCGCGCCGCATGAATCGCGCCGCCGGGCTCTCCCAGATCGCGTGCTCAACATTTACGATAGGCGCCATCAACGCGACGAAACGAAAATCCCGCTCAACCATGGCGAGAAGCGCGCCGATCCATCCGCCATAACTGGTGCCGAGCACACCAAATTCTTGGCAACCGCGCTCGCGTAAGGCACTCATTAACTGTCGCAATTCGATCACACCTTGACGAAGCCCCTCTGCGTTGCGGATGAGATCGGCGGTGATAGCGAGTTCCCCGTTCCAGTATCCGCGCGGAACCCGCGAATAATGATACGGCAGATGGACGAAGCACGCATTCCAACCCAGTTCGTTAAAGCGCGCGGCGTAACGGCGATACCCAATGTGGCTGGCCGACATGAGCGCGTGCAACATGAAGACCGTCGGCGCTCTCCAGCCTCGCGCACATGGGAAAAAATCAGCACGTGCGATGTTGTTCGCGGGAAAATTTGTATTGATCGGGCTGGGCCATGTGATTGTGACGGTAGATCGGTCGCCGATCGCAGTAGCAATTTCAGCACCGTTGGGCACAGCGTAAAAACTCTCGGCGGTGAATTTCTCGCACGCCGTGACATAGCGCTCCATTTCCCCACGACTACGCGCGCGCAGATGGTGACGCGACTGAAGCAGATTAATCGACGCGCACATCAGAAAGTCGATGCCGCTCGCGGCAAAACGCGGCACCAAGTATGGTTTAGCCTCACCACGAAGGCCACGAAGATCACGAAGCGGAACAGACGCCTTTTGAATCTGCTTTTCTTCGTGCCCTTCGTAATCTTCGTTGTTGACGATACGTGGCGATTTCTTGAGCATTCGCTCTCTTGGTGGATGCGGAAGATCGTCAGGTGTGAGCGAAAACGTTTCGCGCAACTCTGCGTACAGAAGTTTGAACGCGGCGGCCAATTCGCATTCGATCCGTTCGCGCGCCTCGGATTTTTGTGGGTCGGGGAAATGCGAGATCGGATTGCCAAAGGCGATCCAGATTGGTGTGCGCCGCAGCGCCAGCCACCGTTTCCTTGAATATAGACGATCGCTGCCGACGATGACGCACGGCAGAATTGAAACACCGGCCATATGAGCGAGCGTTGCTGCACCTCGCCGGAGCGGCGCGCCTTCAAGCAATGAGTGTGCGCGATCGCGAATGCCACCCTCAGGGAACAATCCGACGACGTGCCCGCTCTTCAGCCGCTCGATCGCAGTGCGGATCGTCTTGCGATCAGCACGGTGTCGATCGGCCGGAAATGCATCGACCGCGCGCAACAGAAGTCCTAGAAGTGGGAATCGAAAGAATTCTGCCATCGTCATCCAATCGATCTTCCGTCGGACAACCGACGAAATAATGAACGGATCGAAATGACTGATGTGATTTGCTTCCAATAAAAATCCGCCCGCGTGGTTCGCATTTTCGCGTCGCAATACCCAGACGCGCGCGACACACCCAAACAGCAGTTTCATCAACAGCGCTGCCGTGCGGTTGGCGAATGAGTAAAACAGTGAGCGCATCTAATCATGCTTTCTTGTACGCTAGAAAAGCGCTGTTATCCGAGGTTGGTTTGGCTTTGAAGTATCAATACACACAACGATAGAGATGTTGGTGTAAGTTATATGTAGGCGCACTTCCGAATCGGAGTTCCAAGTGATCTTCTCGACACCGGACCGTGTGCGGATCGCTGTGGCGTGCCTCCGGTCTAACCCGCTCGATTTCCGTGCTGATGGCTTCATAATCTAGTTTTTTTATAGCCACCTCCCCCATTCTGAATTCTAAAGCCCCAAACGAACGTGCTCGCATTATCTGGAGCATCGAGCAGAAGGCATTTTGTGGAATCGTGATTCCAGACGGCTTGGATGTAGCGAGGGAAAGTGGAATGGCGAAAAAAGAACTTGGCCATCAGCGTGGCGAGACAAAGTGATATTGCAAGCATCAGAACTCGTTTTGTCGTCGCAATGCCAAGCTACCTTCCAGCTACCGTCGGGCGATATACGAGTAGAATTAGCAAGCGGCTCCGGAAGTGGCCAGTGGGCCGAAACGGCCGCCGCCACAAGGCATGCGGCGATGGCTGCTACCTTTCGGGAACCAGTTCCTTGCATTTTTTGAGATCGAGTTTCCCGGAGGCGAGCACGGGGATGGATTCGACGCGTTGGACGTGTTTCGGTATCCACAAGTTTGGGATACCGGCTTCGTGAAGTTCTTTGCGGAGCTCACCAAGATCGACATCTACCGCGCTCAGCAGGACGAGCGCTTCGCCTTTGGCTTCGTCTTGCACTCCCACGACTGCGAGCGGCCGTTCATCTCTTCCCGATAAGCCCAACAGATCGACAATTTTATTTTCCACCGCTTCGTGCGGCACCATTTCGCCGCCGATCTTTGAGAAGCGCGAAAGCCGGCCTTCGATGTAGAGAAATCCATCTTCATCGAAGCGGCCAATGTCGCCGGTTTTCAACCAACCATCGCGCAAGACTTCCGCGGTCTGCTTCGGATCATGCAGATATCCTTCGAAGATGTTAACGCCGCGCAGCCAAAGCATCCCGGTTTCGTGCAATGAGAGTTTGCGATCTGTTTCGGCTTCGCGAATTTCCGCAGCGATTCCAGGCGCCATTCTCCCCACCGAATACAAGCGACTGGTTGGCTCGACGTTTCGCAGCGGCTCCGGCAAGTTAACGCTGACTACCGGCGCCGTCTCGGTGAGTCCATATCCTTCGTAGACTATTTTGCCAAAGCGTTCTTCAAAATGCCTGGCAAGATCGAGAGGCAATTTTTCCGCGCCGGCGATGGTGAGGCGCAAGCTGCGAAGCTGATGTGGCTGGGCTTTACGCAAGTACACGCGCAGAAAAGTGGGCGTCGCCAGCAGGAATGTCAGTTTATATCGCTCGATCAGCGCGGCGCACCTAGCCGCTTCCAACGGATTTGGATACGTGACAATGCGCACGCCTTCGATAAGCGGATACCATAGTGTGACGGTCGATCCGAAGGTGTGAAAAAACGGCAGCGACGCGAGAATTGCATCATTCTTTTTCGCGTCGAGTAATTGCCGGAACTGCGAGACGTTTCCGACAACATTGCGGTGACTGACCACGACTCCTTTTGGTTCGCCAGTGGTTCCACTCGTAAACAGCAAGACTGCTTCCGTATGGCCGCCTTCCTTTGGAATTTGCAACAGCTGCAAAAGCAAACGAGCCGGAAGGAGGATCGATATCAACCACCAGAAAATGATTTGGCGTTTCATTCGCGGCATCAGTTCGTCCAACTTCAAAACGCGCTCAGGCCACGGGAAATCTTTGATTCGTTCCATGAATTGCGTGGCCGAAATAGCAACCCGCAGGTTGGCGCGCCCGCAGCACGATTCGTTCGCGGCGCGTCCGATGGTGAAATTAAGATCGACCGGAACTTTCCCGGCCAGCGTGACAGCTAGGTTTGCCATCATCGATCCTTTGTTCGCCGGCAAAACGATGGCAATTCGTTCGTCGGCAAATTGCCTACGAAGAAAGCGGCTCAATGCCGCGGCAGCCCCAAGCAATTTCGACCGGCTTAGAGTGCTATGATCAAGCCCGTCGATTACGGCGGTTGCAAAAGGTCGCCTCTTTAATCCGCGCACGCACTCTTCGGCAAGATGTCGATGCAGTGATGGGCGGCGGCTAAAACAAAATTCGCCTAGCTTGAGGAGCTCTTCGCGCACGGTCGCGACGTTGGCATCGTCTGCTTTGAGCGGTTTGCCAAACGCGATCGTAACAGGATAGCGGACCCGTTTTGGCAATTTCCTGAAAAATTTTCCGCCTTGGAATGAGAAGATCGATCCCCAGAGTTGGTCGAGCCAAACCGGAACGACCTCCGCATTGGCGTGCCGCGCGATCAATTCGTAACCGCGCTGCAAGCGCAGCAGGACCCCCGTGCGTTCGAGACGGCCTTCAGGAAAAACGCATACGATCTCGCCATCGGCGATTTTTTCCGTAGCCAGGCGAACCGCAGGATGCGAGTGGTGGGTGTTAATCGGAATGCAGCCCAGCACGCGCAACAAGGAGTGCAAAATGGGTTTGTGATAATATTCCTCGTCGATGACATAGCGGATCGGCCGAGGACAAGCGAGTTGCAGCACAATGGCGTCCACCCAACTGATATGGTTAGGCAAGAGCAAAAATCCGCCGCTCGGCAAGTTTTCGAGTCCGAGAGCAGTCACTCGGTAAAAGCAACGCACCAGCGGTCGACAAAAAAAGTAGAGCGCGCGTTCGGCG
>QHPD01000062.1 GCA_003218975.1 Verrucomicrobiota bacterium
TAAGAAACCAAAACCAACCTGTGAAAAGGTAAGGCTTATGGCGTCCGATTCGAATGACCGCTGCCGAAACAACGACCAGCGTCGCGAGTGACAGAAGGGCGCGTATCGCCGACGGATGCAGGTTGTAGGGATAAATGACGGCAAGCCCAGTCGGGCTGAACATTTTCCCGATGTAAGCGACGTAGGCGAGTACTGCATTTTCCAAGCGCAGGAAAATCGGAATCGTATCCAACGACGTCATCGCTTTCTCCCGCTGGACCAGCAGCGTGACGACGCTCGAAGCGATGCTCAATGCGAGGAATGGAAGCTTTTCGATCAAGAGACGAAAAGTCCTGTGCTCCGCAAAGCGCCGCAGGGGCCAGTAGTCGAGTAGCAGTAACACAAATGGCAGTGAGACCAGCATCGGTTTTGCCATGAGACCGATGCCAAATAACAGCAGTGCGAAGAAGTAACGGGAAATCCGACCAGTCTTCGCATAATCGGTATAAGTGAGGAGTGCGAGCATCCAAAAGAGCGTGCTCAGCACATCCTTACGTTCGGAAATCCACGCCACGGATTCGACGTGCAGAGGATGCAGTGCGAAGAGGGCCGCGACCAGTGCGCCGCGCCATTTTGCTCCGGTTGCACGAAGCAACCAGAGAAACAAGAGGAGTGTGTTAGCAACATGAAGAAGCAGATTGACGGCATGGAAAGCGCCAGCACCGGAACCGAAATACTGACTGTTTAGCATGAGAGAAATCCACGTGACCGGGTGCCAGTTTGCCGTGTGATTTGTCACAAACGCCCAGCGCAGGTTTGCGAGAGTGATCCCACTCAGGACATGGGGATTCCCAGTGACATAATCAGGGTCGTCGAGGCCGATGAATTGCGCTTGAAAGACCGGCACGTAAACCAGCAGGGTCACGAGGGCGAGCCACAGGCAAATGAATACCGGTTGCCCCAGCCTCTCGATGTTGAATTTTCTGAAGGCGGTGTTTTCCGACATGGGCGGGGTTAATCCAAATGGAGCGTATTTTCTATCCCGTGGGTTTCCAGTCTGTTGCCGCGAACGTTACATTATGGAGAACGAATCGACACGAATAAACACGAATGACGAAAATGATAAGAACCACGGGTCACGCGGATAACACGGATTCGCCGTTGGTTGTCTTCATTCGGTGAGTTTCTGCCTATCCGTTTCCACCCCGTAGCCTGCCCGCCGTGGCGGGTAATCCGCGGTCTTCTGCTCTGGCCGATTGGTAGGGGCAGTTACCCTCAATCGCCCCCACTGTGATCGCGTTACAGATCCTCCGGCGTTAAACCGGTTCGCTTCCCAAGACGAGCGAGCATCTTCGGTCCGATCTCTTCTCGATCGTGAAATGCAAAAAGACGACGTCGGGCCGGCCAGGGCGTGAAAGAGTACGGTGCGATCCGTGGAATTCTCGTTTAATGGTCCAACCCATCCGCAACAATGCAGCCAATACTTTGCGAGCTTTAGCAGAGCCCCATCGGCTCATGCCGCCACAACTGAGAAGACCTTTTCGATTACGGGCGAGGTTTCGCCATGCTCGATCCGCTCGGCAAGAACACGCAGCGCTAGCGCTTCAACGCGTGACACGGCTTCTTCACGGGTACGTCCGTAAACCATGGCCCCTGATATTTGGGGAATCTCCGCGATCCATCGGCCGTCTTTGTCCTGCTCAATCTCGATAGTGAAACCCATGACCCGTGAAGATCGACGAAAGCAGGAGAAACTTAACCTAGTCAATTCTCCTATTTGGCCGAATCTCATTCCCAACGCACTGTATTTCGCAAGAGAGCTTCGTAATAGTTTTCTCGCTCCAGGAGCGCTTTCGTTTTTGGAAACAATTTTTGTTGGTAGGAGCGATTGACCTCAATCGCCAAGGCGTTTGTTGTAGCCACGGCTCTGTGAAGGTCATTGCAGTTTCGTACCGGCCACAGGTCTGCACACCGGACGGATTGGTCCTGCGGCGAACCGGTGGCTACAGGAAACTAGCAACGCGTTTTTTCTTTTGTTGATAGCGAATGAAATGCGGTTGCTTTGACAGCCGCGCTTCGGCGCGGATAGTCGCTCCAGTAACTTGAATTAAATGGACGCTTCGTTGGTGGAAGAGTTGATCGCCAAGAACAAGCCGTTCAAGATTGAAACGGCTTCCGGACGGGTATTCGAAGTGCCACACCGCGATTTTATCAGCTTTTCGACGAGGAAAACCTCGCTGATTATCTCTTACGAAGAGAACGGTGGTGAACACTTCGCAATCGTTCCGCTGCTCACGATCACGGCCGCGATGGCACCGGCCTGATAACAACTTTAGCAGGTACGTGGGGCCTCAATCCGCCGTAATTCGAAAAGGGTTTCGTAACTGTCTCAAAATCCCCACATGGTCGCAGGGCGTCTTTGTTTTTGTACTTAACGACGAATCGATACCAATGTTGTTGCGGTAGCGGCAGGCGTTCCGCCTGCGAACTCAGTGACCTTTGCAGCCGACTCGCCACGGGACGAGTCCGTCCGGCTGGCGGACACGGCTGCCTCTACAGTCAATCCCGGCAGGGCGTTTTTTGTGCGTCCTAGGAGATGCGTTCCAAAACGAGCACGCTCTCGGTCTCGCTAGCGACGAAATCGCGAATAAGAGCGTGCTGCGATCGTAAGAGATTGACGACTGCCTCGGTTCCGCAATTGCCTACACGCAGCCAAATAAACTTTGGCGGTGAACCCAGCGTGACGCTTCTCTGATAGAAATCAGTATCTTTGGATATGACTGAAAACCCGTGCTGCTTTGCCCAGTCAGCACAATGACGGCGTCGTCTGCTCGCGTGAGCTCCACGCTCTTTACATGCGTGCAATCAGGGAACAGACCGGTGAATGCGAGCAACGATCTTGTCGGAAAGATTTTCATCCAGTAACAGCCTCACGCTGACGCGACGAACAGCTTGCGTTCGCGATCGGCTGCAAAGGCCAAGCAGGCTTTGATATCCTCACGCGTCAGTTCCGGGAAATCCCGCAGAATCTCATCTTCAGTCATTCCACCAGCGAGATACTCGAGCACGTCTTGAACCGTGATTCGCATTCCGCGGATACATGGCTTGCCGCTACGCTTCCCTGGCTCGATCGTGATGATCTTGGAATAATCCATTGGGCCAGCGTAAATCAGTAATAACATTCATGCAATCTCGCCTGATTTCAATACACCGACCAGCCGCGGTGGCCGAAGGGACACTGATGCACACCAATAAACACTAATCTTGTAGTCCACGCCGTTGTGGGCCGACGGGGCGTTTTTTTGTTTTTTGATAATCGATCTCCTTGGTAGCGGCGATTGACCTCAATCGCCAAGGCGGTTCTGGGAAAACGGTGGACAATAATTGGAGACCAAGCGCGACTCGCATGGCGGTATCAGATTTTGTTTCATTCCCCTGCGGTTCTGTTAAACAGAGATGATGAAACGCGCGCTATTCGTTCTCGTGCATGTTGTTCTGTTTGCCGTAGCTGTTACTCCCGCGTTTGCCGGAAGTAAGAAAAAGAAGGCAAGCCCGACGCCGAAGTATCAGCCACCGGTAATTTCCAGTGTAACCGGAAACACCATCACGGTAACCGAAGAAAAAACAACGAGAGCGTTTATCATCACTCAGTTCACAGAGATCACAGTAAACGGACAAAGAGCGACCATTGCCGATTTAAAACCCGGGATGACAGTGAACGTCACGATTGGAGTGGATCCTTCTCAGGCCGGTCGAATCATTGCCACCGGCGTGGGCACGGACGACAAGCGAAAGAAGAAAAAATGACGGAACCAGCAGAGCTACGGGTGAATGGCGAGATTCGGAGTTTCGGCGCGTCCTGGGTGGAGCGCGTCAATAGACGCCTCACCGGAAATACGGGTCGCTCAAAGGTCCTCGTGAGAAAAACCCGAAGCGCTCTTATGCTGGGGCACGACAATGGCGGAATGTTTGGGCTCGGAAATCGGTTGAACAATCCATCTCCAACCGAAATTGCCATTCTTATCGATAGACCAGGCTCCGCCACCACGTCTCGTGACTTCTACCCGCCATTGATTGTTATTTCCCGGGATTGCGAATGCGTACGTGACAACACCTGCCATCATCGCTCCACAAAGCATTCCACCGAGAAATATGTTTATCATTTTTTTCATATCCCTTTTCTTGTAATCGAAGATCGTCTTCAATGCAGCCTGCTTTGCGGCATGATAACACGAACCTAATCCCATACGAACACTAAATTTCTTAGGAGTCCATCGGTATGTTGGTTTCGTGTTTGCATCGGTAAAATCCCTAGTGGAATACAAGGTCGTTTACGACGTTTTCAATGATAGCGCGGACGCCGGGGGTGAGAACGTGGTTTTGACGGCCCTTGTCGCAAAATTTCATTGATCTTTGTCTTAGCTTTCTGCCAGTCTTCGACGTGTGCGGCTGCTAGTTGAAATACTAATTATCGGCGGGCTGATTTATCTCGGGTGGGAACAACCTTTAAAGCAACGGGCCGACGAGGTGAAGGAAGCAATTCGCGCCGCAGGGCACGCTCTGGAACACCCCCAATCGAGCGAAACACAGCGAACTGTCCCACCAGCCACAGCCGCGCCTGCGGCAACGCCGATTCCGACTCCCATCCCGCAACCAAGAGTGACGATCACGGCGCCGACAGCATCACCGCGAGGCGCGTGGATGTGGGATGAAAAACATCGCTCAGTTCTTGATCGGCCAGCATACGATCAGAGCCAACCGGTACAAAAATACCACGATCAGTACGGTCGCAGTTACTGGATCGACGCGAATGGCGTGCGCCACTACGATCAGTGACGAGAAGCCAACGCTTGAGCGCTGAGAGGCGCGAACTTAAATTCTACTTGTGGTTCTGCATATTCGAGAACTATTACATGCCGCGCCGTTTGAGGCCTTGGCGATCCGGCATATTTGTCAGAGAACGGCGGTGAGTTCTTGAACGCTAATTTGTGCTTGCCGCAGAATGCTCTGCAAAGTCTTTGGTGCAAGGACGCGATGCGCAGGCACGGTGACACGAAGTGAGCCTCGCACAAGATGTGAACCTTCTTGCCTTTCCTCAACGAATCCCAAGCGCTTCAACGCGCGCACCACGCGTTGACCACGTAAATCGCGAGGCAGCTTCACGCCAACTGCAGCCCGGGATCACTCTCAAAATGCAGAGTGACCTCGCGCGGCGCGGATCGGCCCGCAAAATGACAGCGCACAGCTTCCTTAATTCGCATCAGCGACCTCCGATAGATTCTTGGCTTGCGTTGTAATTCCACCACCCTCGGGGTCATCCCATGAGGCGACCAATACGCCCCCTTTCACGTCACGTTCTATCTTAAATGCCAAGGGATCCATTGGATTTAACGTGGCAACTCGAACAACATAACCGATCAGAAATGAGGGTCAATCGACTCTCAACTCTTGACCGGCGACTGCTCTGCTTTACTCAGTCACTTCTTCGAGCTGTTGACCAATTACGTGGATGCTCCGGCATTGAGTTCACGATCAGGCGCGATATTTTTTGGCACTTCCACTATTCGTTTACGACTTCGATCTGCTTATCGACCACCTCTGCCGTAACGCGATCGGTAGCCACGTGGACCCAATAATGTTGCTCACCTTCGACGTTTGGCGTGAGGGATTGACAGTCGGAGACACAGCAGGGAAACTATGCGCGAGAGAGCAACATGAGCGTGCAGGACATTATCGCAGAACTGCCAAAGCTATCCGAAGACGAGCGCGAATTGATTCTGCGGCGACTAGTCAATCTGGATGAATGTTTTGAACCGACGCCGGCCATGGAAGATGCCATCCGGGAGGGTCTCCGCTCATTACGTGAAGAGAAGACTTATTCCGCGGCAGAGGTGCGCGCCCGCATCGCCGCATGGACTGCGCGGTAATCTATTCCGAGGAAGCTTTGGTGGATTTGCAGGAGATCACGGCATTCATCGCCGCCGATAATGCTGGCGTAGCACAAAGATTTGCAAATCGGTTGGTTGATCTCGCTGAATCGCTACGATCGATGCCAGAGCGCGGGCGGCCGGTGAAAAAGTGGCCAGGCGTCCGTGTGGTTGTGCTGACTCCGTATCTGATTTTCTATCGCTTCGAAAGAGCAGACAATAGGGTGGAGATACTGCGTTTTTGGCATGGCGCGAGAGATCCGCTTACCTTGGAGCTATGACCCGAGACGAACGGTGCACCTACCCGCAGCATCGACATTCCAATAGTCAGTGGTCAGTAGGCGGGTTAGCCCGCCGACAGTGGCACTACTGCGTCACTTCTTCCAGCTGCGTACCGAGCACGTCCACAGTCGGCGGGTTCGTCGTGGTGGTTAGGTCGCGACCGATTGCGATATGAAGCCAGTATCGTTGCTCGCCTTCTATGGCAAAATCATTCTGAAGGCCTGTGGCATTTGGCCGATAGCGGCCGCTTTGAGCAATCCAGCAATCGGCAAATTCCACGTCCGTGTTGACCTCTTAACAGAAAAAGCTTGTGAGAGGTGAAAAAGCTGCGATAAAGCATTGTCCAATGCGACGAAGTCCAGATGGCCGACACGGCTTCACTCTCATGGAGCTGCTCATTGTCATAGCGATGATCGCGATTCTCATCGGCATCGGATACCCGACCTTTATCTCGATACTGGAAAAGGCGCGCAAAACTCAGGCCGCGAATGAGGAGCAACAAATCGTCGCTGCAGTGAACGGGTTCTACACCGACTACGGCAAGTATCCTCTGGTTACGGCGGACACAATCATTGCGGGCTCGACTACTCCAAGCAATGCCGATCTTTTCTATTCTCTGCGCGCCGTCGCTCTTGGTGCTAATGCGCCTGTGAATGGTATTCCAGCCGTAAACCCCCGAGCAATCGTTTTCATCCAACCGCCTATATCCAAGACTGGGACAAAAGGCGGAATTAATACCACAACTGGCATCTGGTACGATCCATTTGGATCGCCATATAATGTGATGATCGATGGCAGTTACGATAATCAGCTGACAAACCCCTACACTGATGCGCCAAGTGGAACAACTCTTTACCTTGGTGTGATCGTCTGGTCGTTTGGTAAGAACGGCCGGCTAGGAGGCGGAGCACCCGCTGCCGGGTTCACCAGTGAAAATGGTACCGCAAACAATTTCACCAATTCCAGCGACGTAATTTCCTGGCAGTGATTGTTGCCGCCTTGCAAACCGCAGAGTGAGAATCGAAAAGATTCCTCCGGCGGACGCCACCGGTCGACGCGCAAGGCGTGCACCGTTAGGACCAGTAACAAGGGCCCGAGGATCCCTATTCGCTTACGATCTCGATCTCTTTGCCGAGCACTTGCCCGCTAAACCGGTTCAATGGCCACATGCACCCAGTAACGTCGTTCGCCCACCTACGACAATCAGGCAGGGCTAGGGAATCGCGACTCTCCGATTGACGGGAACGCGTGTGCCCTTGAAAACCGGCGTGCCACCGAGAATGCCGGGATCAACCGTAATCAGATCGCTCACTTCCATCGCCATACTAATAGCTGCTTTCTGCTTGGGCGTAAAATCTTAATAAGAAGCGAGAACTTCGGGAACCGAGAATTCAAATCCAGTATCTAGCGCCCAAGCCTTCGATTCACTCTCAAGTGTTTGCTACGTCGTGGCATCGACGAGGCAGATTAATGGCCAGGCAACCTGTATCGAGATAAACCCCCGGCTAATCTCACGCTTGAGATACCAGCGCGCTCAATGGCTCCCCCGCAGGCGTTTCACCCCAAATGACGAGACGCCACTTCACGCTTTCGATTACTGCTTTAGTCTAGATTTGACGTCTTCCCAATTTGATCCCGCTTTGCGGTCGCGCGCATAATCCTCGAATTCACTATCGAGCAGCGCTTTTTCTTCGTCGCTTGGATTTGCACGGCCCCCCAACAACTGCTCTTCTTCGAGCTGCCAAATCCGATCGCAGATTTCCCGCAGTTCGACCGAATTAAGCTTCGGAAGCTGTTGCAAAATCTCGGCTTTGCTCATGGGAATGAATTTAGTTTGAAGGATCAGGACAGGCAATAGCTAAATCGTCTCGTGGTCTCGCAGTCCGTCGAGACGAGGGCTTACTCAGTCACCCACCTCAGGCGGGCTGCGTACCGAGCACATCCACGCTTTCCATCAGCGGTGAGGCCACGACCAAGCAGTAGCCCGTGGTCTCTGAAATTCCTATTCGTTTACGACCGCGATTCGCTTGTCGATCATTTCCTGTGAAGCGTCTTTCGTGGATAAGCGCAGAAGGAAGTAGGTTCCGCACCCTCCACCGAGATCCTTGCTAATACTTGATTGGTCTTTATGCTTTTGCTTATGAGCACGGCACGCGAAATCGAGGAGGCGATCCGGTCCTTACCGCCAGCTGAGCGCGATAGACTGCTGCACAATATCCCCGATTTATTTCCGGAATTAGGTGGTGATGCGGAATGGGAACGCATCATTCGCGATGAACGTTCTCGCCCGGCTCTGACACAAATGCTTGACGAAATAGAGGACGCATTTCGCCGCGAGCCAGAAAAGTTTCCAGAAGTAGATGAGCGCGATTTTTCTTCTGGCTCGTGAAGTGGCGCGGCGCCCCCGGAGTTTTGGCAACTCTATCGGACGTTACCACCGGAGATTCAAGGTGCGACCCGTAAGGCTCACGCGATCTTCCTTGAGAATCCTGCGCACGCCGGACTGCGCTTGGAACGTCTAAAATCCGATCCGCGCGCGCGTGGTCAGTTCGTATAACGCGGGATTACCGAGCTGTTGCTGTTCGTAGCGGCGACGATTGGCTTTGGGTCTGGATTGGGACACACAAGGAATTTGACCGCAAATTTCCCCTTTAGAACTATACCCTCCGCCGTAGGCCCGCGACTGCGGGACGAAGGCGCATCACTCAACTCTCAACTTTGAACTCTCAA
>QHPD01000063.1 GCA_003218975.1 Verrucomicrobiota bacterium
GAGATCGCGCGCGTGCTCGTCCGCTTTGGCGCGTAGATCGGCAAGATCGATGTCTCCATCCTTTAGACAGGCGACCGAGACAACTTTGAACCCGGCCATAACCGCGCTGGCCGGATTGGTTCCATGTGCGGAGGTGGGGATGAGACAAACGTTGCGATGCGCTTCACCGCGTGAGGCATGATATTCGCGGATCGCGAGCAGACCCGCGAATTCACCCTGCGATCCGGCATTGGGTTGCAATGAAATCGCGGCGAACCCGGTGATTTCCGCAAGCCATTCTTCGAGCTCGTGGCAAATCTCCATATAGCCTGCGGTTTGGTCGACCGGCGCGAACGGATGCAGCTTGGAAATCTCAGGCCATGAGATGGGAAACATTTCCGCGGTCGCGTTGAGTTTCATCGTGCACGAACCGAGCGGAATCATCGACGTAGTCAGCGACAGATCGCGGGACTCGAGCTTCTTGAGATAACGGAGCATTTCCGTCTCGGTGTCGTGTGTGTTGAAGATGGGATGAGTGAGGAATTGGGAAGTGCGGAGTGCGAATTGCGGGATGCGCAGCGGCGGCTCGCCAAGATCAGCGTCTGCGAGATCGCGCACAGGCGTGCCGCGAAAGATCGACATCAACAGTTCGATGTCGCCGGGCGTTGTCGTTTCGTCGAATGAAATCCCGACTGCGCGCGGACCGAGTGCACGCAGGTTGCAGCTCGCTTTTGCCGCGTGCTCCAAAATGACTTCGCTAGATTCAACTTCGACGCGAACCGTGTCGAAGAAATTTTCATGCGTGATTGTGCAGCCAAGAGCGCGCAGACCATCTGCGAGCTGGCTCGTTAGTTTATGAACGCGCTCGGCAATCGCGCGCAGTCCTTTGGGGCCGTGATAAACCGCATACATCGACGCAATGACGGCGAGGAGAACCTCTGCCGTGCAGATGTTGCTTGTGGCTTTGTCGCGCCGGATGTGTTGCTCGCGCGTTTGCAACGCGAGGCGATACGCTGGACGGCCTTCAGCATCGTGTGAAACGCCAACGAGCCGGCCGGGCATGTGACGCTTGAATTGGTCGCGCGTAGCGAAGTATGCCGCGTGTGGACCACCAAAACCCAGTGGAACGCCGAAGCGTTGCGTGTTCCCGACGGCAACATCGGCGCCGAATTCGCCCGGCGGCTTTAGTAATGTCAGCGCAAGAATATCGGCCGCGACAACAACGAGCGCACCGGCCGCGTGCGCCTGCTTGACGAAATTGGCGTAATCGTAAATCCCGCCATCGGTGGCTGGATACTGAAGAAGCGCGCCAAAAACTGTGTCGTCGAATTTAAAGCCCGAATAATCGTCGATCTTGATCTCGATTTCGAGCGGCTTGGCGCGAGTTTGGACAACGGCAATCGTTTGTGGATGACAATTATCATCGACGAAGAAGGCTTTGCGATTTGGAACGACCGCGTGACAAAGCGACATCGCTTCGGCGGCAGCAGTGGCTTCGTCCAGCAGCGATGCGTTCGCGATGTCGAACGCAGTCAGGTCCATGATCATCTGTTGGAAATTGAGGAGTGCTTCGAGCCGGCCCTGTGCGATTTCGGCTTGGTAAGGCGTGTAAGCGGTGTACCAGCCGGGATTTTCGAGGATATTTCGCTGGATAACGGGCGGTGTAATGCAGTCGTAGTACCCCGCGCCGATAAATGAGCGTGCAACCTTGTTCTTCTTGGAGATGGCGCGGAGTTCGGCCAGCGCTTCGATCTCCGATTTCGCTTTCGGCAAGTTCAGTTGCCGATCTAACCGGATGTTCTTGGGAACGGCGGCGTCGATTAGAGAATCGAGATCTTTGAAGCCAACTTCGCGCAACATCGCGCGAACTTCCTCTTCGCTCGGGCCGATATGGCGCCGCGCGAATGAATCGATGTCAATCGTTTCTTCGCGCGTTTGCATGGGAGGAGACTACGGAGCGCGAGACGCGCTTCAACCCTCGAGCGCTGCTTGCGCCGCTGCCAGTCGTGCAATGGGGATCCGGAACGGACTGCAACTGACGTAATCCAGACCGAGCCGGTGGCAGAATTTTACACTCGCTGGTTCGCCGCCATGCTCGCCGCAAATTCCCAGTTTGATGCCCGGGCGGGTCTTGCGTCCGAGATCGCGTGTAATTTCCATCAAACGCCCGACCCCTCTCTGATCGATCGACGCGAACGGATTTGCATCCACGATATCGAGCTCGGCGTAAGCAGGAAGAAAACTCCCCGAATCATCCCGGCTCATCCCGAGGGTTGTCTGTGTCAGATCGTTCGTGCCGAAACTGAAAAATTCGGCGTCGCGCGCGATCTGATTGGCCATGAGCGCGGCGCGCGGGATTTCGATCATCGTTCCCACGAGATAATGGAATTTCGCTTTCATCTCGTTCGCAACTTCCCCGGCGACGCGACGCACGATGTCGATTTGAAGCTTTAGCTCGCGGGGGAATCCCACCAGCGGGATCATGATTTCGGGGTGGACCCTGATCCCCTCGGCTTGGACTTCCGCGGCGGCTTCAAAGATTGCGCGCGCCTGCATTTCGGAGATTTCTGGAAACGTGATCCCGAGCCGGCAACCGCGATGACCGAGCATGGGATTAAATTCGTGCAGTTCGTGCACGCGCCGCGCGATTTGCTCGACGGCTACGCCGAGCTTGTTTGCCAGTTCGCTTTGCTGCGCATGATCGCTTGGCAGGAATTCGTGGAGCGGCGGATCGAGAAACCGGATCGTACCGGGCAAACCTTTTAGCGCCGTAAAGATGCCGATGAAATCGCCGCGCTGGTAGGGAAGCAGTTTCGCCAGCGCTCGTGCGCGCTCGTCCTTTGTGCCGGCGAGAATCATCTCGCGCATGGCGTCGATCCGATCGCCTTCGAAAAACATGTGTTCGGTCCGGCAGAGCCCAATCCCTTCCGCGCCGAATGCGACGGCGTTTGTAACCTGCTCAGGCGTATCGGCATTTGCACGTACTCCCAGCGTGCGGAATACGTCCGCCCATTTCATCAATTTTGCGTACTCCTGATAAGTGACGCTTTTCTTTGGATCGAGCGATCGATCCACGAGCACCTGCACAATCTCCGATGGCGCCGTGGCGACTTCGCCGGCAAAAACTTCGCCCGCTGTTCCATCGATCGAGATATAATCCCCCCGATTCAACGTCGTGCTGTTCGCGCTGAGCGTGCGGTTTTGATAATCGATTTGAATCCCCGTCGCGCCGCACACGCACACTTTCCCCATTTGCCGCGCGACGAGCGCGGCGTGCGAAGAGACGCCGCCACGCGACGTGAGAATTCCCTCGGCCGCGATCATGCCGCGCAAATCTTCTGGCGACGTTTCAATCCGCGCGAGCACGACTTTCTCCCCTCTTTCCGCGCGCACCACGGCCTCTTCTGCGCTAAAAACAACGCGCCCGCACGCCGCGCCCGGTCCAGCGGGCAACCCGCTGCCGATTTTTTTTGCGGCGCGCACCGCTTGTCGATCAAAAATTGGCGCTAAAAGATGCGCAAGCGAATCTGCCGGGATACGGCGCACGGCGTCCTTCTGGGTTATCAATTTTTCGCCAACCATATCGACGGCGATACGAACCGCGGCGTGGCCGGTGCGCTTGCCATTTCGCGTCTGCAAAATGTAGAGACGATTTTCCTCCACCGTGAATTCGAGGTCCTGCATGTCTTTGAAGTGACGTTCAAGGATGGTGCGGACTTTCATCAGTTCTTTGTGCGCTGCAGGCATTTCTTTCGCCAGATCGCCAATTGGATGCGGCGTGCGCACGCCGGCAACGACGTCTTCGCCCTGCGCGTTGATCAAGTACTCGCCATAGAAAACTTTTTCGCCGGTGGCCGGGTCGCGCGTAAAGGCCACTCCGGTGGCGCTCGTTTCGCCCATGTTGCCAAAGACCATCGTCTGCACGTTCACCGCCGTTCCCCAGTCGTGCGGGATTCCATATTTCCGCCGATAAACGACGGCGCGATCGTTCATCCACGAGCCGAAAACTGCGCCCATTGCTCCCCAGAGTTGCTCGTTCGGATCTTGGGGAAACGATTTTCCAGTGCGCTCCTTGATCAGCGCCTTAAACCGGATCACGAGTTCTTTCAGATCGGCGGCTGTTAATCGCACGTCCGGGAAATCGTGTTTGCCGTAGCGTTCGTCTTTCATGTGTTCGATCACAGTCTCGAACGGTTCGTGGTCTTCGCCCGGCCGTTTCTGAACGCCCATGACCACGTCGCCGTACATCTGCAGAAATCGCCGGTACGAATCCCACGCGAAACGCGCGTTGTTCGTCTTTTTCGCGACGATTTCCACCACCGCGTCGTTCATGCCGAGGTTCAGAATAGTGTCCATCATTCCCGGCATTGAATCGCGCGCACCCGAGCGGACGGAAACCAGCAACGGCCGCTCCTTATCTCCGAGCTTTTTACCGGTGGATTTCTCGACTTTGGCCATCGCCGCTGCCACTTCCGCTTCCAATTGTCGCGGGTAAGAGCGGGTGTGGTCGTAAAAGTAAGTGCAAATCTCGGTTGTGATTGTGAACCCAGGGGGCACAGGCAGGCCAATGCGCGTCATCTCGTGCAGGTTCGCGCCCTTACCGCCAAGCAGCGGTTTCATGCTGCCGGCTCCGTCGGCGTGACCATCACCAAAGTAATAAACATAGCGAGGCGCTTTCCTTGTTTTCGCGCGCGCCTTCGATCTCGATCTTACCCTCGTGCGCTGAATTCTTTTTCGTGTGCTGGATTTTCGTTTTGTGGCCATGATTCAGAAACCGAAAAGAGCGTCAATGGAGGAAAGCGCCAAAGTAGTTTCGGGCGTCGCGGTGTCAACGCGGGCGAGCAAACTAAACAAAAGAAAAGCGAACGTTGCGAAGAGAGGGATGGTAGGGACGCCGCGCTGCGGCGTCCGGTCGTCCTTGGCCTGATCTAAGCCGGCGCGCCTTCGTTATTTGTCAGAACTTCAGCAATCGCCGCCGTAAAGTCATCCACGCCGGTGGTCGGCACGATGATGCTGTTGCGGCGGCCGTGAGCTTCCTCGGTGATGCGCAAGAATTTCCCGCGCTCATTTTCACGGAGCTCCACGTAGAAACGTTTACGCTCAATCTGCAGTTCTTTCGCCTCGATGATGTTATCCATTTTTCCTGAAGCCGCCGACTCTACCGCACCTGGTTTGGGGAATGGAAGAAAAATCTGCGGGCTTTTGGCGCGGCGATTTGGATTGCAAAGTTTATTATTGGCCTTTGATCTCAGATTGCCGACCCATCGAATCTTTCAGGCGATAAGCTCACCGTGACGTTCAAAGAATAAACTCGGCGCGGCTCACGCTTACCACTCTTTGAACGTGCCCGCGTGCTCGTGCGTTTCAATTACGTTGCCACCGGCATCGTAGAACGCGAATCACAGCATCATGTACCCGGCTGCGAAACTTCGCGTAGCTACGCACGTTTACGAAGTGCGCCCGCGTAAGATCATCACGGCGTCGATCTAATCTCCGATGCGCTCCCGTTTGGTCGGCTTTGGTATGGCGAGCCGGACGGGTTAGCCCGCCACTGGACTTCATACACATGTATGGCCCGATCAAAACCTTTGGGCGTTATTTCGCCCAAGTCGGAGAACAACTGCTCCTTGCCGGAGTATTGATCCCGAACCACCTGAGCGACTAAAATCCGACCAGGTTCAGTATGGGCACAAATGCGCGCCGCCAACTGGACCGCATTCCCAAACAGATCGCCGTGCTCCTCAACGGGTTCACCAGCACTGATACCAATCCGTAGATACATCGCCGCGTCCGGGTTGGCTTGATTGTGCGCCGCAAACGCTTTCTGGATGGTAATGGCACACTCGACCGCATCAAGCACCGAAGTAAAGGACGCCATCATGCCATCGCCCGTATGTTTGACCTCGCGCCCCCGGTGGTCCCGGAGCGCATTGCGGGTGAGCGCATTGTGGATATGGAGCAAATGGAGTGCCTTGGTGTCTCCAAAAAGCGTCGTCATGCGCGTGGAATCTTTCAAGTCGGTAAACATGATGGCCCGGAAAGCCGCTTCAATGAGAGACTCCACTCCTTTGCCGGGTGAGGTATCCACTGGGGTAGGATCCGTGACGCGACCCAGGAAGGCCTCCACAATACTGGGATTCACTTCAATGATTTCGTTCGGCACCAATCCATGGGCTTCATTATGCGCTTGCTGGACGGTTTCTTTGTCAGGCGACACGATCAGGCAAAAGGCTGTACAGCGTGGCTCATCAAACCAGTAGGTCAAAAACTGGACTTTATATTTCTCTTGAACCGCCAGATCCAGTTGGTGAGCATGGGCGACGGCGCTTCGCGTCGCTCCTTCGACGTAGTGACGATCCATATACAGAGGCATTTTCTTCGTCTCCTTTCAAGCGTCAGGCCCGCCGGTTGCTCAACGCGACACGCCGTTAGGGCGGACACGAGACACCGTCGATTTTCCAGATCTGTCCGGTGAGGGTGACGACGTACGCCGTGTTCCCGATGAACTCGAGCGAGGTCGGCTGGTTCAGGGGATGAAAGACGTCGGTGAAGGTGCCGTCCCCGTTGACCTTGACGAGTGCGCCGGTGTTCGGCAGTGCCGGAGTAGCCGGAGGGCTGCCGACCGGGAAGATACCTTGCGAGAGGGCATAAAGACTGTTGCCGGGGCCAAATTCCACGTCAACGAGGAGGGGAGCGCCGGAGGCCACCACCGTGGCGGTGGGCGACTTGGGCTCGAACGACACAACCTTGCCGTCTTGGGGCAGGTGGGGGACGGGGCCGGCCTCGGCCATGTACACTGTATTGCCCCTTACCGCCAGCCCGGTCGGGACGATGTTGTCGAACTGGATCAACACGGTGACCTCGCCGTCGAGTGTGACCTGCAGCACTCGGTTGAGGTGCCCATCGGTGACCAGGAACCTGCCACGGTAGGTTTGCAGCGCGTACTGGAGTCCGGTCCGGACGGCGATATCAAAACCAGAAGGCTGATTGGCCAAGTTGAACGCGCCAATGTCTGCAACGACGGTGAGACTGTGTGGGCCGTCCACTCGGTAGATGCCGTCAACGTCGCTGCTGAGGAACAAGGGATCGTTGACTAGGGTGACCAGTACGTACGCGATGTTGTCGATGAACGCGACGTCGATCGCCCCACCGACAGATAAGCCGATGGGCAGTCTCTGCGGCAGGCCGCTGGCGAACGTCGTTTTCTCCCCGGTCCGCGGATCGACGCGCGAGATCCTGCCGGCTACGCCTTCGGTGACGTACAGCGCACCATCGGGGCCGACGGTGCTGCCCGTGGCACCCTCCAGGCCAGTAACTAGCAGGGAGGCGGTGGGCACCTGGCATGGCGCGCCGCTCGCCGCAACCAATCCGACCGCGAGCATCATCACAATGATCGCTCCGCCGAAGTGGAATTTTGTCACGCGCATCGCCGGTTTTAGAGCGAGCGCGAGAATGTTTTGTTTATTCATGATTGAATTTCTTTTTTTGTTGTGGCCTTCTTTTGACTCCTCGTTTTGAGGAGTCATTTCTGGCCGTTCACTGGTGTACTGTCCTAAATCTCACGCGAGGTTACGCGGAAAAGTTTGGATTTCTTACAGAAGGCAACGAAGGAAGGGAAGATCCCTTCCCGAAACTGTTTGGATTTTGGCAAACAGGTGTTCGAGAGGAGAACAAAAGGACGGAGCTTGGATTCTCCAGATGCAAACGAAAGATAAGGGGCTCAATCCAACACAGAGCAAATTCTAACTTCGTTTTCTTCGCTCTAGCCTGTAAAGCTCTGCCCGATGCATCCACTTTACGATAAGGCAGAAGCTCAGCTATGTAGTCATCGGCGCGGCAATCGAAGTCCACCGGGACAGAGGTCCTGGGCTAATCGAGTCGATCTACGAGCGATGCATGCTGCGCGAGTTGGAACTACGCTCGATTCCCGGCGACGACTCAAAAGCTGGTTCGTGTGGAATATAAAGGGCTTGTCTTCGATGAGCCGTTGCGCTTTGACCTTCTCGTCGACGAGTGCCTGCTGGTCGAGTTAAAAGCGGTCGAGATTCTGCATCCGGCCAGCAAAGCGCAGCTCTTCAGCTACATGAAATTGCTGGATATCCCGATCGGCTTGCTGATCAATTTTCATGAGCCAGTTCTTAAGAACGGCATTTCTCGAATGATTTTGCCTGCGGCGAATAAAGCAGAACCAAATGAAAGTAAAGATATCTCGCTTTAGGTTCTCGAGACGATCCTGATTAGAGCAAAACAACCTTTGTTCTCTTCGTTAACTTCTGTTCAACAGGTTCATTTGGGTGCGAGGGAAGCGACGAGTTTTTCAAAGCGCGGGTCGCCGCGCAGCGGATCCCAGAAGGGCAGCAGTTTCAATTGACCATAGCTAAGGCTGCTTGGACGGCGGATGACGCTGGCAAGCTGTTCGCAGGCGAGATCTTTGTCACCAAGCCACGCAGCGATCACCGCCAAATACTTGACCATGTTCGTGCCATTCATTGAATCTTTTTCCACGGGAAGAAGCTCGACCGCGCGCCGGCCTTCGCGCAGCGCTTCCTCTTTCCGCCCGAGACCGGCGTCGATCAAACCAAGCACGCACAGCGCCGGGCCGTAATTTGGTTGAGCTTGGACGATTTTCTCCTGCTCCGCGCGTGCAGCAGTAAAAGCCGACCGCGCTTTCTCATCGTCTTTTGTCATACGCGCGATAACGCCGTCTATGAATGGACGATTAAAAGGAACGTTGTCGCTAAAGAAGAATGCATTCGATGCTACAATGAATGGAAATCCAACGCTCGCCACGAGCGGGATGCGCGCGAATCCGAACTTATTTCGAATGTTCTTAATCATGAGGTCCATCGATTAGCGCACCGTAAAACGATCTAACGGGAAATAGGTGAACGTTCGTCAAAGATCGCGAACATTCTTCTAGTTGGCCTAGCGCCATGCGGCGGCATGGGTGCGGACTGGGTAACCGAAGCCTTTCAGGACAACTTCCCCGAGGTCTTCGAAGCGGAGTCCCTTGCCGATGCTCAGTTCGGCAATCGCCTTGGACACGACGATTTGTTCCGGTGCGGCATGCCCGCACAATTGCAGGCAAGTTGAACTATGCATCCAAAGAGATCGTCGTGATCTTCAACCGGCTCGCCCGCCACGGCCCCGATTCGAACCTTGAGCGCGCGATCCCGCTGTCCAAAACTCTGCAAGGAAAAGCAGCCATGAAGACACAAATTACACTAATCCTTACGAATTCTTTGTAAAACTACGCTCTGTGAGGCTTCTAGAATTTCTTGATCATCCTCACATACCAGAACCGCCCCAGGTTGTCATAGAGGCTGCCCGGATACCCGATGCTGTTGCCAAGCTCGAATGCAAACGACTTTGGCGGGTCTTCACCGAAGATATTGCTCACACCCACCGTGAAAGTGGTGTTATTCAAGATATTCTTCCAGCAAGGCATGGCGTAAGGAACGGGAGGCGCTTCCTTCTCCTTGCCCACCACTTCCTTGCCGCCCTTCGAATACCCCGGTACCGACGCCGCTTCCACGGGAGGCGTGAAGATCAGGGTATAGGAAAGCTGCGCGTCGTTGAACCAAGTAGGATGCACCCAGTGACGCTTCCAGAATCCATCAAACTGAACGGCATAGAGCTGTTCCCAGTATCCATCCAGGAAATGCAGAGTCCAGTTCAAGTCCCAGTTGTGCCATGTCCAATCGAAGGTCGTGTCCCCTCTCCATTTTAGCCACGCCTGGGGATTGGTTACGTCCCCGAAAAAGTCGCCTATATACCACTCCGAACTTGAGCTACCCGCTGCCTGCCGCGGCCTTGAATTGGGGAAGTTGACCACCATTTCGTTCAGGTAACTCCACCGGGTTAAGAGCGAAAATGTGCCGATGTCCGTTTCGATCTGGTGCTGAAGACCGAGGTCAACACCGTTGGTGCGCGTCCGCCCGCCGTTGATGTAGGGGCTTGTGACCCCGGCGAAATTCCCTTCCGGGTCAAACAAAACCGCTGGTCCAGTACTCAGCGTCGGCTGCGCAGGAAGCACCACCCCTGGGAAAATGCCCGCGTTATACCCGCTAATGATTGAGCTAGGGGAAAGGTACATGGCGACGCCACTGCGCTCGACGTTCCAGAAATCAACTGTCAACGTCAAAGTTCCCCACTTGGGCGGAATCCACTTTGGCGTGTAAACTATGCCTCCCGTCCAGCTGCGGTCATGTTCCGGGTGAAGGTTCTTATTGGGAAGCTGTTCGATGACTGTTTCAGGCTCGACAACGTCCTGCACCGGATTACTGTCGCTCCCGCAAGGACCAAATAACGCCGTGGGCGCACAACCAACAAAGTGCGCCGGCCCCAGAAGGAACCTTCGGGGCCCGTACAACTGTACCCCGGACGGCTCAAGGAAGCCTTCACCCCAGGTGCTGCGAAGAGTTAGACTCTCGTCAAACGGCTGCCAGCGCACCCCCACCTTGGGCACCGCTGCATTCGTGTCGTTATTCAGCCATTCGTCGTACCGGACACCGGCTGAAAACTCCAACGAGTAAAACCCGGGTATGTTCCACTTGGGACTGAAAACCGGGATGAGCGTTTCCGCATAAATCCCCCACGATTTGCGCCCAGCCTTGACCGGGTCGATCGTGCTGACGCCGGCGTTCTCTCCAAGGCGGTTCTGGTCATCTGGATCGACCGTGTAAGATTCCCGGCTAAAGGCGCCGCCAAAAGCCAGCCCCACGCCACCTGCGGGCAAATCAAACAGGTCCGTGGTGTAAATGTTCAGGTCAAGTGTGGCTAGCTTCGACGTAAAAAGGTCCCTCGTGTTCAGCGACGCGAAATCAATCAGCGGAAGATTGCTCGGGAACACGACGTGCTGGCTGTCCACAAACGGGTTGTACGGCACCGTCTGCCCGATAAATTGAGTCGAGGTGGGATCAAACAGCGGGTCGTTTGCGTTCAGAATCCGCTCGAATCGCGGAGCATTGACGCTGTGGAGCTTCGCAATCTGCTGGACCTGGCTATACATGAACGCTCCGTCGTAGCCCCAGGTTCCGTTAAACAGCTTGTCGCCTTTCACACCAACCGTGAAACGCTCGGCGACGTTTTCGTTGTCGATCAGGCGGTTGCCAAAATCGAAAATGCGCGCGCGACTGCCGCCCGAGATGATCTGCTCAAATGGATTCCATGGGTTGAACGCACCGACGGGCGCGCCAACTTCCGCATAAGTCGGCCCGCCAAATGGTGGTTCTCCCGTGAACGCCTCCCTTGGCGGGATGTAGAGCGTTGGGGAACCCGGCAACTCGAAACTGCCCGTGGCGATTGGCGCAAGTTCATCGTGCGTTTTGGCATCCACGTAGTAGAAGTCGCCGAAAAGCCGCAACTGATCGTCGCAAATCTTATGTTCGAAAGCGGCGTAACCGCCCCAGCGCTCCTGCTCCGGATATGAGCTTGAATACAGATTGAAGTTAAACCCTGGAAGAATGCTGAACGGCGCCCTCGGACGGCTACTGAAATAAATATAATCGCTAGCCGGCACCAGTCCGTTGGCATTATCCGGCGGCGTGCCGAACTGCTTCGTGAGAGTTGGATCGAATCGCGTTCCGCCCGCTGCTATAATGGCCGCCGTTTGCAACTGAAGATTCCACGGGACCGCGTTTGAACTCAAGAACGGCGGCACAAGCGAGTTGCCCCGATCCTTATTGAACATGTCGTGATGCTTATAATAGAAAATGTCACCGGTAATACTCGTTGTGTCGGTGCCCACCCCAAAGAGGATGTCCCCTTTATACTCCGCTGCGTCTTTATCCAGCGTGTTGCCATACTGGATGGTCACCTGCGCGCCTCGATAATCTTTGTAGAGGTTAAAGTTCACCACGCCGGCAACCGCATCCGAGCCGTAGGTGGTCGAAGCGCCATCCTTCAGAATGTCAATGCTCTGGACCGCGGTGATGGGAATAGTAGTTAGATCAACGTAACCATACCCGGAGTTGGCGGCCCCCGGAAACGGAGCAACGCCGCGACGATCGATCAGCACCAGTGTGGCGCCTGGATCCAAACCGCGCAGCGCGAGCGCAGCTGATCCGGACGGACCGGACTGGCTGGTTCCGTTGTTATTAACCGGAATATTGGACCCATTCATCACCGGCTGCCTCTGGAGCAGCTGTTCTGTGGTGGTGCCTGCACCTGACTTGTTGATCAGGTCGCGGTTAAGACTGAACACCGGGTTCGCAGCAACTTCTTCTGCAGTCGGAATGAGCGAACCGGTGACAATCACGCGCTCGACCTCCGCAGCGGGAGCCGGTGGCGCGGCAGCACTCGCCGGCGGCCGGGCCGGCGCAGTCTGAGCAAATGCGTTCGATGCTACAACGAATGGAAATCCGACGCTCGTCACAAGTGCGATGCGCGCGAATCCAAACCTATTTCGAATGTTCTTAATCATGAGGTCCATCGATTAGCGCACCGCAAAACTTCTTCTAATTGGCCTAGCGCCATGCGGCGGCATGGGCGCGGACTGGGTAACGGAAGCCTTTCAGGACAACTTCCCCGAGGTCTTCGAAGCGCAGTCCCTTGCCGATGCACAGTTCGGCAACCACGTTGGACACGACGATTTGTTCTGGTGCGGCATGCCCGCACAATCTGCAGGCTAGTTGAACTGTCGATCCAAAAAGATCGTTATGTTGCTCGACAGGCTCACCTGCCGCGGCGCCGACTCGGACTTTGAGCGGGCGCTCGGGGTTGGCTTTCGCATGCTCGTCCAATTCGTGTTGAATTTGAATTGCGCAGCGAACCGCGCTTGCTGCTGAGACGAACGAGGCCATGATGCCATCACCGATGTGCTTGACCTCGCGCCGGCCTAAAGCGGACAACGCGTCACGCACAATCGTGTCGTGCACGCCGAGCATCAGCAGCGCCGCCTCGTCGCCCAGCGATTGAGTCAACGTTGTGGATTCCACAATGTCGGTAAATAAAATCGTCCGAATGGCGGGATCTGGGGCGTTATTATGGCGATCTGCAGTCATCCTAACCACGCCGGATGGATCTAGATCTACTTCGCTGCCGCCGAGAAATAAATCGGCGACTCGCGCCTCAACCTCTATGATGTTGAAGGGAACCAGCCCGTGCGCCTCCCGATGAACCTGGGTCGCTGCTTCCGCGCTCGGGGCATGGCAAAGGCAAAATACCTTCCCGGCTGCCTCGTTAACCCAACACCTGTCGTATTCGACACCGTATTTGCCCTGCACTTTCAGATCCGCTGCGTGCGCCTTCGCCACTTCCTGCAGGCTAACGCCTCCCGGGATTTCGTGAATATCCATGTATGTCGGCATATCGTTTCTGGCCGCCCAGTAAGTCCTGTCCGGCTGAATTCAGCGGCTAAGCCGCACGGTTCACTGGTGTACTGTCCGAAATCTCACGCGAGGTTACGCGGAAAGTTTGGGAATCGTTGAATCGGAAACCGCGGATCGCGGGTCGTGCGCGAATGTCACCGATCGAGGCGCGGTCGCTGCGGCGACCCAGCTTGCTGGTTTCGGCTGCTAGCCGAGACGAACTTTCCTGGCCATAGAAGGCAGACTTCGCCCAACGCCAGCAGCGCTCCAGGATTTTTATGCCAAAGATTGCTTCGGCGAGCCGCCGAACCAACAGCGGGCTGCGGCGACTGCTCCCGCGGATATTACTTCAGTGCGACTGGCTGCTTCGCTTCTTCCACGAGTTTTTCAAAGCGCGGGTCGCCGCGCAGTGGATCCCAGAACGGCAGCAATTTCAATTGGCCGTAACTGAGGCTGCTTCGACGGCGGATGATGCTGGCAAGCTGTTCGCAAGCGAGATCTTTGTCGCCAACCCACGCAGCGATCATGGCCAGATACTTGACCATGTCCGCGCCATTCATTGAATCTTTTTCCACAGGAAGAAGCTCAACCGCGTGCCGGCCTTCGCGAAGGGCATCGTCCTTTCGTCCGAGACCGGCGTCGATCAAACCAAGCACGCACAGCGCCGGGCCGTAATTTGGTTGAGCTTGGACGATTTTCTCCTGCCCCGCGCGCGCAGCAGTGAAAGCCGACCGCGCTTTCTTATCGTCTTTCGTCATACGAGCAATGACGCCTTCTGCAAATGGACGATTGAAACGAACATTATCGGTAGCAAAGCCGATACGTTCCTCGCCAAACGCGATCAAGGCATCTTTTGCAGCAGCGGCGTCGCGTTCGGCCAGTGCGCAAACAAGCCAATCGGCAGCGATACTCGGCACCGCGGCAGGATTTGTGGCCCGAATTGAATCGATTGTTTGATGCCACGGTTGGGTATCGGCTTTCCAATCAAAGTCGACGGACGCAAGGCATACTTTCGTAAAGCTATTGTTAGGTTCAAAAGCCAATGCCCGGGCCAACCACGGTTTTGCTTCCGCATAGCGCCGACAACCCCCGTAATTCCCTGCAAGCCCCCACACCAACGTATCAATATCGTGCGGGTTCAGCTCCACTGCGCGCTCCAGATTTCGCGTGGATTCTTCCCAGCGCCCCTGACGCCTCTGGATGAGACCCGTCCACTTGAATATCCGCGCATCGTTAGGCAACATCTGGCGGGCAACCTCCAGTTCAGCCAGAGCACCGTCGTAATCGCCGTACGCCCAATAAAGATTCCGCCCACGCGCAAGATGCGTTTCACCAGCATCGGGACGAAGGCGAGACGCCGCTTGAAGGGCTGCTTCCGCTAACGCCAGACGCGCAGATGTATGGTCGGCGCCATAAAAATAAAGCGCGTCATGAGCGTAGGCGAGCTGGCAATACGCATCGAAAAACGATGGATCACGCGCGACAGCCTGGTTCAGCAGATCGACCGCCTCTAGTAAACCGGCGTTCCCGGCTGTCGCGACAAACGATGCCCTCAGCAGAATATTTTTGGCCCGCGTGTAGAGATCGAACGCGCTGATGTCGCTCGTCGGGGGAAGTTCGATGGCGTTCTTTTCACGCGGCGAAAGCTTTGCTTGCAACTGGTCAGCGATCGTCTTTGCGATCTCGCTCTGAATGGCGAACACGTCCGCCAGGTCGCGGTCATAAGTTTGAGCCCATAGGTGTCGATCGGTGCGGGCATCAACTAACTGCGCGTTCACGCGCACCCGATTGCCAGTGCGCTGAACGCTTCCTTCCACCACATGCGCCACATCTAATTGTTGCCCGATCTGGCGCACGTTGCGCGGCATCCCACTTTTGTACGGCATCACACTTATGCGGCTGATGACTTTTAGATCGGCCACTCTCGCGAGGTCAGTCACGATCTCGTCCTGCACGCCATCGGCGAAAAAGGCGTTATCTGGATCGCGGCTTAAGTTTTCGAAGGGAAGCACTGCAATGCTTTTGTCCGGCGCACTGGATGTTGATGATTGCAGCGCAACTGGCTGCTTTGATTCTTCAGCAAGTTTCTCAAAGCGCGGATCGCCGCGTAGCGGATCCCAGAACGGCAGCAGTTTCAAGTGACCATAGCTGAGGTTGCTTGGACGGCGGATGATGCTGGCAAGTTGTTCGCAGGCGAGATCCTTGTCACCGACCCATGCAGCGATTATGGCCAAATACCTGACCATGTTCGTGCCATTCATTGAATCTTTTTCCACGGGAAGAAGCTCGACCGCGCGCCGGCCTTCGCGCAGCGCTTCCTCTTTCCGCCCGAGACCGGCGTCGATCAAACCAAGCACGCACAGCGCCGGGCCGTAATTTGGTTGAGCCTGGACGATTTTCTCCTGCTCCGCGCGTGCAGCAGTAAAAGCCGACCGCGC
>QHPD01000152.1 GCA_003218975.1 Verrucomicrobiota bacterium
GCTCCATTCTTCCTTCTTCCTTTTTCCTTTTTACTTTCCCTGCCCCGAATTGCAGCCCTCGGTTGACGCCAAAAAAAGCGCCCCGCATTTCCAGCGGAGCGCTTTTGTGTCACGCAGCGAATTCGCTATTCGACTTCGATAAACTCCGGATCGCCTGCGCAGATCACCCGCTCCGTATATACGAAGCCGTCCACGTCAACCGCGACCCAGCAGCCGTCCACGAACACGAAGTACGTGTTCCCGATCAGCCGGAAATGGTTCGCCCCGAATCGTTGGACGAAGAACTCTTTCGGATGCCGCCCAAGACTGAACACTTCGCTGTGACGCGATCTGAACTCTTGCACGTTCACCTTCGTGGATTGATTCACGTTCGTCTGGCTCGTGCTCGAACGTGCGCCAGGTTCATTCCTGTTCACGTCCTGAGCGCTGCCCTGAACGCTCGTGTGTCCACGTACATTCGTGCCCGTCTCAGGTTTTGCCTGCGGTTTGTTCGGTTCCTGCGCGGGGCGCATTTTCTTTCCTTTCGCCGGCGCTGTCGCCTGTGTTTCCTTCGTCTGCCCCTGCGTCTGTTGCGGCTCCGCTGTCTGGCCTAACGCCATGAGCGGTAACGCCATTATCGCTGTCATTATCAGTATCCTCATTATCCCTCCTTTCCCTATAATTGGTATCTCCCAAACTTTTGGCCCCGCCGATCACTCAATATCGTGCCGCCGCCGACTCTTGGGCTTGGAAAATCATTTTTCGCTTCAACGCTTTAACGTTTCAACGTCCGGCTCGCTCGGGCGGATCGTTTCTCAGAAATGAAAGAGCCGCATGATGGAACACATCACGCGGCTCTGTAAATCGCTACGATAAGTTACGATATGCCGAGCGTAGCAAGTGTCGGCTCATCGATTACGGATGTGACCGCCAATCCGTTGTCGGCCTGGAAAGCTGCGATGGCCTCTCGGGTCATCGGCCCAAGGACACCATCGATCGGTCCGTCGTAATAACCGTCGCGTTGCAGCTGTTCCTGAACATCGACAATTACCCGATCGGGCGTCAATCCATTGTAGCCATAGATTGGGCCGTCGTACGGATAATAAGCGTCCGTGGCATAACCCCATGCCGGGAACCAGTAGCCCGTATTCCAGTAATACCAGCCGCCGTTCACAAAAACGATCCGATCGTAATGGCTTCTCCACCAATAGCGATCATGCCATTGCCTGTGGTAATCGCGGAAGGCTGTATACTGTCGACCGCGGAACGCGTCACTGCGGAAGTTATTGTTAATCGCCACATTGCCTCGACGATAATAGGCGAAGTTTCCTGTGCGGTTGACCGCGAAGTTTCTATCCCGATTGATGGCTACGCTGTTGCGCGCGCGAAACTCATCGGTATTGCGAGCACGATTAGCGTCGAAGTTTCTCGTCCGGTTGACCGCCAAGTTTCTATCCCGATTGATGGCTACGCTGTTGCGAGCGCGAAACTCATCGGTATTCCGAGAACGGTTAACATCGACGTTTTTTGTCCGATTGACCGCCAAGTTTCTATCGCGATTCATCGCTACGTTGTTGCGCGCACGAAACTCGTCGGTATTTCGGTTACGATTGACGTCGAAGTTTCTTGTCCGATTCACTGCGACGTTTCGCTCGCGATTAACGGCAACGTTGCTTCGCGCGCGAAAGTCTTGATTGCGCGCGAAGTTTTGCTTGCGATACGCGCGCATCCGGGCGTTTTGATTGACCACCGCGTTTGAATTAGTGCGCGGCGCGGTGTACGTCCGCTGCCGAACTGGCGCAGTCGGAGTGTAATGGCGCGCGCCCGCCGTCGCACCGGTGTTCGCAGGCCTTGTCGCCCGAACATTCGATGTTCGATGCGCCTTCGCTCGGTCAGGCCGTGTGTCGTTGACTTGCTGACCCCACGCTGTGAGCGCCAGCGCGAGACTTCCAATACATATTGAATATAGAATTCGTTTCATGATTTTTTTCCCTCAATTTTCCATTTGGCAGGTTAGACAAGACTCAGGAGCCAATTATTCAACACCGTTAAGTATTCTCCAGTTTCAGGCTTTTTGCCCCTGCAGCTTCAACGATTCAACGCTTTAACGATTCCACCGACTCAACGGCGTTCCGACAAAACGGCTTAATGAGCAATACCGCCGCAACCAGAAACGGTTTCCTGAGGACTTCGCATTTCAGCTTACCGCAGAGGAGGCCGATTCTTTGAGGTCGCAAACTGCGACCGCTTTCCCTACCAAGAGATCGAACCGGTCGCAATTTGCGACCGGTTCTCAGAAGCACCGTGATCCTCGCTATCGCCCATACGCTTTCACTGAGCACGGTGCGCTGCAAGCAGCCAATGTCCTGAACAGCCCGCGCGCGGTTCAGATGAGTATCTTTGTCGTTCGCGCCTCGCAAAAATGCGCGAAGCACTTCGCGCCACGCCCGAGCTCGCGCGGAAGCTCGCTGCACTTGAGAAAAAGCTCACTGCGCGATTAGACGTGCATGAAGCGGCGATCGTGCAGGTCTTGCGCGGTCTGGAGATTCATTGGGCCAGCGGCACGAATATTCTCTTGGCCGTGAACTGTCAGGGCTGCGGCCTCGGTGTGCGCAACTGACAATCGGGCCACGTCGGCGAGTCTGGCGCATTCAGCGGGCTCATCGGTGCGGGGACGGGCAGCGCCGTATCGAGCACGCCGATGCGCCTGTTCACCCAGTGCACCTGGTACGCCCAAGCGGGGAGCGGCGCTGCCTTCGGCGTGCACGACCAGTTATTGAAGTGAAGGTTCACGAGATAGAAGTTCCGCTTCAGCTTCCGGATCACCTCGACAATCTTCGGATCGTCGTAGCCGTGCAGCTCCATTGCGATCTGCGGAATCGAAGCCAGCAGCTCGTCAGGAGCTGCGAGGAGCGAATCGCGCCTAACGTCACGCAACGGTCAGCGACCGGTTAAGATTGTCAGGCTGATGACTTCCCTATGCGCGCGCAGCATACGGGCCGTGACGTACGCCGAAAAGAACAGCGACAAACTCCGCGGCAACGTTGATCGCGGAAATCCAAATGAAATTTGCCAGAACTTGCATCGCCATCGCCGCGATTATCGCGCCTGGTAGCTTCTCAGGACAAGCGACACCGCAGCCCAGGCAATCAGAAATCGATTCGGC
The DNA here is from genome assembly GCA_003218975.1 of Verrucomicrobiota bacterium. GTDB lineage: Bacteria > Verrucomicrobiota > Verrucomicrobiia > Chthoniobacterales > UBA10450 > Udaeobacter. Next base: position 3,146 of record QHPD01000152.1, read on the forward strand.
CGATCGGCACTTCCAGGTTGGGAAGTTTGCCGAAGCCGGCAAACTTTACTCGCAAATCGCCACCCAAAATCCCAAGAACTATTCGGGGGGAATAGAACGGGGTCGCATCTAAACATTTGATATTCGAATTCTCGTTAGGCCGTATCGCTCCGTTTGAAACTCCCTTGTTGTCCACACTCGCTCACTGCTTCCCTCGCAGTCCGGCGGCTGCCGGATCGCTCATGCCATTCACTCCGTTCACCGCCGTAACGGATGCGTAGCAACGGCCGGACTTTCAAATCGCGAATGATCTTGAAAAGTGATTTTTGGGAAAGAAAACTTGCTGCCTGCCAGGAAGGGCTAAGAAAAACATCGCTGCCAAGTCGCCAGTGCCGAAGCGTCTAAACCAACTCTAGCGCGAAACGGGTGCCCAGCTTGCCACTCCCAATGTCGTCAGCACGATTTCCACCGCGAGTGAGGCAAGAATGATCCCCATGACACGGACAAGAATGGCGGCTCCCTGACGGCCGATGATCCGCAGGATGGCATCGGAAAAAAGCAGCAAAATATAGGTGAGCAACAGCACGACAAGCAGGACAACCCCGGTTTGGGCTTGCTCGGCCACCGTGTAAACATCGTTGTCGGTGAGCAGGATCACCGCCATCATCGCTCCCGGACCGGCAATGGAAGGGACAGCAAGCGGAAAGACGGCCAGGTCGCGCCCCGGCTCGGGCGCTCCCGCTTTCGCATCCAGTCGTCCGAAGAGCATTTGCAAACCGAAGAGGAAAAGGATGATCCCGCCTGCAACTTTGAGCGAGCGCAGGTGAATGCCGATGGCATCGAGAATGATCTGACCCGCCACCACTGCGACGACAAGAATGACCGCGGCATAGAGCGAAGCACGCAGCGCGGTGCGACGCCGCTCCGCGCGGGTAAGCGATGCCGTCAACCCGGCAAAAATTGCCACGTTACCGATAGGGTCAATCGTCGTCCAAATAGTGGCGAAATCTTTGCTAATCTTGATGAGCAAAGGAGACATGGCGAATCGGGGAACGGCTTACACCAGAGGTTGAGCGAGAGCGAGGGAAAGTTACGACATGCGGGGAAGCAGACGGGGTCGCGTCTCAATATTTCACATT
>QHPD01000064.1 GCA_003218975.1 Verrucomicrobiota bacterium
ATTATTTTGGTTCGACTCGATAGGCTGTGCGCTCGGTGGCAGTCAGCAAGAGGACGCGAAAATTTTGCTGAAACATTACCGCACGATTGGCGGTGGTAACGGCAAAGCGACGGCGTTTGTGTCTGGCTTCAAGACGAATCCTGTCGACGCAGCGTTTTTGAATGGCCACATGATCCGCGCGATGGATTACAACGACATTTATTGGAAAGCCGATCCATGTCACCCGAGCGACCTAATCGCCGCCCCGCTGGCGCTCTGTGAAAGCGAGGGGCTGAGCGGCAAAGATTTGATTCTCGCTACGATCATCGCCTACGAAATTGAAATGCGCCTTTGCGAAATCGGCCGCCCCGGCGTGCGCGAATATGGGTGGCATCACGCGACTTTGAGCGCGTTCGCCGCGCCCGTCGCGGTCGGTCGCGTGCTGAATCTCACACCGGAGCAAATGGTTTCCGCAATCGGCATCAGCGCGTCGCGAACATTTTGTCCAGGCGCGGTCACCGCCGGCAAATTGACCAACATGAAGAACACGGTCGATCCGTGGGCCGGTCGCATGGGCGCCGAAAGCGCGCTGCTTGCGCGCGAAGGATTTTCCGGCCCCGAACACATCATCGACGGCAAGGAAGGCCTGTTCGCCGTGTTTGGGCATATCCAATACAAAGGACGACCGGCGAGTTTCGACGGCGAAGCGTTGGTCAAAGACCTGCCAATGTCACCGACGTCGCACTATCGAATTCTCGATTGCGGGATGAAAAGTTTCCCGATTGAAGCGCTGAGTCACGCGCCGCTCACCGCGATGATGAAGACTATTAAGGAAAACAACATCAAGGCGGATAACGTGAAGGAAATCAAAGTCGAAGTCATCGCGCGCGCCGCCGACATCCTCGGCGATCCACACAAGTATCGACCAGACTCCAAGGAAACCGCTGATCATTCCCTGCCCTATTGCATGGCTGTCGGATTAGTGGACGGCATGGTGACGCCACTGCAATTCCGCGACGAACGGGTGCGTGATCAATCGCTGATTCCAATCATGGACAAAGTAAAAGTGGTCGCTAACGAAGAGTTCGAAGCGCTGTTTCCCAAGTTTCAGCCGAGTCGCGTGACGATCACGACCAATGATGGCAAGTCATATTCCACGCGCGTCGATGTGCCCAAGGGTGATCCGCGCGACCCAATGACCGAGGACGAAATCGCGGTGAAATTCACGGCGCTCGGCGGCGACGTCATCGGCAAAGATCGATGCAAGAAGTTGCAGAAGTTCATCATGAATCTCGATAGCGCGGAGAAGGTAAATGAACTTCTCGAGCTGACGACAGCTCGCTAGCCGCCACGGATGACCGGCTGCCAGCCGGTCTCGGCAAGCAGGCTGCTAGCCTGCTATTCTGGTGAGTCCAACGAAATGACAGGCAAGCTGCCTATCGGCCGAGTCCGGCTAGGCAGCCTGACTTCCGTTACGCCGTCCCGCTTCCCTCGCCTGCTCCAAACTGGATTCCCTGAGCTAACGGAAGTTCGCTTGAAAAATTGATCGTGTTCGTTTGCCGGCGCATGTAGTTCTTCCAGCAATCGCTTCCGCTCTCGCGTCCGCCGCCGGTATTTTTTTCGCCGCCGAACGCGCCGCCGATCTCGGCGCCGCTCGTGCCGGTGTTCACGTTCGCGATACCACAATCACTTCCGATCGTGCTTACGAATTTCTCAGCCTCGCGGACGTCATTTGTGAAGATCGACGAGGTCAGTCCTTGCGGCACATCATTGTGGATCGCGATTGCTTCATCGAAATCGCGATACGTCGTCAAATAGAGCAGTGGCCCAAACGTTTCGTGCTTCACGATCTCAAAGTCCGGTTTGGCGGTTGCCAGGCACGGCTTCATGTAACAGTCTCCGGGAACAGTGAGCCGCTCCCCGCCATAAAGAATTTCGCCGCCTTCATCTTTCAATCGCTGAATCGAGTGCTGGACTAGATCGACCGCGTTCTTGTCGATGAGCGGGCCCATCACGGTCTTGCGATCGAGTGGATTCCCGATCGCCAAAGATTTGTATGCAGTCAAAAGTTTGCGGCGAACTTTGGACGCAACCGATTCGTGCACGATCACGCGCCGCGTGGATGTGCAGCGTTGGCCCGCAGTGCCTACGGCGCCGAAGAAGATCGATTGCGTCGCCATATCGATGTCCGCGCTCGGCGCGACGATGAGCGCGTTGTTGCCGCCAAGTTCCATGATCGTTTTCCCCAGGCGGCCATGAACAGTTTTCGCAACGTGCAAGCCCATGTTGACCGAGCCCGTAGCCGAGACCAATGGAATCCGCGCGTCATCAGCCAATTTTTGACCAACGGTTTTACGATCACCGATCAGCAGTGTGAATATCGCCGGATCAGCCCCAGTTTCACGACAAACGCGCTCGCAAATTTTTGTCACAGCAATTGCGGTGAGCGGCGTTTTTTCCGAAGGTTTCCAAACCGTAGCGTCGCCACAGACGGCAGCGAGCGCCGCGTTCCACGACCAGACTGCGACTGGAAAATTGAATGCGGTAATCACGGCTACCACGCCTAACGGATGCCATTGCTCCATCAGCCGGTGACTCGGTCGCTCCGATTGAATCGTCAGCCCATATAGCATGCGCGATTGGCCAACTGCAAAATCGCAGATGTCGATCATCTCCTGCACTTCGCCTTCGCCTTCAGCGATGATTTTGCCTGTCTCCAGAGTGACGAGCTGACCGAGCTCGTGTTTCAGTTCGCGCAGTGCATTACCGAGGCGACGAACGGTTTCGCCGCGAACCGGGCCTGGCGTCTTGCGCCATTTCAAAAACGCTTCCTGCGCGTACGCGATTGCTTTTTGGTAATCGTCCTCTGATGCCGAGCACACAGTGGCGAGTCGTCGCCCATCAATCGGCGAAATCTTATCGATCTTCGCACCGGCTCCGCGCCATTCACCATCGAAAACACCGGGGTTTTCGTCGCTCAAGCCGAGTTTACCGAGAACCGTCTGCATATTATCTGCGGCGTTGTCGGCAGTACCTGCGCATCGCATCCATCGCTTCATCGATCACTTCCGCTGTAATATCGAGCGGAGGACGGAAACGGATCGAGGTTTCGCCAGAACGAAGAGTCAAAACTCCGAGATCGAAGAAGCCTTTCCAGAATTCCTCACGCGTTTTTGGGTCGGGCAGATCGAAGGCGAGAAACAATCCCCGGCCGCGCGCAGCGGAAATCAGCGGCTCTTCGCGTTGCAAATCGCGGAGTTGATCCAGAAAATAGGCGCCCACTTTCGCGGCGTTCTCGACTAGATGTTCTTCATCGATGATTCGCAGATAATGCGTGCAGCGCACCATGTCGGTGAAGTTACCGCCCCAGGTGGAGTTCAGCCGACTCGACAAACGAAACGCATTGTCTTTGACTTCATCGAGACGCGGGCCGGCCATTACCCCGCACACCTGCGTCTTTTTCCCAAACGCGAGCAGGTCGGGCACCACGTCGAAGTGTTCGCAGCACCAGTTGCGGCCTGTCGCGCCCATGCCGCATTGCACCTCGTCGAAAATGAGAAGGATATCGTTTTCATCGCAAATTTGTCGCAGCTTTTGCAGCCATTCGCCACGGAAATGGTTGTCGCCGCCCTCCCCCTGGATGGGCTCGATGATAACGGCGCAGATATCGATCTTTCGTTTGTCGATGAAATCGTGAATCTCGCGCTCCGCCTTCGCTTCGCGCTCGATCACATCGGTTTCACGCTCCGATTCCGGCAATGAAAAATCGATGCACGGACAGGAGACGCGCGGCCAATCGAATTTCGCAAACAGATCCGTCTTGCGCGGATCCGTGTTCGTCAGGCTCATCGTATAGCCGCTGCGACCGTGAAATGCGCGCCGGAAATGCAAAACCTGCGTGCCGCGTTCGCCATGACCCGCAGCCAAGTTCTTGCGCACCTTCCAGTCCATCGCTGCCTTCAAACAATTCTCAACCGCAAGCGCGCCGCCCTCGATAAAGAGATAACGCTCCAGGGGTGCTAAACCGACCACGCGCTCAAACGTGCGCACAAATTCCGCGTAGCCTTCCGAGTAAACATCCGAGTTCGCGATTTTGACTTTCGCCGCACGCAAAAGATCGCGTTGAACTTCGGGTTGGTCGAAGTGCGGATGATTAAATCCGACTGGCATCGAGCCGAAGAATCCGTAGAGATCGATGAGCCGTTTGCCAGACACGGCGTTGTGCAAATAGGAGCCGCGACTTTTGTCGAGATCGACGACGACCTTGAAACCATCGAGCAAAACGTGTTGCTCGATCGTTTCGAGAACACTTGTCGGCGCTATCGTTTTTGGTTTTTCGCTCTTTGGGGGGCGGCTTCGAGGTGAAGCCGCTTCCGTGAGCACGGGCGGCATACTCATCCGTTGAGATTAGCTGTCTCGAAACGGTTGGTCAACCGACGTAGGGACGATTGACCTCAATCGCCCAGGGCGGTTCGGGTGAACCGCCCCCACCTAAACGATGCCGTTACACAACATCGACACCTTAAATGCGTACGTGTTCAGTGGCGCGAGCGATTGCTCGTAGGCTGCAAGTAATGAGTCGCGGTCCATTCGCCGATGCTGATGCCAGCTTGCAAACCATCTTCGCTCGCCGTGCGGAAATGAATGCCACCATACACACGGCTGTCCGCCGCTTCGCCAGCCGCAGCCAGAGGTGTTGGAAAGCTGCGGTACACTCCGGGCAGAAAATCTGAACCGGTTGTGAAGAGCAGATTCTCCGTGCCGTAAAACAGGCCGAGAACGGTCGCGGCGGCGGCGCTGAACGTGCTGTGGCCGGAGACGTAATCAGGGAAGGGCGGCGTCACGATGAAGGAATCCCAGGCTGTATCGGGGTCTGTGGCAGGATTGCCATCGGTGTCGGCGTTGCGAATCGCCGTTACGGGGCGCCAGTTATGGAATGTGTACTTCGCATCCCAGGCGCAAATGGCGCCGTCGGCCATGGCGAGGTTCAACAAGGCGAACAGTCGGGCATTTTGTTCCAGCGTGTTACCCCGCACATCGGCGATAATCTGCGCAATACTGTTCCAGTGGCCTGGAGGCGTCTCGGTACCGGCGCCATCGGCCCAGAACAAGGCGATTTGAGTTTGCTCTTCCGTGCGCGTCGAGCCGACGGCCGCGCCGAGTGCCTTGACCTCATTGTAATCCGCTGCGTACTGCGCGCTGTCGAGGGACGGCGGGCCCGACGGACGGAACTGGGAGCTGCTGTTCATTGTAAACGGGGTGACAAATCCCCATTGCGGCAGCGCATAGGGAAGAAACGCCGGAGGAGTCGACACCCACACACCAGGACCGCTGCCGCCCGGCGGCAGCACGGTGGCGTTCCAACCATCGTTGGCACGCGCGGCAAGGATTTGATTCGCGACGAATTCACCTCACACGATACCTGCGACCTTTTGGGGCCCATTGGGGATTCCAGCGAGAATCGCGGCATGAAGCGCATCGAAGCTGGATGCGGCAGCCGGAAACAAATTGACGAGCGCCTCGTGCGCCGCGGCGCTGGCAGCTGCTTCACGCGAAGCGCCGGCCGGCACTGCGCTTTGCACCAGGTAAGGTTCGTACGTGCGGGCGATGCCGTTGACCGCATCGTAGATTGAGGCGTGAAGAATGGCAAGACTGCGGGAAGCAATCGGTGGCGCCGTGCTGCCAGCGCGGATCGCGTTGAGTGCGGAGTTGTTCCAGTCTGTGACTACATCTGCGTGGGCCAGGGTGCTGATGAGAATTACCGTTGAAACAGAACCTGAAAGGAGTTTGAAGCTTTTCATAAAAGCCACTCACACCCAGCGAAGCCCGCCATGGCCGGGCAGATCGCGATCGAATCAAGAACTCACGCCGAAATCAAGCCTGAACCTCAACAAAAACCAGAGATTGGACCCTATGCTTCGCCACGCTGGCGGCGACCCGCTGGAACTAGCACGCGAGATTTCCCAATCACGACTTCGCGCGAAACGTGCGTGACTACACGATGCCGTCGCGCAACATCGCGTGCTTGCTCGCGAGCAAATCTTGCGTGAGCTGATAACCGCGCCTGTCCACGTTGCGATGTGCGCCGGCAAAGTGATTATTGATTCGCATGCGCGAGGAGCGGCAAAAATAATCAGCAAGGGCAAGAACTTCATCGGCTGGTTTGTCCTGGCCAAGCAACCATTGCGCGTAAGAACACGTCGCGCTGATGGCAAACAGTTCCGTGGCAATTCCGACAAAGCGCGAGAGTAGCAGTTGTTCGCGATCGAGTTTCGGCCCGAATCGTGCCATGGCATGAAACAGGCCGCGCGCCAGCCGTTTGCTTGTCCGCGCCGCGTAATCGACGTGGCTGCGCAATATTTCGTGCAAATTGTCGATCTTGCGCGCGCCGTTTGGCATCCACTGCCGCGGATACCAGCCGGCATAAAATTTCCCAGAGGTAAACACAGCCTTCGCACGCTCGGACATCGGCAACTGCGTATTGAATATCGCGCCGCCGACTTTCAAGTGCGGATCGAGCGCCTCGCGGGCAATAAAGAGCCGCATGATTTCGCTCGAACCTTCGAAGATTGTGTTTACGCGGCAATCGCGCAGGAACCTTTCCACCGCGATCGGTGGTTCGCCTCTGCCGGCAAGCGATTGCGCAGTCTCATAACCCCGGCCGCCGCGCACTTGCATCGCGTCGTCGGCAATTCTCCACGTCATTTCCGTCGCCCACATTTTGCACATAGCGGTTTCGATGCGCAGGTCGCCCGCTTTGCGGTCGAGCAGTGATGAGGTGAGGAAAGTCATCGCTTCCATGGCGAAAACGTTACCGGCCATCTCTGCGATTTTGCCGGCGATGGCAGCGTGCTTGCCGATCGGTACGCCCCATTGAATGCGCTCGCCTGCCCATTTTCGCGAGATTTCAAGCAGCCGCTTAGAAAGGCCGACGCACGCGGCGGGAAGTGTAAGCCGCCCAGCGTTCAACGTGGTAAGCGCTACCTTTAATCCAGCGCCTTCCTTGAAAATGATGTTTTCCCGGGGGATATGCACGTTAGTAAATTTCACCACTGCGTTGTAAAGGGCGCGCAGTCCCATGAACCGGCAGCGATAGGTGATCTCCAGCCCCGGCGTGTCCACATCGACAATGAACGCCGTGATTTGCTTACGTTCCTTCCCGCCCACCAGTTTCGACGGCGTGCGCGCCATGACTACCAGCACACCGGCTTTCACACCGTTGGTGCACCAAAGTTTTTCGCCGTTAAGCACGAACTCGGAGCCGTCCGCCGTTGGCTCAGCCTTCAAGCTCAGCGTTGCCGGGTCGGATCCCGCATGGACTTCGGTTAGCGCGAACGCAGAAATCTCGCCGCCTGCGACGCGCGGCAGATATTTTTGTTTTTGCTCTTCCGTGCCAAATAGGAGCAACGGTTGCGCGACACCGATTGATTGATGCGCAGAGACAAGCGCGGCCACGTTTCCATCCCAACTGCCAAGCAAAACCGCGGCGCGTCCATAATTGCATTGCGACAAACCGAGCCCGCCATATTTCTTCGGCACTTTGATTCCAAATGCGCCGATTTCGGCAAGTCCCTTGAAATTTTCCGGTGGAATTTCACCGGTGCGATCGATCTCGTCCGGATCGACATGCTCCCGTAGATAATTTTCCAGCTTGCGCAAAAAATTTTCGCCAGCCGCGCGATCTTCCGCGCTCTGCGCGGGATACGGGTAAATCCGATCAAAATCATAGCGTCCGACAAACAGATTGCTGGCGAAACTGCCGCGATCCTCGAGCGGATCGCGCGCGGCCTCGGCCAGCTCGAGTGCTTCGCGCTGGCCTTTCGCCATCTTCGATGTGTCGATGACGGCGGGCACAGGTTTTTCCGGCTCGCCACGGGACGAGTCCGTGTCGCCGCGGCGACCGGATGTCGCGCTGGTTTCTTCAGCTATCTGCTTTTCCGGCGCTTCGAGCGGCGATTTCATGTCAATCTGTCATTCCGAGCCGGAGTCGAGGATCTCTCACAGAGAAACATAAAAGATCTCTCGACTTCGTTCGACATGACAACGATGGAAGTTCGAGCGCGCGATTTCAGTCTGCATAAAATTTCGTTGCGTCTCGCGCGTGCTTTCTCAAAATATCGCAGGGCGAAAATTTCTCTTCGCTTTGCGCCAGTCGGCCCATTGCCTCGACAATCTTCTTTAGTCCAAAATGTTCGGCGAAACGCAACGGTCCGCCGCGGAACGGCGCGAAACCAGTTCCTAAAATCATTCCGTAATCGGCGTCCTCAGGGGAATCGACAACTCTCTCTTCCACACAGTCCGCGGCTTCGTTCACCATCAGAAAGATCAGCCGGTGGGTCAGCTCCTCTTCGTTTGACCGCAAACGCGGATCGCGATGCCAGTCCGGTCCGGCAGCGGCCGGATTCGGGCCGTCGGCGCCTTCTGGCTCGCCATGCAACGCACGCCGCCACCGCGTCAACGAGTCGTTAGGCGTCTGCACTTTACCATCGTATTTATAAAAACCTGCGCCCGTTTTGCGGCCGAGCATCTGCCGGTCGCGCAACCAGAGCAGAACAGCGGAAACATGATCGCGCCGTCCGTAAGCTTTTTCGAGTGTATTGCCAATATCCACAGCGATATCGACGCCGATTTCATCGATCAATCGCAGCGGGCCCATCGGCATGCCCCATTGCAGCAGCGCGTTGTCGATCTTCTCTGCATGCAGACCGCTTTCAAACAGTTCAGCGGCATCAAGCAGATAAGGGAACAAGACTCGGTTGACGAGGAAACCTGGGCTGTCGCGCACAACGACCGGGAGTTTTCCGATTTGTCGCACAAAAGCGAGACTCCGCTCGCGCGTCTCCT
>QHPD01000065.1 GCA_003218975.1 Verrucomicrobiota bacterium
TTTTACCCCAAATGCGATTACCGGCTGGAACCCTTTTAAATCTATGAAAACTCTGCGTCGGTTTAGTCAAAATCGTTTCTTCTCACACCTGCGCATCTCCGCCGCGGTCACGCTTGTGGCAGCCGCTGCGGTCAGCGCGATTGCATCCTTCAAGGCCGATCCCGAGAAGCGGCTCACGAACGACAACGGGGCGAACGGCGGGTACATCAGCGACTACACGTTGGTCACGGGGAATACGTACACGGATGCCGTCCTGACGGCCTGCTCCCAGAGCCGCGGACGCCAAAACGAACCCGCTGTAGCAGTCGACCCCCGAGACACGCGGGTGATCGTGGGCAGCTCGAACGATTACTGCCCCGTGTTCGCGTCCGACGGCACGTTTATCGGTCTCGGTGACGTTTGGCTTGGCTACTACCGCTCGGAGAATATGGGCCTGAGCTTCAAGAGCTCGCTCGTCCCGGGCTACCAGGGCGACCAATCGCCCTACGCCGCACGCTCGCACGTGCGGACGGCCGATTCGGGTGATCCCGTCCTCGCTTGGGACAGCCACGGACGCCTGTTCGCGGGCTCGGAGAGCTCGACCAATCCCGAACGACCCACTCAGACCTTCGGGGACGTATGGGTGGCCACCTTCGAGAACCCGAACGGGCCCGGCGGAGCGACGTTGAACGACGGCAAGGAGTTCGTCACTTCCGTTGACGTGGCAACGGGCTCGGCGGCGCCGGGCCTGCTGGGTAAGTTCCACGACAAGACGGCGATCGAGGTCGATCGCACCGGCGGCTCGTGCGATGGCAACGTCTACTTCGCGTGGGCGCGGTTCACGGGCGGCGGGTCGAACGGCTTCAACTCGAGCATCTACTTCGTACGCTCAACCGACCACGGGCAGACCTTCTCGGCGCCCATGAAACTGAGCCAGACAGTGCACGACATCCAGTTCCCGGACATCTCGGTCACCGGTGACGGCCACGTTTACGTGACCTACCGCCAATTCGCGGATGTGCGGAGCAACTCGGCAGTCGACGCGATCGCCTACAACGCCTCCACCGACTGTGGCGCGACATTCTCAGCTCCGAAGGTAATCCAGCCGTTCGAGCCGTACGACCCCACGGACCTCGACGACTCGGGCGCGGTCGTCGGCGACTGCGGAGACTTCGCGTCTCACTGCCAGTCCGGCTATACGTTCATGCGTGGAGGCACCCAGGTTCGGTCGACGGCCGACCAGACAGACACGGCGCACGACTATATCTACGTCGTCTACGATCCATCGATCCCTAACACTGAAGTGCCAAGCGGTACGACCTACGGCTCGATTGTGTCCGAGGATTTGCCGGATAAGTACCATCAAAACGTGGGGAGTCAGTCCGGTATCTACTTCTTCCGGCTGGATGGCGCGACGGGCATGCATACGACGCCGACGCTGATCGATGCGGAGACCAGGGGCCTGCAACGATTTCCGGACATCTCCGTCGACAACGGCTCGATGCACGTGCTGTGGTGGGACAGCCGGAACGACCCGTGCTACGACCGAACGAGGCCGCTAGGCAACTGTGCGAACAAGAGCACGGTTGTATCGCTCGATGTGTTCGGCACCTCGGCATCGACGGCGTTTACGACGACGCCTACATGGGCGACGCCGGCGACGCAGCTGAACACGGTCAGCAGCAACCCCAACTGGGAGCAGTTCAGCGGCCGAACCGTGCCCTTCGGCGGCGACTACCTGTACATTAGTTCGGTCGGGGCGTTCTCTTACGGCGTATGGACCGACTGGCGCAATGTGGTCGCTGGCTCGGATCCGCGTGAGGGCAACGACAACGACGCAGACGCCGCCGACGTTCACCAGTGTCGCACGCAGAATGCCGATGGGAGCTTCACGCGCGACACGTGCCCGTGGGAGGGCGGGCTCGACCAAAACATCTACGGGAACACGACACCGTAGCTGGCACTTAATGCCGAATAAGACTATGGCTTCGGTTGAGTCGAACTAGCTGTAAGCATCCAGAAGTCTCCGAAAACATCCGCAAAATTTAGCCGAGTAAGCAGCCACGCCAGTGAGGTACGCAGCCGGCTCAGAACGGCCAAAGCGTCGCCTGGGGGCGGATTCGCAACCCGATTCGGTCGCCTCCGCGTGTGTTGCCGTTTTTCAAACAGTGGCAACTCACCTATGAAATAGCGGTGCGACCCTAACGGGATTCGAACCCGTGTTACCGCCGTGAAAGGGCGATGTCCTAGGCCTCTAGACGATAGGGTCATCCGGCAGCTGCCGGACAGGCAATATCAGAATTCAACTCTCCGTGCGCAAGGCAAATTGCCTGCGCAGCTTTCAATGTCATCGCCGTGTTAGATCGACAATCAGTTTTGCCGTGCGCGCCGCGGCGCCGGCGTGTTGGCGAAGGACGGCGCTCGCATTTGCGACGAGTGTTTCTCGTAATCGGGAATCGTTCAAAAGATCGACAATTGCTCTCTGCAAATCCGAAGGCGAATCGATTTGCACCGCGCCGCCGTGCGCAATGAGCGAAAGCGCCAGCCCCGCGAAATTCTCCATGTTCGGCCCGAAAATAACCGGGACGCCGGACATGATCGGCTCCACAGGATTTTGGCCGCCGTGCGCGATCAAGCTTTTGCCTATGAATGCAACAGTGGCGACCGCATACCAATTTCGCAGCTCGCCGGTTGAGTCGAGCAGCAAACAATCGACTGTTCGATTCACCATTGATAATTGAGTCCGCACCGCTACGCGCAACCCGAGTTGCTCCAGAGCGCGACGGACTTCTGGCGCGCGTTCCACATGACGCGGCGCGACAATTAAAAAAAGTTCCGGAAGGTCCGCGTCCAGTTCGCGAACAATTCTTCCAAGAATTTCTTCTTCGCCGGCATGCGTGCTGCCACCAAAAAGAATCGGGCGACTTTCGACCTTGAGCTCACGCAGCACTTTTCGCGGCAGCGTTGGATCGATATCCGCATTTTCGGGATCGTACTTGATGCTGCCGGTGTGGTGAATTTGGCCGCGTGCGACGCCGAGCGCCGCCCATCGATCGACATCTTCCTGCTCCTGCACGCAGATCAGATCAAGAAGCCGGAACGTGCGCGCGACAAAAAATCGGAACCGTCGAAATCTTCTTTCGGACCGGCGCGACAAACGCGCGTTGACCAGCGCAACCGGAGCGCCCCGCGCATATGCGATGGCGACGAGGTTTGGCCAGACCTCCGCTTCGATAAGTAGAATTCGCGCCGGTCGGATGATGGCAAGTGCGCGGCGCATGATGGGCCAGTAATCAAGGGGGCTGTACATCACCTCAATCCAGGACGGCGCGTTTTTGTTCGCCAGGGCGAAGCCAGTTGTGGTGGTCGTGGTCAACGCGCAATGCAGATCCGGTTCGAGAGCGCGCAATGCAGTCGCTAATTTCAACGCGATATTCACTTCGCCCACGCTCACCGCGTGCAGCCATGTCCACCTTCGCTTGGATAAACGTGTGCGCACATCGCTATCGTAAATTCCCAAACGCTGTCCGAACTTTTTTCGATAACCGCCGCGCCGGACCATTTTCACCAAGTAGCCCGGCAAAAAGAACAGCAGCCCGATCGGCCAAAACAGATTGTAGATGAAGCGGATCACTCGATTGCGGATTGCTCGCCGCGGCGGGTAAACTCCTCGCGGACTGCGGAAAAGAAAAGCACCTCGGTCGCACCGTATTTTCGGGCCCGGGCGATATTCCAGAACTTCGTGGCTGGGGTACGCTCAGCCGGGCGTTTCTCCAGAACTAACAGGCCATGGGCGTCTAGCAATTGCGGCAACGCGTCGTTTGTCAGAAGCTTTTCGGTATAGCGCTCGCCTGATTCTGTCTTTTCGTACGGCGGATCGGCAAAAATGATCTGGAATGTCTCTTTGCCGACAGAGCGCCGAACGAAAGCAAAAATGTCTTCCTGCCGAACGCGACCTTTGAGGTTTGCTCTGGCAAGATTGTTTTCAATGACTGCGATTGATTGTCGATCTTTCTCAACAAAGACAGCTGAGGACGCTCCGCGACTGAGCGCTTCGATCCCGAGCGCGCCGCTTCCGGCGAAAAGGTCAAGAACGCGCGTGCCGATAACCGCGTCGCCGAGACTGGAAAAGATTGCGGCTTTGACGCGATCCATTGTCGGGCGAACTCCGCGTTTTGGAACTGCCAGGCGAATTCCGCCGGCGCTGCCGGCGATCACTCTCATGGCGATGAGACCGGCGTTGCCGTAGGTGGCGGTTGCGCTTCGTCCGGCATCGGAGTTGTTTCCAGAGACGGTGTCTGTGCCGCGCCAGAAGGCGAAGGCGCAGCGGGCGCGACCGCTTCGGCCCGTTTCTTTTTCTTCCTTGGCCGGTCTGTCTTTCCGCCGCCAAACAAGCTATTGATCATATTGCTGAGATCGCGGCCAACCAGCCTATCGATCAGATTTGTGCCTGGCCGGTTGATAGTGCCGCCGACTTTAAAATCGAGAGCATAATAGCCCGGCTCGTTGCTTGGTTGGAAGTTCTGGCGAATTGCTTTGAAAAGCTGGCTGCGAATTTTGTCGTTTATCGCGAGCTGCGAATCGAGTTTCAAGTTGCCGTCGAAAGTCACTGTACCGGATGCGGAAAGGCGAATATTTGGTGTGCGCAAAATCAGTGCGTCGATCGTGATCAGTCCGGGGCTCACGCGGTATCTCGCTTCTGCTTGTTCCAGATGAAGCTCCTTCAGTTCTTCGATCTGAAGAATCTGCCCCACCAAGACAAGCAAGCTGTATTGCTGCACTCGCCCTTCACGCAGGAAAATCTCGCCCTTTCCCAGGAGCGCATCCGGATCAGCTGTTTTCCCCGTGGCCTCAAAATTCCCCGCCAATTTCCCCTGCACGGTCCCCTTCGGCCCGCCGGCGTCGGTCACAATCTGATCAGCTAATACATCGCGAAAGCTTACGCGCGCAGTGAACGGTGAATCCTGAGCTTCCGGTTGCATGGCGAAGTAACCAGTGATCTCCCCGCCGCCCGCATGAGCGGACATTTTGGAGAGCTCCAGCACATCTGGTTCGTAGCGAAGCGGGGATTCAAGTTGCTCGAGAAAGAAACGATCCCGGAATGAAACTTTCGCGACTTTAGCATCTCCGCGAAAGGTGAGACCACTACGAATATTCGTTCGGAAATCCACTCCGGTGAACTTTCCCAGCAGCCCGCGCTGGCGGTCGAGAAAACTAAAATTCCCATTCTTGATTTGCACCCGTCGAACCTCTGGACCTACGGCTTCCGGAAACGGAAGCGTGCGCCTGGCGAGTCTATCTTCTTGCGGTTCCTGGGCGGAGGCGCCCATATTTGCTAAGGCAGTTTCCGTTCTCGGCGTGCCCGGCTTGGCTGCCATAGCCTCGGCGGAGGCGGGCGACCGCGCCTTACCACTGGTCGGCTCCGATGCGGACGCTTCTTCTTCTCGCGCACCGGGCAACCTCCATTTTCCTTTCGCGTCCTGCGGCCATACTACGTTTGGATTGATCAGCGAAACTTCCTTGATCACTAGCCGGCGCGAAAAGAGCGAGAGGAAACGAACACGCAGCCGAAATGTGCGTGCTTCAAGAAAATGAGCGCGGATTGCGCCGGAGTTTTGCGCAATGGTAATGCCGCTTAGTTCGAGTCCGCCCCAAGGTGTCACGCTCATCTGGCGAATCTTCAAAGAGGCGCCAAGCCGCTGACTCAATTCTTGCTGAATCTTTGCTTGTGTCCCTTGGGATTGCACATACAAGTTCACGCCGAGCAAGACAATCGCGCCGAGCGCAATCACCGCCCCCAAGACAATTAATGCAATTCGGCGCAATTTTTTCACGCGAAGAAGTTACGCTGCCCCTGTTTGAAGAAAAGATTAAAGCCCTCTCTTACTTTTTCGCGTGAACAATACGGCCGTCATTCTCAATCCCTCCGCAGGCAATGAACAGGCAAGACATTGGCAGGAGCGTATCGAATCAATCGTAGGCGGCTGCCCTGTGCGGGTTACGTTGCACTCGGCGGAGGCAGAGGCGCTGGCCCGGCGCGCTGCGGAGGAGGGATTTGGAAAAATCGTTGCGGCCGGCGGTGACGGAACAGTCAACGAAGTGGTCAACGGCATCGTCGGAAGCAGTGCCGCGTTGGGTTTGCTGCCGATCGGCACGGTAAACGTCTTTGCGATGGAGCTCGGTCTGCCGTTGCGCAATCTTAAGCTTTGCTGGGACATTATTCAGGGGGACAACGTGCGTCTCGTGGATCTTCCGAGCGCAAATGGAAGATTCTTTGTCCAGCTTGCTGGCGTGGGGCTCGACGCGCAAGTCGTCAAGGAAACCAGTCTCGCTTTCAAGCGAAGCTTCGGTCCGCTAAGTTATCTTATCTCCGCAGCGCAGATCGCGGCGCGGCAGCCGCCGAAGCTCTTTATTGAATCGGAGAGCACTTCCGTTGATGAGGCGTCGTTTGTTCTTATCGGAAATGGACGGCTGTACGGCGGCCCGTTTCCGTTCTTCAAGCACGCAGTCATAGATGATGGTTTGTTCGATGTGGTCCTCTTCAAACGGCTTGGTTATCTCGAAATTATCAAATATCTGCAGAACGTTGTCTTTAGCTCAGATATTAGCGCTCCTGACATTGAATATTTTCAGACGGAACATCTACGTGTAACCAGCGCGCAAGATGTGCCTTTGGAACTCGACGGCGAACTGGCCGGCAGCTGCCCGATCGACTTCCGCATTCAAAAAAAAGGGCTTCGAGTCTTGGCGCCTGTCAGCGCGACGTAATCCAAGACTGTGCCCTAGCTGGTCTTTCCATCAAAACCGCGTGATGTTTCGCGCGATGGATGGCGGGAATTGTTGGATTCAGGAAAAGGCAGCGGCATCGCTGAATCCTTCGCAGGTCGAAACCACTCTGGTCCAGCTCAGCGAACAGTGGCCGGAAAAGGCGCCGCCCCTTGTCCGTGTCATCGAGCAATTCCCACTGGGTGAAACCGCCCTGCTGCATCTTTTGGCTGTCTCCAGTATTTGCGCGACGCGCTTGACGCGGAATCCCCAAACCCTCCTGTGGCTTTGCAAACCCGAAGTGTGTCTCGCCTCTCGCGGCCATGCCCAAATGTTTCACGAGCTACACGCAATGGCGGACGGGTCGATCGCGAAGCAAGATTTTGCGACGCTTCGCCTCTGGAAAGGCGCCGAGATGACGCGCGTTGCGCTGCGCGAACTTGCGAATGTGGCTCCGCTTGAAGAAACCACCGGGGAGCTTTCACTGATCGCAGAAATTTGCATCCGTGGCGTCTTCGAACATTGGAATGCGGAATTTCGAAAGCGCTACGGTTCCCCAAACGCCGAGTTTGCCATCCTTGCCCTGGGCAAACTCGGAGGCGGCGAACTAAATCACAGCTCGGATGTCGATCTTCTATTTCTCTATAGCGATGAAGGCCAACTCGCGTCGCACTTGTCGTATCACGAATTCTTCAACTGGCTCGGCAAAAAAATCCTCGAAACGTTCTCAACACCTCATCCGCAAGGTTCGCTATTTCGCGTCGATCTGCGCCTTCGTCCCGAAGGGTCGGCGGGTCCGCTCGCGCGATCGCTCGATAGCATGGAAAATTATTATGCTGGTTTCGGCGAGACATGGGAGCGGCTCGCGCTGATCAAGGCGCGCGGAATCGCGGGTAGCCGCGAATTGGCGTACGAATTCCTGCGGCAACATCAGCCTTTCATTTATCCGACGAGCGCAACGCCCGATCTGCTCGAGGAGATCGCCAACATCAAGCGCCGCATCGAGCGCGATGTAGTTGGACCGGACAAACTCCAGCGCGACGTCAAGCTCGGTATCGGCGGCATTCGCGAAATCGAATTCATCGTGCAGGCGCTGCAACTCATCCACGGAGCGCAGCATCCGTTCTTGCAAGAACCGAGTATGCTCAAGGCGCTGCGAGCACTGCGTCAATTGCATCTTCTCCCTCGCGAGGAAGTTTTGGCTCTTGATAACGCGTATCGATTTTTCCGCCGCGTCGAGCATCGCCTGCAAATCGAGGCCGAACAGCAGGTCCACACTGTTCCAGAAGATCCCGAAGCTTTGCGCCGCCTCGCGCACAGCCTTCGCTTTTTGTCCGCCGAGGCTTTTACAGCGGCGCTGCAAGAGAGGATGGGAACGGTCCGCCCGATTTTTCAACGGATCATCTCTGCAACGCCTGCAGAGCCCGCCAAAATCAATCTGGAGATTTTCAATGATTCAAAACGCGCAGAAAAAGCGCTGGCAGATCTTGCACGAGGCCCGGCGCGTTTCCACGTGGCGCCACGAACACGTCAGATATTTCGCAAGCTGCGCCCGCTTTTGCTGGATTGGCTGGCAAAAGCTGCGGATCCGGATGCAGTTCTCAATCAATTCGTTCGTTTCGTGGAAGCCTACGGCCTGCGCAGTCTGCTCTTCGAGCTGCTCGTTGCGAACCCGAGATTGCTTGACTTGCTTGTCAAGACGTTCGATGCCAGCCGGTTCGCCGGCGATTTGCTCATTCGGCGTCCGCAATTGCTCGAAGAGATCACACGGGATCCCACGTTTTCCGACGCCAGATCAATTGCCGAGCACCTGCGGCGCCTCGATTCCTTGGGCGCAAGCGCGTTCCATTTCGACCCGATGCGCGCCTACCGGCAGCGGCAAATCTTGCGCATGGTCCTGCGCGATGTCCTTCACTCTGCCAGGCTCGCAACCTCGAGCACGTTCGGCGCTGAGCTTTCTGACCTAGCCGAGGCCTGCCTCCTCTTTACGATCCGGCTCATCGGAGGCGAGCAATTGACTGTCATTGCTCTCGGAAAATTTGGCGGACGCGAGCTCAGCTATGGTGCCGACCTCGATGTTTTGTTCATCGGAGAAGAGATCCGCACTGCGCAAAACTTGGTCGTCACTATGGCGCAACCGACCTCCGAAGGAAATATTTGGGTGGTCGACGCACGGCTGCGTCCTGAAGGCGAAAAAGGCCCTTTGATTTGTGCCTTGGAGACTTACCAGGCGTATTATGAGCAGCGGGCACAGCTTTGGGAGATACACGCTCTGACTCGTGCGCGGCCG
>QHPD01000161.1 GCA_003218975.1 Verrucomicrobiota bacterium
GCCGTCGGGCGCACCGTGCGACAGATGAAAACGATGGCCGCCCGCCTCGACGTCCTTGCTCCGGGGTAAATCGCGAAGGAAATCGACCTGCTCGGGCGACAGCAGTGCGCGGTTCATCTTGCGCGAGAGCTCGGAGAGCCGGCGAAATTTAGGTGCGCAGCCGCAATCTGCATTGAAGGCTAGCGCGTAATCGTGATTACCGAGCACACATTGACTCGCGTGATGCCGGACCCATTGCACGACCTCGGCCGGCTCAGGCCCGTAATCGACCAGATCGCCGAGACACCAGATTTCATCAGCTTTCTCCGCGTGCGCGACTGCGATGAGCGCTTCGTAATTGCTGTGAATATCCGAGACGATTACCAATTTCATCTTCGAGTCCTTCAGGCCGACTCACGGCAGTCGTCGCTCAGCTCCCACCAGTTGCTCGTCAGTTCCGTCATCCACATCTTCAACTGAAAGGGTCCCCAGCCGCCGGCGATAAAGGCGACCCCACGCCTGCATCATCTCGATGCTCGGCTGGAAAAACTTTTGTGCGATCAACGTCGGCACGAATGCGCTCAAAATCACGACGCTGACGAGAATGGTGTACTGATTCTGGTCGATGATCCCGTTTTGCAAGCCATACAAAGAGGAAATGGTTCCAAATGTCAGGCCCGTGGCCATGAGTAGTGTGGTGTAGCTCGCTTCCTTCACCTT
Organism: Verrucomicrobiota bacterium; assembly: GCA_003218975.1. Lineage (GTDB taxonomy): Bacteria > Verrucomicrobiota > Verrucomicrobiia > Chthoniobacterales > UBA10450 > Udaeobacter. The sequence continues at coordinate 700 of QHPD01000161.1, forward strand.
CATGTAATGCAAGCGCGCCAGCGGAAAAACACCGGCCACTTTGGTAAGCATCTTCAGAAAAAGAAACACCCCGACGATCAAAATTCCTGACCAAAGCGCGGGCAACGAAACATAAAGCCCCGCTTTGATAAAATAGAACGGCGTGAAGACCGCAAAGGCGATGCTGCGCATGCGACGGACCAGTGTCTTGTCTCGAAGAAATACACCTGCAACAACAAGACCAAGGAGATAGGCTGGCAGGACGGCTTCGCTCTTGGCCGTCGTGGCGAGGCCGCCGAGAAGGAAAAGGACAAAGAAAATGAATTTTACTTCGGGTTCGCTCACCTGCGTTGCACCCAGGCGCATGATAATCGACTGCGTCCAGCGCGGCATGAACCACAAAACGATCAACGTTACGATCACAAACAGCAGCAGCCAGAAATTATAGTTGGCGAAAAGGGTGCCGAGCGCCAGCACCGTCCCGAAATCAGTAATGAAACAGGCAGCCAGGATCATCTTGCCCATGGCGGTGTCGCTAAATCCACCTTCGATCATCACCGCGTAAACGACCGCGACGGAAGTCGTGGAGAGCGCGATGCCAGCAATTTGCGCCTGGTGCGGCGGCCAGCCGAAAACGAATTGCGCAAACAGCCACACGACAGCAAAAGGAATGGCAAACGAAAGAACGCCAATCAGCACGCTTGCGCGCCAATTGGCCTTCAGCGAAATGGGATCGATTTCCGCTCCGGCGAGAAACGTAAGCACACCACTCCCGAGCAGCGCGAGAAAATTTGTCCACTCCGTTGATTGCAATACGTGGTGCAGGTGTCCCGTACTGGTGCTGGTGCCTGCAATACCGATATGCAGTGTGCCGCCTTCCAGTCCGACGGCGAGATTGCCGGCAATGACGCCCACCAAAATTTCAACCAGTGCGACCGATATGCCGGTCCGGATCGAGATCAGGCTGCCGATGAGCGCCAGGCCCATCCAGACGGAGGCTATAAACCAGATGTTTTCAAACATAGATTTCTTCTTTCAGCAAATTGGTAGGGCGCGACCGCCGGGCGCGTCGGCGCAGACAGTGTCCGCGCTGAGCGTACCACCTGACCTCACGCAGTTGTATTTGAGCATAAAAACTCCTTCCGATTGGAAGGAGTCATTAGCTCACGCGATTTTCCCTTGCGGGAAGGCAAACTCCATTGCCTTGGTAGATCCTACCGGCTTGTTTGCATCGGATCAATCAAAGATTGAAAGGGATCACACCGGCGCCGGATTGAGCATCAGTTCACCTCACGGCATGCTCCCCGTCCACTGCTTCCGATTGATTGCAAAAACAAGCGTGGGAAATCCGCGAAAGACTGTTTGCTTCTCAAGCTTCATTCCGTTCTTCTCGGCGACACGTCGCGACGGCACATTATCAGGATGAATCAGCGAAATGACGCGTGGCAGTTTCAGTTCTGCAAACGCGTGGTCCCGCACTGCTCGCGCCGCCTCGGTTGCGAGTCCTTTATTCCAATACTCCCGATGCACCCGATAGCCGATTTCGATTTCGCTTGTTCCATCAACCTGTTGATGAAAGAACCCGCAGTAGCCGATTAACCGGTGATCGTCGCGGTGAATCACTGCAAATTGCGATGGAAGAGAGCGACGATCCCAGTCAATGAGCTTTTCCAGAAATGAAGCGGTCTGCTCTCGGGAAAAGACGCCGAGCGAAAAGCGCATAAAATCTGGATTCGCCATCAGCTCCGCCAAAAGATCGATGTCTTCGTTGCGGAACGGTCGAAGAATGAGGCGAGATGTTTCGAGCGTCATTTTGGTAGGGGCGATTGATCTCAATCGCCCGTGGGCGGTTCGGGTGAACCGCTGCTACCTTATCGCCGTTGTGGTCAGCAGCTACCACAACATACAATTCGGCGTTGAGTTTCGATTTATAATCGGGATGCCAACGGACGACGAAGAATACGCGCGACC
>QHPD01000066.1 GCA_003218975.1 Verrucomicrobiota bacterium
GAAGAAAACCGTATCCCGGTTGCCTAATCTCCTGATTAGAATTTGTCTAAACTGGTGAGGCGTCGAGAGGATGAATTCACTCACCATCCGCTATTTCCCGCGCTCCATCTCGAAGGTGACTTTAGCGTTAACGCGGTAACCAGTGACTTTTTTGTTTTCCACTGCGGCTGTGAATTCTTTGATGTAAACGGAGCGGATATTGCGAAGTGTCTTGGACGCTTCGTCCACCACACCTTGCACGGCGTCTTCCCAACTCCTGGGCGATTCGGACAACACTTCGATGACTTTGACGATTTTGGCCATGGTGATAATTCTCCTTCCCATATTTATCGCAGATGGCCGCGGCATCGCGCGTTTCGTTGAGTCGCTCTTCCCCGTCGGTGTGCCCCCGCCAATCGCGGCTTACTGTTTGAGGAACGCAATCGAAATGATTCATTGAAACGATGAAAAGTTGAAGCGATGGAGCATTAACTCGCAGCACAGATATGAAAGCTTTCGAAATCGCAGGTTTGCCGTCCGATGAAGTGAGCAGTTTTCTCGCTGGCAAACATTCCGATCCGTTCCGAGTTCTGGGACCACACCGGGTCGGCAACGATCTGGAGATCCGCGTTTTTAGGCCCGACGCACGCAAGATCGACATTATCTTGAATCAAGACTCAAAAAGGCCGATCCCAGCCGAGAGAACTGAGAGTGATGGTTTCTTTTGCGCCACTATAGCCGGCGCCTCTCGCGATCTCGACTACCATCTCCAGATTACCAGGTGGGACGGATCGGAGCAGCTTTTGCGCGATCCGTATCAATACGGCCCGATCATGGGCGAGGTGGATGTGCATCTCTTCGGCGAAGGACAGCACTGGAAGATTTACGAAAAATTTGGAGCCCATTTGCGGACCATTGGCGATACCGCGGGCGTTTACTTCGCGGTCTGGGCGCCGAACGCGCAGCGCGTCAGCGTGGTAGGCGACTTCAACAACTGGGATGGCCGCGTCAATCCGATGCGCAAACTCCTCGGCAGCGGCGTTTGGGAGTTATTTTTGCCCGGTATTAGAGAAGGCGCGCATTACAAATTCGAAATTCGCACCCATTCCGGGGTACTGCTGCTCAAGAGCGATCCGTTCGCATTTTTTAATCAGCACGGAATATCGACCGCGTCACTCGTTTACAATCTGGAGCGCTATCAATGGAGCGATGCGGAATGGATGGAAGCGCGGCGCAGAAAAGATTGGTCGAAAAGTCCAGTCAGTATTTACGAGGTGCATCTTGGTTCGTGGCGACGCAAAGCTGACGAAGGAAATCGCCCGCTCAGTTACCTCGAGCTGGCCGAGACTCTGGTGCCGTACGCGGTGGAAATGGGTTACACGCATATCGAGCTGCTGCCGATCGCCGAGCATCCTTTTGAAGGCTCCTGGGGCTATCAAGTCACCAATTATTACGCGCCGACCAGCCGATTCGGCACGCCGGATGAGTTCCGTCATTTCATCGACAAATGTCATCAGGCCGGCATCGGCGTGATCATGGATTGGGTGCCTGCACATTTTCCAAAGGACGCTCACGCGCTCGCCGAATTCGATGGCACCGATCTCTACGAGCATATGGACCCGCGCCAGGGCGAGCAACAGGATTGGGGCACGCTCATTTTCAATTTTGGCCGCAACGAAGTGCGCAATTTTCTCATCGGCAACGCGCTCTTCTGGCTCGACAAATATCACATCGACGGTCTGCGCGCGGACGCCGTGGCTTCGATGCTTTACCTCGACTATTCGCGGAAACCCGGCCAATGGATCCCGAACGTTTACGGCGGCCGCGAGAACCTCGACGCCATCTATTTTTTGAAACGCTTCAACGAAGTTTGCTATGAGCGTTTCCCCGGAATCATGACCATCGCAGAGGAATCAACCGACTGGCCCAGCGTGTCGCGTCCTACTTATCTGGGCGGGCTCGGGTTCGGTTTCAAATGGAACATGGGCTGGATGCACGATTTCCTGCAATACATGAGCATCGACCCGATTTACCGGCGCTTTCATCACGGCAACATCACCTTTTCGCTGCTCTACGCCTTCCACGAGAATTTCATTCTTGTGCTCAGCCACGATGAAGTTGTGTACGGCAAGCGTTCGTTGTTATCCAAAATGCCGGGCGACGAATGGCAGAAGTTTGCCAATCTCCGAATGTTTCTGGCGTGGATGTACGGGCATCCCGGTAAAAAGCTCCTCTTCATGGGCGGCGAATTCGGCCAGTGGAACGAATGGAACCACGACACGAGCCTTGACTGGCAACTGGTCGATCTTCCCCGTCACGATAGCCTGCGCCGGCTGGTGCAACATCTGAATTACATTTACAAAAACGAACCGGCGCTTTGGCAGCTGGACGATACTTACGAAGGATTTGATTGGATCGATCTTCACGACGCCGATAACAGCGTCGTTTCGTTCCTGCGAAAATCGCGCGACGGCGACGCAGTCGCGTTTGTGGTGAACGCAACGCCGGTCGTGCGCTACGATTACCGCCTGGGCGTCCCCGAGTCCGGTTTCTATCGTGAGCTCATCAACACCGATGCTGAAACGTACGGCGGCAGCAACGTAGGAAATCTCGGCGGCGTCCAAACCCAGGACGTTCCCTGGATGGGCCGCCAACACTCAATCCTTATTCATTTGCCGCCCTTGGCGACGGTCGCGTTTAAGCGGGAAAGATGACTCGTTACCTCCGCCAAATCTTGATTGCGTTGTGTCAACAGTCAGGACCGACCCCACTTCTCCCAAATTATATGTCGAAGCTTCGCAACTGAGGAATGCGCGCAGCAACCTCAGCAAGTACTTCGCTTTGCTGAGGGGCTTCGCCTTCGCGTAGCGCCGTCAGCACGTCATCCCAGAGTGTAAAGATTACCTTGGGATCGCTCATTGCATAACCGACGCCAGATTCATTTCTGTTCAGCTGATACACGAGCCAAGTAATTTCGCTGTTTTCCTTACCCTCGACGCGCCGAATTCGCGGAAGAGCAGTGAAGAAAGGGTCGTCAACCACTACGAAGAAGCGCTTATCCCAACGACGGAGCATGGGAACATCGTTGCGGATTGGCGTAGAGTTAGGTACAAAGTTGGTCGTGGCCAGGTTAGCCGAGAATGCAAAAGAATTCTGTCGAAATGAGATCGACCGAATGCTCAAGAACTCGCAGACCAAAGTCATTGCTCCGGTTATCACTTTCGGCCTTTTGAGGGCTCATGCCGAAACTGGCAAGATGCAGTTTTCAGATTCTGAAATTCGGAAGAGCTACGACGCCGCGGTAGAATTCTTGAAAGGCTTTCTGCGTCACGACGTGCACATCGGCGCAAAATATTACGACGCATACGGGTCACGAATGTCTCGCTATCACGTTCTGAAACCAATCGGTCATTTGAAATACGAGTTGCTGGCTCCTTTCACCGAGGAGGCTGAAACGCTCGCAAAGTGGATACCAAAGCGCATCAAGCAGCATATCACAGAGCGACTTGGCGTGGTTCCACTGCTCAAAGATGCAAACACGCGAGCAAAGTTGGCAGATTCTGCTTCGGAGTTTCAGCAACTTATCCGCGATCAGATTGATAGAACCCCAGCCAACTTCGAAATCTTTAGCTTCGCGTTGATCAAAGTTCATTTGGAGAAGTTTGCGTGTAAGATCTATCGGGACACACGCACTGCCGCGCACGATAAAGGCGTTGATCTCTCAACCAACTTCGGTGTGGTCTACCAGATCAAGCGATTGCGCATCTTTACTCAATCAGAAGCAGACCAAGTCTATGCTGAACTGAAGGTGAATTTCGATAACGAGCGACTTCAGGAAGGGAACGTCGTTCTCGTGATCGACGACATTTCGAAAAAGGTGAAGAAGTATTTGATCGACATGAAGGTCCAATCATTTTCCAGGTCTGATTTGCTCAAACTGGCAGCCAACTTCGATGAGCCAGAGGATCGACAAAAAGTTTTGCGAATTGTCTACGAGGAGTTCCGTCGAGAATATTCGAATGGCGGTTAAGGCACTCGTCGATCACGTTGCCCGGTTCGTCAAGCGTTCTGCTGCCTCTATTGCGGCACGTTCCGTTGCGAATCTTGTCTCGCGCAGACTTAGGAAATCGATCGGATAATTTCCTTCGATGACGTTAAGCGTTGCGCCGCCAAGTCCATCGGCTTCGACGACTACCTCTCCGTCGTCGGCGGGACTAATGGGAGCGCGAAAGACTATCGAGTTCGGTGAGCTAATGCGAAGCCGCTGCCGGATGTCCTCACTTTCCGCGTGTAAATGTTTCAATCTTAATAAGCTCTCCTCGTCATTCATGAATCGTATATACGGCCGCATGGGGCAGGTAGGAAAATCGAATTTCTCCATAAAGACGCTTTCGGCGTGATCCCCAAATATTTGCGGAACAAACCTGTTGCGTTCTTTATCGATCCTCCATATACAGCGGGCGGAAAGTCCGCGGGCAGGCGTTTGTACCTTCACAGCTCAATCGATCACAATTCACTCTTTGATTTGCTCGAGAACGCAGCGGGCGACGTGATGCTCACTTACGATGACGCGAAGGAGGTGCGGGATCTTGCGGCGATGCATGGTTTCTTCATAAAGCCAATCGCGATGAAGACAACTCATCACACTCGGATGTACGAACTCGCAATTACCAATCACGCGTTTGCCGCGACGCCTGCTAACGAATCTCTGCGTCTCCTTGAACAATCGCCACGTTATCGAGCTAAGCGGAAGTCAAGACACACTCGCAATGGCAAAGGATAGCGATGGGTTAACGTAGGGGTTTGCAATGGGGTCAGTCCTCACTTTTGACACAAAGCAACCATTTTATTGGCGAAGAAGATTGGAGAGATTTCCATGATCCCATTTCTAAGCGCAGGGCTATCCATTTCAACCTCATCGTGGTTTGCGAGCGCAGGCTCTCGCAAGCGACGTTGCGTCCTCACTACAGGATCTCCGAGCTGAATTCGCCATCGCTCACGCGGGTGCCAATTTTCATTCTTGGCCGGACTGCCGTGATTGTCCGAATAATTTTTCCGCGCTCGTTCATCGTGATGCTGTAGTTGACTTGTTGCTTTCGCAAAATCTTGAACCGTTGTGTCAAATGCTGTGGCTGGCAGCGGCAATCAGCAGCCCGACGTTATGTCCACGGATTTACGAGCGAGATGCCTAATCCTTCCACGTTTCTTGTATTACGCGTCGCGAACGTTAGCCGATGAACCTGTGCGGTTGCTGCGAGCAAACCATCTTCCGGTGGAATTGGGCGCAACGCGCTGAGCCGTCCCCACTCGTAGGCGATTTCTAGCGTGATTGCCAGCATGCGGTCGCTGTATAGTTGGACTAGCCGCGCGATCCATTTTTCCAGCGTATCCGCCGCCGCCGGATCGCTCCGCCGTTTCAGGATCGCGCCGCGCCTCAATTCGCCCACGACTAGCACGCTGAGAAAATCTTGATTCGGCGGAACTGTGCTCGCCCAGGCGCTGACCTTCGCAGCACATCGTTCGCGTTTACGCAGCTCCAAAACGACATTCGTGTCGATCAAAAAACCGTTCACAATTTCACTTTGCGTGGCTTGCGCTTCGGTCTCCGAAATATGCGATTGTCGCCCACGTCTGGCATCGTGCGAATGAAATCAATCAGCGACATGGCAGGAACTTCTCCAACAAGTGATCGTCCCAAAATTCGGCGGGCTTCCTCCTCTGCTGATACGCCGTCGGCCGCGGCCTTGGCGCGCAATTTGCGAATCACGTGTTGATCCAGTCGTCGAATAAGAATCTGAGGCATACCAGGATGATGGCATTGCGCCCCATTATGGCTGCGGCTGTCGGCGCCGAATTCTAGCGGCGCGCTATAAATCGCTGAAAGCGCAATCCAAGACTTCGAGAAGAAAAACGGCGTCCTGCTGGTTTATGCACATCGGCGGGGAGAAACGAATGGTTTGTCCCCAGAGTCCGCCCCTCCCGAGTAGCAGGCCCATTTCTTTGCAATTCTCTAGAATCTGGGCGCACTCTTCCTTTGCCGGATCTTTCGATTGTCGATCTGTCACCAGCTCGATTCCGAGCAAGAGACCTTTGCCGCGTACATCGCCAATTAGTTCGTACTTTTCTTTCAGCCGGTTCAGACCGGACAAGATCTGATTGCCGATCTTGAGTGAGTTTTCCTGAAGCTTTTCGAGTTCGATCACTTCGAGCACTGCCATGCCTTGTGCGCAGACGACTGGGTTTCCGCCGAACGTGTTAAAATGAGTTCGCTGCTCGAGCGTGGCCGCGATCTTAGGCGTGGTCACGACCGCCCCGAGCGGGCAGCCGTTCCCGATCCCTTTCGCCATCGTTACGATGTCGGGAATCACACCCTGCGTTTCGAAGCCCCAATAGTGCATGCCGGTCCGGCCGAAACCGGCCTGCACTTCATCAGCGACGCAGACCCCGCCGGCGCCGCGAACATGCTCGTAAGCATGCTTGAGATAACCATCGGGAAAAACGACGCAACCGCCGACACCCTGGATTGATTCGGCAATGAACGCAGCGATTTGGCCGGACGTCGCGTAATCGATGAGATTCTTCACGTCGGCGGCATATTTTCGTCCAGCATCGGGATCATCGCGTCCCCAAGCGCCGCGATACGGATCGGGCGCGATGGCGTGATGAACACCGAAGCTGTGCGGCAGATTAAATTTCCATGTACGATGTGCCGTGAGTCCCATCGTCAACGTGTTTCCGCCGTGGTACCCATTTCGCAAAGCAATGGCATCGTAGTTTCCGGTGTAAACACGCGCCATGAGCAGCGCTAGATCGTTTGCTTCCGAGCCCGAGTTTACGAAGTAGCAGACTTTCAGATCTCCCGGCATCTTTGCCGCAAGTTTCTCGGCGTACAGCGCGATGTTCTGATGCAGATAAATCGTCGTGGAATGCTGCAACGTTTCGTTTTGCCTGTGTGCAGCATCGACCACGTCCGGGTGACAATGCCCGACGCTCACCGTAACGATCCCGCCAAGCGCGTCGAGATACCTTTTACCTTTTTCGTCCCAGACGTATTGCATTTTCCCTTCCACGAGCATGAGCGGCTTTTTGTAGTACAGAAAAATTCCCGGATTCAGAAATTCCCTGCGCAACTGAAGCACCTGCTCGGTCGAGGGGCCGCTGTATTGTTTTGGTTGATGGTCAAATGGCGGAAGCTCGGGAGTTTTCATGTCGATCTTTTTCCCAAAGTGCGCAGGGCCAGATAAACAACAAATGCAATCTTCGCCTATCGGAATCCGAATTAGTTTTCTCGCTGCCTCACTTTTCCGGAATTGAGGCGCTTTCCGGACGATCGATTGCTCCGCAGTGAATTGTAGCCTTGGCCACAAATTTCTGTCCACACCGCGACGCGCTAGGTGAGAAGTCCAAACAGCAAATTGGACTCGAAAATTTTAGGACCCATGAAAAGTAAACTTTTTCGCAAAGCGACGCTTGGTGTCTGCGCGATCGCGTCTGCGTCTATATGGATGCAACTCGCCAGAATCTCTTTCGCCCAGGTACCCGCGCCGCCGGTCAGGCCAAATCCAGCGCCACCAATTGTTCCTAATCCGGCCGCTACCAATCGAGTCACCCACGCCTACGGCTACGCCGCTGCCACTTTAGCTGAGGCCACTATTCTGCGTGACTCGCCAGAGAATGAATTGAACCCGCCTAAATTTTACCTCGACATTTGGATAGCTGTAGAAGAGCGCCAACTCTTCACGTTACGCAGACCGTGAAGACGCTCTAGTGCCGGGCGAGTCGTCGAAACAAGAACGCACCCAGCACAATGAACAGAACATTTGGAAACCAGACCAGCAGCTCGGGGTGCACATGCGGGTTATCACGCAATGTGTCGCCAATGATCACAAATAAGAAATACGTAATCGCGACGATCAATCCCATGGCGAAGCCGATCGACGTCTCCCGGCGATGCGCGGTGACGCCCAGCGGCACTCCGATGATAGCAAATGCAATACACGCAAACGGGAATGAAAACCGTTTGTTTATTTCCGTGCGACTAGCACTGCGCTCGTGTTGATTCTCGCTCTTGAGTTGCTCCAGCAGTTGCTCAATCGACAATGCGGAACGGCTGGGGCGCTTTTTCTCCTTCTCGTACAGCTCCTCCAGACTGATAGGCAACGTCCCCTCCACCATGTTAATTCCGTCCCGGATCTTTCGCAGGTTGAACGGATCCTTCGGATCGCGCTCCTGGTAGCGAGCCTGATACAGATGCATCAGGATTTGTTTGTTGGTCAAATCGGCTTCGAGCATGCCCGTCCGCGCATAGGTGACTTTTACCGGGAGCGCATTCTGGTTCATTTCGAACACTGTGATGTTCTCGAGCTTGTTTCCTTCCTTTTTGCCGACGTAAATCCTACGGCCGGGGAACTGATCGATTACCTGGTCACTTCCAAAAAGTGCCATTGGGTTGCGCGTTGCGAGATCGAAGATGGTGCTGCGCAATCTTTCCTGCGCGGCTGGCGCGGCCTGCACATTGAGCCACAGGCAGATCCCGGTGCAAACCAGCGCGATTCCAGCAAGTGAGATGCAAATGCGCGTAATGCTCACGCCGTTTGAGCGCAGCGCAATCAGTTCGTTATCCGCGGAGAGTCGCCCGAATACGAGAAGAATCGCCGTCAGCAATCCCCAGGGAATGGTAAAGATGAGCGAGAAGGGCAGCACGTAAGCAATGAACGTGATCAGGTATTCCATCGGGACGTCGTGATTAACCAGCAGCGGGAGCAGCTTGCGGAAAATGTTTCCGACCACGAGCACGAGGCTCAGCACCACAATCGCAAACGCAATGTTGACCAGCAACTCGCGACTGATGAACCGATCGATCAATTTCATTTCTAAGCTTTGTTAATTCCAATTGTCCGGTCTCGCAAGGTGGATCGAGCTCTCCCGTGGCGCGCCGTAGCAGAGCGAAGGTAGCGCGCTCGATGCCATTCGGATCAATCTGTGGCTGGCAAATGGCATGATTTCCCCATAAGCTTGCTTCCGCATGAAGATCGACATGTACGATGTCGCTATCATTGGCGGAGGACCGGCTGGGAGCACTGCCGCTGCGTTGCTTGCGCGTGTGCGCGCCGGGTTCATGAAAAAATTCGGGGGCGAAATGTTTGGCGCCTGTTCCGAGCAGGGGACCAAATTTTATTTCAAGGACGCCTTTCGCTCCCAAACCGATCATTCTTACCAAGTCACGCGCGGCGATTTCGATAAAGTGCTACTCGATCACGCCGCCGAATCTGGCGCGGAAGTGCACGAGCAAACTGCAGTCGATCGAGTAGAATTTTCAGAAGACGATGTCGATCTTACGGTTAAATCGAACGGCTCGTCTCGAGCGATTCGCACCCGGTACGTGATCGACGCCAGCGGGCGCGCTTCCGTTCTCGGCAGGCAGTTCAAAATTAAGAAGACCTACGATCATCTTCAGAAATTGTCGATCTTCGCGCACTACGATGGTGTTTGGCGCGCGGAAGGAATCGACGGTACACTCACGCTCCTGATCCGTGGAATCGATCGCTGGTTTTGGATAATCCCCCTTACCGCCGAGCGCACCAGCATCGGCATCGTTCTGGACAGCGAAACATTTCGAAAATCAAAGCTGAGCGCCGAAAATTTTCTCGATCAGGCGCTCGCCGAACAGCCAATCATCGCCAAACGAATGACAAATGCGCGGCGGGCGTCAGAAGTTTACGTGGAAGCGGATTTCTCCTATCGCAGCGCAAAACTGCATGGAGACCGCTGGTTGCTTGCGGGCGATGCCGCTGGTTTCATCGATCCAATTTTTAGCAGCGGCGTTTTCCTCGCGGTGTTCAGTGGCGAGCTGGCTGCTGATTCGCTAAACGAAGTGCTTGATCGTCCGCGCCGGGCAAAACGGCTGTTCGCGGGGTACGAGCGCGCGGTCAACCGAGCGATGGATGTTTATCTCCGCTTTGTCAACGCTTGGTACACAAAGGAATTTATCGAAGTTTTCCTCGCGCCGCGCGATGTGCTGGGCCTTCCGCCCACAGTGAACGC
>QHPD01000067.1 GCA_003218975.1 Verrucomicrobiota bacterium
AAGTCGTGAGATCATATCAATCCTCCGTTTTAGCTTCGTCTGCTCATAATTGGTTGGATGTCTCGATAGTTGTCTGGCACCACAGCCAAAAGTAGCAAGCATGTTTATCATTTGTACTTGTTTACGAGACGCATCACGAAGCGTTTTATTCCTGCTCACTTGCAAAATTCTTTGCCGTATCCCATTGGCGAATAGACAATCAGTTTGTAACCGATGTTGGTGACCAGTGGCGAAGGGCGTATTTGTGATGTTCTCTGGAGTTTTAGCGAAAGTGCGACCGCACGATCCCTCGAGAGGCCGGAGCCCCGTCTGCCATGACAAGCGCGACGCCTGTCTTCCAAAGTTCTCGATCATTGTTCCGGTGTTTAATGAGGCGCTGCTGATACGCCCATTTCTAGCGCATCTACGCGAGCGAGCACCCGGAGCTGAGATTATTGTTGCGGATGGCGGAAGTTCTGATGGCACCGTCGAACTCGCCACAGGCTTTTGCGATCAGCTTGTTAAAAGCGAGTGCAATCGGGCGGTGCAAATGAATGCGGGCGCGCGTGCTGCGAAGGGCGATGTGCTTTGGTTCCTCCATGTCGATGCCGAAATTCCTCAAGGATGTTTGAATCAAATTACACGCATCATAGACGACCCAACTGTCGTCGGCGGTTACTTCCGGATTCGCCTGCCGCGAGGCTTCGTTTATCGCTTGACCGACACTTTTGCGCATTACGCAGGCATTCTGCTCCGAATGCGATGCGGCGATCACGGGCTGTTCTGCCGGCGAACTGCCTTCCTGGACATTGGCGGATTTCCAGAAGTGCCGTTGATGGAAGACGTAGAATTTTTTCGCCGGCTGCACCGTCACGGCACTATACGGTACATCGATAGGCGGCTCCGGGTGAACCCTCGCCGTTACGAGGCGATTGGACGTCTGCGCCTAACCTTGGCCTACGGGTTAATCGCGTCGCTTTATATTCTCGGTTTCCCGTTACCGAGACTCGCGGCGGTTTACAAACTCTTGTGTTGCCAGCGCGCAGAGCGTGCATAAAACAATTCAAGAATCGGGATCACATGAAACTATCGCAATTTGTTTTCGCTTCTATCGTCGGCATCTTGTCGATCGTCGCTAACGCTCAGTCATCAACGCCGAAAATGAAAGCCATTATCGTAGACGAGTATGGCGGGCCTGACGTTTTGAAACTGGAAGAGGTGCCGCGGCCTGAGCCAAAAGATGATCAGATCCTTGTTCGCGTGATCGCGGCCGGAGTGAACCCAGTGGACGCGGCGGCTCGTTCGGAGAAGTACGCCAAGTTTTTCGGAATAGTGCTCCCGTTCGTTCCCGGATACGACATTGCCGGAATCGTCGAGAAAACAGGTGCGAATATTAAAAAGTTTAAAACCGGCGATTCAGTTTACGCATACATCGGTCTGGGAGAAGGCGGTGGCTATGCGGAGTACGCAGTTGTGACAGAAGTCGAGGCGGCGCCCAAACCGAAGTCGCTTAATTATATTGAGGCTGCCGCCGTGCCGGTCGTGGCGTTGACGGCATGGCAGGCGTTGATTGACACCGCGAAGCTTAGTGCGGGTCAGACCGTTCTCATTCATGGCGGTTCCGGTGGTGTGGGAACTTTCGCCATTCAAATCGCAAAAGCCCGCGGGGCGAAAGTGATCGCGACGGCATCGACCGCAAACCAGGATCTGCTCAAAAAACTCGGCGCAGATGTGGCGATCGATTACACAAAAACAAGGTTCGAAGACGTCGCGAAGGATGTCGATGTTGTGCTAGATTCAGTCGGTAAGGATACCCTGGCGCGCTCCTACGGCGTGGTGAAAGAAGGGGGCTTTATCGTTACGCTCGTCGCCCAAATCGATCAGGCGGAGCTTGATAAACACAAGATTCGGGGCGCGTCGCTCAGTGTGGAGCCGAATCCGGATGAGCTCGCCAAAATTGGCAGGTTGATCGACGAGAAGAAAATCAAGGTAATCGTCTCTCAAACGTTCCCGCTCTCCGAAGCGATGAAAGCCCAGGAACAAGTCGCGACTGGCCACACGCGTGGCAAAATTGTTCTCAAAGTTGCTGACGAACCCAAGTAGCGGCCAGCGGTTCATCCGTGGTATAACGCAGAGATGAACTGGGACGCAGTTAGCGCAATCTCGCAATTGGTCGGCTCGGTTGCTGTGGTTTTGTCGGTCCTATATCTCGCCATGCAAGTGCATCGGAGCACGCGCGTGGCGAAGCTCGCCACGCAAGACGCCGCGGCCACGGCCCTGCGCGATGTAACCAAACCTTTCATGGAAAACGCCGAGGTGGAACGGATCTGGCGGGTAGGCCTGGAAGATATTGGCTCGCTCTCCGTCGAAGAGCGAGCGCGCTTTTTCCATGCGACCTACCAATTCTTGAAAGCGTTCGAGACAATTCATTTCCATTATGTTTATGGATTAATGGACAAACAGCTCTGGGATGGCTGGCATGGGCTTCTTCGACATTACGTGGCCGCGCCTGGCATTGCCCATTATTGGAAACTTCGGCCTGAGGTTTTCTCCGAGCGGTTTCGGAATTTCGTTAACTCACTCGAACCTCCGGCCGAGCAGCGCACGGTGGGAACTCTTTTCGGCGAGCAGCGGAACTCATAGCCCGCTCCGCGTCGGTTGCCCGGGAGGATTATGATGACGAGTTCCACTACTCGATGAAATTTGCGTGACATTTAACGAGACGCTTCGGCAGATTGACGCAGTGGATCTTTCGACGATCGCGAATATTGCTACCGCACTAACAGTGCTGACTGCCGTCGTTTTTGGGTTGATCGAAATGCGTCATGCGCGCAAGGAGCGAGAAGAGCGAGCAGCGTTTGTAGCTGTCCAGGCGATTCTGACACCAGCATGGATGAGATCAATGGTGCTAGTACAGACAATCCCAGATGGCGTGACTGCCTCGAAAATCGAGGCTGATCCGCGCATTCTCGAAGCCGCTCAATCGATCGGTATTATTCTCGAAGGTCTCGGTTATGCGGTCTTTGCGCGGATGGTTCCGCTAAATGTAGTAGATGAACTAATGGGCGGTACGGTGCGGGTTGCATGGCGTAAATTGCAACGCTACGTCGAGTACGAACGTGAGCGTGCAGGTTCACAGAAAACCTGGGAATGGTTTCAGTGGCTCGCCGAACAGCTCGATCGGCACAGCAGGGCCCGAACCAGTCTCACGGTCGGCGCGCACGACGCTTACCGCGACTGGCGGCCATAAGTAACGGAACGCTCAACAAAACCGTTGCCGCGTTCGGTAACGCGAGCTAATTGCACGGTCTGCCGCCGGGCAAAAGCAAATGAACATTCACGAGTATCAAGCTAAGGAATTGCTGCAAAAGTTCGATGTGGCGACGACGCATGGCAAAGTGGCGGCGACCGTCGATGAAGCGGAACAAATCGCGCGTGAGCTTGGAGCTGTCGATGTTGTAGTTAAAGCGCAAATCCACGCCGGTGGTCGCGGCAAAGGAACGTTCAAGAACGGATTCAAAGGCGGAGTTCACGTTCGCAAGACTCCCGAAGAAGTTCGTGAAGTTGCCTCGAAAATGCTGGGGCAAATTCTGGTGACTCATCAGACTGGGTCCGCTGGCCGCATGGTAAACAAAGTGCTCGTGGCGGAATCCGCCGAGATCGCCCGTGAGATTTATTTTGCAGTTCTTCTCGATCGGGCGACGGCCGCGCCTTTGATTGTTGCGAGCACGGAAGGCGGAGTTGAAATTGAAACCGTTGCGGCGAAATCCCCCGAGAAAATTATTCGGGAGGCAGTCGATCCACTCGCAGGTCTGCAACCATTCCAGACACGAAAACTCGCGAAGCAGCTCGCCTTCGAGTCGTCCCAGTTAAAAAGCGCTTCGAAATTGTTTGAAAGACTCTATCACACGTTCATTGCGTTCGATTGCTCGATGGTCGAGGTCAACCCGCTGGTCGTCACAATGAAGGGCGAAGCGCTCGCTCTCGACGCGAAATTTAACTTCGACGATAACGCGTTATACCGACACCCGGAGATCGCGGCGTTGCGCGATATAGCGGAGGAAGATCCGCGCGAGGTGGAAGCATCAAAGCGGGGACTGAGTTACATCGGGCTGGATGGCAACATCGCATGCCTGGTGAACGGCGCTGGTCTGGCCATGGCCACAATGGACATCATTAAGTTTTATGGCGGCGAGCCGGCTAATTTCCTCGACGTCGGCGGCGGCGCGACGGAAGAGCAGGTGACTGATGCCTTCAAGATCCTGATCGCGGACAAGAAAGTAAAAGCGATCCTCGTGAACATTTTCGGCGGAATCATGAAATGCGATGTCATCGCGCAAGGCATCATCAACGCAGCGAAAACGGTGAAACTCTCCGAGCCGCTCGTCGTTCGTCTCGAAGGAACGAACGTCGAGAGAGGGAAGCAATTGTTGAAAGAAAGCGGTCTCGCGCTGATCGCGGCGGATGATCTTGCGGACGCGGCACAGAAAGCGGTCGCAGCGGCTGCGACCGTAAATTCCAAATCCCAAAGCCCAAGTTCCAAGTAAAGAATCAAATCCCAACTTCAAATGAAAGACGGTGCGAAACCACGTGATCTCGAAGATCGGACGTTTCAATTCGCAGAATCCGTGCGGGCGTTCGTCAAACAGTTGCCGAGAACTGTTAGCAATACTGAGGATGTTCGACAATTGGTCCGCGCATCTGGTTCGGTCGCTGCAAATTGGATCGAGGCCGATGAAGCGCTGAGCAAAAAAGACTTTCTAATGCGTGTGAAAATCTGCCGCAAAGAAGCGAAAGAAAACCGGCTGTTTCTACGACTGGTGGACGCGGGGTTGACCAAAAGCAGTACGGTTGCTCGTGATACGCTCGCGACCGAGGCACGCGAGTTAACCTTGATTTTCTCATCGATTATTTCGAAGAGCGAATGATCACGGCGTCGTATTTGGAATTTGGCGATTTGAATTTCCCTGGGATTTGGGAATTGGGATTCGGGATCTCTCGCGCGACCACAAGTGAAATTGACAATCGTCTTCGTCTTAACGATTAGTTCGCTCGCCGCTGGCGATGATTTACCACGTCGCGCGAAGACGCCTCGTGAAAATTATCCGAACGTCGATGTGATTTATGATTCAGTGACTGCCTCAGATGGGCATCGATTGCGGACGATTATTACCAAATCACATGATGCAAAAGGAAAACTGCCTGTAAAACAAGGCGTTGGTGACAGCGAAGGCGATTGCGCGGCCAACGATTTTGAGTCGGAGCTCGCCGGCTATCGCGCAGCGTTTCGCACATTGAAGAAGTATGACTTCATCGATGCAAATCGCGTTTACATGCTCGGCATCAGTAACGGCGGGGGATTCGCGCCGCTTATTCCCGAATCAGAATCGGAGCAGGCGCAAGTGGTTGGATACGTCTCAGTCGGCGGTTGGGTGAAGACCTGGTTTGAGCACATGCTCGAAATCGAACGGCGCCGCTTCGCGCTGATGGGCAAATCACCCGGTGAGGTGACTGAGCGAATGAAACGCGCGACCACGCTTTACTACGAGTGGCTGGTCAAGGGCCGCAGCGTTCCCGAGATCGTAAAAGAAAGACCAGAACTTGCAGGACTTTGGCCCGATGGAAAAGATGCCACGCATCTTTACGGGCGACCGCTGAAATTTTACGAACAATTGCACAAACTGAATCTCGCGGCGGCGTGGTCGCGTGTGAAAGTGCCGTCGATCATTTTACACGGGCAGTACGACTGGATCATGAGCCGGGAAGATCCCGAATTGATGGCGCAATACGTAGATGCAAACCGGCCCGGCGCCGCTCGCTTTATGGAAGTGCCGGAGATGGGACATACATTCCAACATTATTTGAGTTGGGCTGACGCGTTTGCTGGAAAGTCCGCGCCATTTGATCCGAAGATGCTCCGAATTGTGACCGATTGGCTGGAAGAGCAGCAAAGGGAACCCGCAAAATGAACATCAGGGAAATCGGATTCGTTGCTATCCCGGTGAGGGACATTCCGCGAGCGCGAAGATTTTACGAAGAAGTGCTCGGATTGAGCGTGTCAGATCAAATGATGGGCGGCAAATGGATTGAGTACGCGGTGGGCGACGACACGCTCGCCATCGCAAGTATTGACGAGCTGTGGACGCCTTCCGATCAGGGAACTGGCGCTGCATTTGAAGTGGAAAACTTCCGCGAAGCAATCAAGCACTTGAAAGATCAACAAGTGCGTTTCGCCGTCGAGCCGTTCGAGACACCGTGTTGTGAGATGGCAGTCGTGCAAGATCCCGACGGCAACAAGCTGATAATTCACAAACTCAAACCGGAAGACCAGAAAGGAGTCTGCAAATGATTACAAACGAGGTGGCGTTTATTGCCATCGCGGTTTCCGATGCCGAGCGCGCACGGAAATTTTATCAGGAGACGCTCGAGTTGAAGCCGAGTCATATCGCGATGGGCGGAGCGTGGGTCGAGTACGATATCGGTCCGACAACGATCGGAGTTGGTTGTCATCCAGCGTGGAAACCGTCGCGTGACGGGACAACCGTTGCTTTCGAAGTCGATGACATCGATGCGGCCATCGCCAAGCTCAAACAGCGCGGCGTCACGTTCGACATCCAGAAAACTGAGACGCCAGTTTGTTGGATGGCACAATTCCGCGACCCTGATGGGAACAAACTCGTCGTACACAAGCGAAAGAAATGACGAAGCTTCGTCATTTTTCCCATGTCGATTCTGGTCGATAAAAACACGCGACTTGTCGTGCAGGGCATAACCGGCAGCGCGGGCGCCTTCCACACCAGGCAATGCATGGAATACGGGACGAACGTTGTCGCTGGTGTTACGCCGGGGAAAGGCGGCCAAATGTTTGATGGCAAGGTGCCGGTCTTCGACACGGTCTGGGAAGCGCGACAAAAGACCAGCTGCAACGCTTCGATGGTTTTCGTGCCTGCTCCTGCGGCTGCGGATTCGATTCTGGAAGCAGTAGATGCCGGAGTTGATCTTGTGGTGTGCATCACGGAAGGGATTCCGGCGATGGATATGATGCGCGTAAAAGCGCTGATGCGTGGGAAAAAATCGCGGCTGATTGGTCCGAATTGCCCGGGAATTATTACTCCCGGCGCATGCAAGATTGGCATCATGCCGGGCTACATTCATAAGCCGGGAGGTATTGGTGTGATCTCGCGCTCCGGGACGCTCACCTACGAGGCAGTCTGGCAATTGACGTCGCGCGGCTACGGGCAATCGACGTGCATCGGCATCGGTGGCGATCCCATCCACGGCTTGTCGCATCTGGACGTAGTGAAACTTTTCAACGAAGATCCCGCGACAAACGCGATGGTCTTGATCGGCGAAATCGGTGGTTCGGCCGAAGAAGAAGCCGCCGCATGGATCAAAGCGAATTACAAAAAACCGGTGGCAGCTTTCGTTGCGGGGATGACAGCCCCGCCCGGCCGCCGGATGGGGCACGCAGGCGCAATCGTCTCTGGTGGAAAAGGGACTGCGGCGGGAAAAATTGAAGCGCTAAGGGGCGCGGGAATTGCAATCGCTGAGACGCCCGCGACTATTGCCAATACGTTGATCGCACAATTGGAAGCGCGATCATAGTTCGCTGGGGCTTTAGTGTTTCACAGGTTGTGTGAAGGACAGATGAAACGGATTCTTCTCATCGGTATCGGGCGCTGGGGTGGAAACCACTTGCGCGTGCTCAAGTCGATGCCAATCGAACTTTTTGTAGCTGATCATCATGAGCAACGGCTGCGTATGGCAGACATTCCGGAAAGTCATCGCAGCACGGATGCACGCTCACTTTTTCCGAGGATTGACGCTGCGGTAGTCGTGACGCCAGCGCCGGAGCACTTCGAAACCTGTCACGAATTGCTCGAGATGGGAAAAGATGTGTTCGTGGAAAAACCAATCACTTTGGTTTCGAGCGAGGCAAAGAAGCTGACGGAGCTCGCGCAGAAGTCCGGATTGATTCTACAGGTTGGGCATATTTTCCGGTTCGACCCGGCGTCGCTCTGGATGCGCGATGCGATTGCCGAGGGGCGATTTGGCCAGCTCAAGATACTGCGCGCCAGATTCAGCGGCTTTAAACGTCCCCGGCACGACACCGGCGTCACTTTTGCCGACAGCATTCATTTTATCGATCTTTTCAATTTTCTCCTCGAAGCGCCGCCACGGCGCGTTCATGCGGTTCTGCGTGATTTTTTGGGCCGCGGAATGGACGACGAATCGCTGATTGTCTTGGAATACGATCAAGGCAACGGTTCTCCGATACTCGCGACGGTAGAAGCAGGATACCATGCACCAGGCAAATTTCGCGAAGTAATCATTGGCGGGACGGATTGCTCCGCGGTGTGCGATTACAACGTGGCACAGTACAAAATCAAAACGTTCGAAAATCGGCATCTCGCTGATAGCGACGCGATAAAAGCGGAGGAAGGCGCGGTGCACCAACTGGAATTTCCGCCAGAAGAACCGCTGCGCGCCGAACTGGCGGCTTTCATTGATTCGATCGAGAAGCGGACGCCATCTCGAGTCGATGGATGGGCGGGATTCCATGCTGTCTCCGTAGTGGAAGCCGCACTGGAGTCCGCGCGAACCGGAGCATGGAGCGACATTTCTAAATAAGTCGTGTCATTGATCGGTATGAAAAAAATCCCGCTTTCGCGTGTTTTCCTAACCGAAGAAGTGCGTAAAGCTGCGCTGCGCGCGCTCAACTCCGGATCGTACATCCTGGCGAAAGAATGCGAAGCATTCGAAGCGGAACTAGCCGATTACATCGGCACGAAACATGCGGTGCTTTGTTCGTCGTGGACTGCGGGCGGGTTTCTGCTTCATCGTGCCATGGGCTTGAAAGTCGGCGACGAGATCCTCGTACCGTCGCACACGGCGTTTCCTTCGATCGAGCCGATGATCCATTTCGGCGCGAAACCGGTTTTCATCGACATCAATGAAACCTACTGCCTCGATGTCGATCTTCTGGAGGCATCAATTACGCCTCGAACCGTGGGTATTCTCCCGGTGCATCTTTACGGGCATCCCGCCAATCTCGATCGAGTTTTCGAAATCGCCCGGAAGCATGACCTTTGGGTGATTGAAGACTGCGCTCAAGCGCATGGAGCGCGATTCAAAGGCAAGTGTGTCGGCTCAATGGGCGTTGCTGGCGCGTTCTCGTTTTATCCTTCGAAAAATCTCACGGTCATGGGCGACGGCGGCTGCATCACGACCAACGACAGCGCGCTCGCAGACGATCTGCGCATGTTGCGCAACCACGGACGCAAATCGAAATACATCCACGAGGCGGTTGGCTACAACTACCGCTTTAACGAAATCCAAGCCGCGATTGGCCGTGTGGAACTGCGCAACATCGACAAGTTGAATGAGCATCGGCGGCGCGTTGCTGCTCGTTACACCGAACGTCTCAGCGGGGTCGTGAAGGCGCCGCCCGAGAAAGAATGGGCGCACGCCGTTTACCACATGTACGTCATCCGAACCGAACGACGCGATGAGTTGGCGAAGCACTTGCAAAGCAAAGGAATCGGCACCGGCATTCATTATCCAGTGGCGAATCATCAGCAGCCGGCGGTTACGAAACTTTATCCGCACTTGCCAAAGCTCCCGCGAACCGAAGCCGTGGTGAAAGAAATTCTCTCAATGCCGATCTATGGAGAATTGCCACTGGAGGATGTCGATTATGTTTGTGACGCGATCCTCGAATTTTTCGGCAAACAATGAACCCGCCGCGTCGCTACACACGTCGCCTGTCTCTTCTCAAGGGAGAGGATAGGATGAGGGTTGAATACTTCGGCGGCGCGAAACCCGTCACCTCAGTCCTCTCCCCTTACGAAGAGGAGAGGCGGACTGGTTCGGGCTAAGTAGCTTCGCAATGAATGCAGTAGAGTTGAGCCTCGTTATTCCCTCTCATAACGAGGAGAAAAATTTACGGCCATTACTATCAGCAATTCATGCGGCGCTCGACCCGCTCGCGTTGGACTATGAAATTGTGATTACGGATGACTGCAGCACCGATAATTCGTGGAGCGTCTTGAAACAGCTTGCCGCGAATGATCCGCGCCTGCGTATCCAGCGCTTCAAGTTCAATTGTGGCGAATCAGCTGCGAGCTGGGCGGGCATGCAGGTTGCGCGTGGTCGATACATCGCCACGCTGGATGCCGATCTTCAAAACGATCCCAAAGATTTGCCGGCGATGCTCGAAGCGCTTAAAAATGCGGACTGCGTTTGCGGGACGCGCGCTACAACGCGAGGAAAAGGCGACAAGTGGATTCGAATTGCCTCTTCGCGCATCGCCAATTGGGTGCGCAACAAACTCTCCGGCGAAAAAATCAGCGATGCCGGCTGCACGTATCGCGTGTTCAAACGCGACTGCATCGCGCACGTGAAATTCTTTAATGGCGCTCACCGTTTTCTTCCCACATTGATTAAGATGGAAGGATTCCGCGTCGTCGAAGTCCCAGTCTCGACAAATCCGCGATTCTCGGGAAACAGTCATTACGGTGTCTGGAATCGTTTGTTCAAATCATTCCGCGACCTCCTCGCTGTGCGCTGGATGAAATCGCGACAAATCCGATACGAAATCGCCGAATCGAATGATTGAATATTTGACGACACATCGCGCTAAGTTGGTTGAGCGTGCTGTAGCCGCCTCGCTGTGTCGAGGCGCTCAGTGCGTTGCTAGTGGCACAGCGGCACGGCGACACAGCGCCGTGGCTACAACGCCGAGTGCTGTCGGGTTACCTCAGCATGCGTGGACACCAGACAGCGCTAAACAGAGATTTGAAAGAATTGAGGTGAGGGAATTCACAATCATTACATTGAAGCATTAAACCCTCATCCTGCCCTCTCCCTTGTGAAGGGAGAGGCGAAACGCTAAACAAATCAACAGCCTATGAATATGCTCACCATTATCGCTATCACCTGGATCGGAAAAGAATACCGATTCCTTGGTCTGGACTGGAGTTATCTGATGGTTATCGGCTTTATCGGGAACGCTCTTTTCTCGATGCGGTTCCTTGTGCAATGGCTGGCCTCAGAACGGCAAGGTGAAAGCGTAATTCCGGTATCGTTCTGGTATTGGAGCATTGCCGGAAGCGCTCTGATGTGCCTCTACTTCGTTTTCCGGCGCGACCCGGTCGGCATCCTGGCATATCTGCCGAACTCAATGATTTACATTCGCAATTTAATGCTTATCCGGAAACGCAAATTCGCTTTCACCGCTGCCGCACCCTCCCAAAAACCGCGCGAAGCCGGATAGCGAAGCATCACATCAAACGCAGTTCAGTACTTAATCAATGAGTACTCGACACCAGTAAAGAGATGCCTGTGGGGATTGAGAATTGATCTGCCTTAGGCGGGAGAAACACTGTCAGTAATAAGCTCTGACCCCTTTCCCTGACCCCCGTTCCTTTTCCAAATCCGAGTTGGGGCATCAGACTTCGAGTTGGTCCAGGTCGATGTTAAGCCACGGAACCTGCCGAATTACTTAAAGGCGGATATTACGGCGCAATGCTGGTCAACCCGGTCAACGCAAAGGTCCACAAGACGAGAGTCAATCATCTTACGTAGATCAGATTCGGAAATATCACTGACATTGCGATCCTTCGACCAGGCAGAAATAGTTCCGGGAGCTTCTGAAAAGTTGTATTTGTCTGCATCCCCTTCGAGCTCGCGCGAGCCTTTCAGGTATGTCGTGTGCCTAAAATTATTTTTCCGCAACACCGCAATCCACTGCGCAAGCTTGGGCTTGGTTAGAGCCCAATTATTACGGTGAGGTTTGTGCCATAACACGATTTCAAAGAGGAATCCCTTAGCGGCGCCGTCCCATGCAGCCGTGGTCTGGTAGTACATGTAGAGCTTGTTCAAATAGCCTTGGTTTCCGAAAATCCCTTTCCAAGACTTCATTCCTATTTTGAGGCAAGGCCAGTCCTTGTCGTGCAAGACGATCTCGGGCTCTAAGAAGGGACACGGTTGCCGCGCCATGAGTTTCTCCTTCACCTGCTCAAAGAGAGTACCGAGCGCTTTTCTCGCTGTCACTCCCCGCGCGTAATCCAAAATCTGTTGCGGCGTCCAATTGCTTACAATTCGTTCTGCTTCCATGTAATCCAATAGGTATTCGAGGATCGTCTTCTCAGTCGGTTCCAGTAAACTCTGTTTTCCGCTGACAGCCACGTACTTATTATACAGTTCGTCATATAGCTTGCGCCATGTATGACGAGCATCGCCACCAAAATCCTTGATTTTGAAATCGCTGGGTCTCTTGACGAGACTAAAAACATACTTTTCTCCCTTTTTGGTCTGCTCGAGCCAGTCTCGATATTTTTGTATCTGGGGGCCAGTTTCCTCAGCTTCAACTTTGACCTCAACGACAATATTGCGGGTTCCCGGTGCTTCGAGAAGCAGATCAACGATACCGTAGCCTCCCAATTGCTGCTGCGTTGAAACGTCGAGAGTTTCTACGTCAGCGAGATCGACTTTGTCATCACCATCAAACAGGAACCTGACGAATTCTCGTTTGATGTTGCTACTCAGCAATAAACAGGTCCCAAGAATTTCCGTCGCGTGGTTTTCGATTAGATCGCCCCGATAGCGTTTGAGCCTAAGGAAGGGATTTTGCTTTTGCATTGTTAAAGCAACAGATCAGAGTCGATCGTTTAGCCCAAACGCCTTGCGCCTTTTTTCTGGAAGGAGCCGTTCAAGTCCACGCTTGAGTCGCAGCAAGTCCTTTTCAGTACGTCG
This sequence comes from Verrucomicrobiota bacterium, assembly GCA_003218975.1. Classification (GTDB taxonomy): domain Bacteria; phylum Verrucomicrobiota; class Verrucomicrobiia; order Chthoniobacterales; family UBA10450; genus Udaeobacter. Next base: position 12,736 of record QHPD01000067.1, read on the forward strand.
CAGCAAACTGGCTTCTATTCCAGGCAGACTGATCTCGATCCCTGATGGCAATTTCTCCTTGAGAGCTATCACCGTGTCTAATTCTTGATTGAGCGCATCGATCGCCGCAGCGATGAAAACTTCAGCTCTACCTACTGCTGCGCTTCGCGCCAGCGGCTGGTCGCGGGGTGCAATCGCCCAAACATCTAGTGCGCGCTGCCAATTTCGGGTGCGTGCATAGAAGCTCCCCAAGGCCTCTGTAATGCAACTGACATCGAATTCATTTTCAGCTCGTTCAATAGCATTTAGGCATTTCCGCTCCAGCTTCTTTGCCTCCGAAAGCTTGTTAAGTTGCAGGTAGATATCCATCGCGAACATCAACTCACTTGGACTTCGCAAATCTCGCGGAACGCAGAATGGCAATGCCGCTTCAAAATCCCAAATTGCAGAGTAGTAGTTCAACATCACTTCGCGTGCGCGCCGCTGTTCCTTTCTGCTTAATCGCGCAAAAGCGGCCTCCACATCGCGTCGCCAGCGACGCGGTGCATCCAAGGTACCTATTGCTCGCACCGCCTTCCAAAGCGCCTCAGCCGTCGACCGAGGGTGCCGAAGAATTTGCCGAATCAGCCTTTTGACTTCCTTCGTCGAACCAAGTTCGACAAACCCATTCAGTTCCGTGGTAAGCCAATCAATAGAGCTCTGTTGCAGCGCACGACGAGCCTCAGGCATGCGCCAATCGTAAGGAATTCATACCTTCATTCAAGCACTGTCGATGTTGCAGATCATTCGCGTATCTCACCGAGTTGCCGGCGTGCTTTCGGGGCGGCTGATTCTGCGGCAGGCAAATTTGCTGCTTTCCAATCCATGGCCATACGAATCCGGGCACGGCCGCTGGGATGATCGAAAAAGATGAATTCTTCCAGCGGCGTCGGATCGAGTTTGCGATAAGCGCCAAGCTTCAGCGCCACTTTGGCCATGCCGTCGGGCTCGCGCGAAGCGTTGATCCCAAAAGCGTCTGCTTCGCGCTCCGTCACGCGTACCACTGTCTTAAGCAATGGAGTCGCGATGAAAACCAGCGTGCTGAATATCAAAACGAGTAACGGAAGCCCGGCTGGATCGGCAATGCCGCGCACACTCCATTTGCTGCCCCAGCGCGTGACGGCTGCGTCGAAGAAAACATGGGTAAACGCGAATCCCACGAGAATAAAAATCCCAAGGTAAGTCAGCAAT